>NZ_JBYVMF010000002.1:275111-479728 GCF_058145095.1 Pseudomonas sp. MDV22-iso1
TTACGTCAACTGATTGAACATTACTGCCTGACACCGGCCAAAACCACGGTGCCTGTGGCTTGAAATGCGAATCCATGTAGGAGCTGCCGCAGGCTGCGATCTTTTGATCTTGTTTTTAAGATCAGGATCAAAAGATCGCAGCCTGCGGCAGCTCCTACAGGGTTCGCCTTATAAATTGCCGGTCATCAAACCCGTATTCATGAGGAGAGCGCGCGTGTCGCCAAGCCTGTTCCGACGATAACCACCAGCCCGCTGTGCGTTTTCAGTTTCGCCCATTTTTTGGCTGCTATTTATTACAGGCCCAGGTTCATGCCCGAATACGTTAATTGGCTCCGTCACGCTTCGCCTTACATCAATGCCCACCGCGATTGCACCTTTGTCGTCATGCTGCCCGGCGATGGCGTTGAACACCCCAACTTCGGCAACATCGTCCACGACCTGGTGCTGTTACACAGCCTGGGCGTGCGATTGGTGCTGGTCCACGGTTCCCGCCCACAGATCGAAACCCGCCTTGCCGCGCGTGGCCTGACGCCGCACTACCACCATGGGATGCGCATCACCGATGCCGCGACCCTTGAGTGTGTGATCGATGCCGTTGGTCAATTGCGCATCGCCATCGAGGCGCGGTTGTCCATGGACATGGCCTCATCGCCGATGCAGGGTTCACGTCTGCGGGTCGCCAGCGGGAATCTCGTCACGGCACGGCCGATCGGTGTACTGGAAGGCGTGGACTACCACCACACCGGCGAAGTGCGCCGGGTCGACCGCAAAGGCATCAATCGTCTGCTGGACGAGCGCTCCATCGTGCTGCTGTCGCCGCTGGGCTACTCGCCGACTGGCGAGATTTTCAACCTCGCTTGCGAAGACGTCGCGACGCGCGCGGCTATTGAGCTGGCCGCAGACAAGCTGCTGCTGTTCGGCGCCGATCTGGGCTTGATCGATGAAAACGGCCGTCTGGTGCGTGAATTGCGTCCACAACAAGTGCCGGCGCATCTGCAGCGTCTGGGCAGCAACTATCAGGCTGAGTTGCTCGATGCCGCCGCCGAGGCTTGCCGTGGCGGCGTGGCGCGCAGTCATATCGTCAGCTACGCCGAAGACGGTGCGCTGCTGACCGAACTGTTTACCCGGGACGGCGGCGGTACGCTGGTGGCCCAGGAGCAATTCGAGATCGTGCGCGAAGCGGCGATTGAAGACGTTGGCGGTTTGCTGGACCTGATCAGTCCGCTGGAAGAGCAGGGGATTCTGGTGCGTCGTTCCCGCGAGGTGCTGGAGCGCGAGATCGAGCAATTCAGCGTGGTCGAGCGCGAAGGCATGATCATCGCGTGCGCGGCGCTGTATCAGATTGCCGATTCGGATGCGGGAGAGTTGGCGTGTCTGGCGGTGAACCCGGAGTACCGTCATGGCGGTCGCGGTGATGAACTGCTGGAGCGCATCGAAACCCGTGCCCGGGACCAGGGACTGAAAACCTTGTTCGTTCTCACGACCCGGACCGCTCACTGGTTCCGTGAACGGGGCTTTGTGCCGAGCAGCGTAGAGCGCCTGCCATCGGCGCGGGCGTCGCTGTACAACTATCAGCGTAATTCGAAGATCTTCGAAAAAACCCTCTGACGATGACGCCCCCGTTGGAGCTGCCGCAGGCTGCGATCTCTTGATTTGTCTTTAAAGATCAAAAGATCGCAGCCTGCGGCAGCTCCTACAGGGGATTGCGTTTACTCCTGGACGTATTTCGAGCTGACATACGCTGAATAGTCCGGCAGTACCGTTTCAACCTTTCCTTGTTCCTTCAAAAACTTCGCCGTCTCGCCAATTGCCTTGGCTGTGCCGCCATCCAGCAGCGCAGTGGTTTGTTGAGCCTTGGCGTCCGGGAACGCCGAGCCGGCCAGCAACTCCGGAACGTCGGCGGCATTGGCACCGGTCAGTTTGGCGATTTTTTGTACAGGCACCGAGTCAGCCGTCCAGCTGTCTTTGTGCGCGGCATAATCAGCGAATGAGTCCAGGGTGACCTTGGCGAATTTCGCGATGACGTCAGGATGCTTCTCCGCGTAGTCCTTGCGTGCAACCCACACTTCGAAGGTCGGCGCGCCCCATTGGCCGACCTGTGCCGCATCCGTCAACGTCTTGCCGGTCTTGCGGATTTCACCCAAGGCCGGCGACCAGACGAACGCGCCGTCGATGTCACCCCGTTTCCAGGCGGCGGCGATTTCCGCGGGTTGCAGGTTCACCACTTTGACCTGCGATGTGTTCAGACCCCAGTGTTTCAACGCGCCGAGCAAGCTGTAGTGGGAAGTGGATACGAATGGCGTGGCGATGGTCTTGCCGATCAAATCTTCCGGTTTGTTGATGCCGCTGCCGTTGCGTACGACCAACGCCTCAGCCGCATTGATCTGGGCAGAAACAATGAACGCCACGATCGGCAGGTTGCGCGAAGCAGCGGCCGCCAGCGGACTGGAGCCGAGGTTGCCGATCTGCACGTCACCGGACGCAATGGCGGTGACGACTTCAGGGCCGCTGTTGAAACGACGCCAGTCGATTTTCTGGCCGATGGTCTTCTCATAAACGCCATCCGCCTGAGGCACTTTGCTTGGGTCGATACCGGTCTGGTAGCCGACCGTGAGGTCCGCAGCCAAGGCGCTGAAAGAAAACAGCGTCGATACACAAACTGTAACAATTCGATTGGATAGTGCGCGCTTGATGGTCATGGCCGGTCTTCGATGAGAGGAAATACGGATTTCCGTTAAATCTAATCGATCTAAAAAACAGCCAATAAATATCATTTAGGAATTAGCTTATAGGCTTGCTTTCACTGAGCCGCGCGCACTGCGCTCAATTCCTAAAAGATATAAAAAACCATCAGATGCTTCCTGTTGGATTTATGCACGACGCATCAATTAGCAGACACCGGATTTACGGGGATTAGACCATGGTCGTAGTCACATACGGTTACGATTGACTTGCAGGTCACGGTCTGGCGCTAATCGCAAATCCTAGGATCTCGGGCAATTGACCCAGGGCCAGGAATACAACAATTAGAAACGAGAGGAGCTTAAAAAATGAACAAGTCCACCTTGGCCCTGGCCGTGGCCGTAGGGGTAATGGCGCAGCAGGCAGGCGCCGCCGGTTTCATTGAGGACAGCAAGGCTTCCGTCAGTTCTCGCACCATGTATTACAACGCTGACACCCGCGAAGGCACTGCCAACGACCAACGTGAAACTGCTCAGGGCTTCAAATTCGATTACCAGTCGGGTTTCACTCAAGGCTCGGTCGGCTTCGGCTTTGACGCTCAGGCGTTGGTGGGCATCCATCTGGACGGTGGTCGCGGCCATCACCCGGATAACAACTCATTCTTCCCCAGTGACACTGACGGTTCGGCATCCGATCCGTGGAGTCGCGTAGCCGGTAACGTCAAGGCACGCATCTCGAAAACCGAGGCCCACCTCGGTGGCGCCCTGCAACCGAACATGCCGGTACTGATCGCGAACGACAGTCGTCTGCTGCCACAGACCTTCGAAGGCGGCACCATCACCTCGAAGGAAATCGACAACGTCACGTTCAACGTCGGCCAGCTTGAGCATGCGGCGGGTCGCGCGTCGTCGAATACCACTGGCCTGGCGGTGGCTGGTGGTACAGAAGAAAGCAACAAATTCCAGTACGGCGGTGCGGACTGGAAGGTCACCAAAGACCTGATGCTGCAGTACTACTACGCGAATCTGGAAGACTACTACAAGCAGCACTTCCTGGGTCTGGTACACGTCTACCCAATCAGCGCCAACCAGTCGTTCAAGACTGACCTGCGTTATTTCGACAGCAGCTCCGACGGCAAGAACGGTGATGCGGGTTACCGCTTCAACAATAACGGCGGTTACGCGAAGAACCCGGGCGAGGTGGATAACCAGACCTGGAGTGCCATGTTCACCTATACCCTGGGTCCGAACGCTTTCTTGCTGGGTCATCAGCGTGTCAGCGATGACGGTGGTTTCGTCTACCTGAACCAGGGCAACGTAGTCGACGGCAACGGTCGCAACGAAGGCGCCGGCGGTGCCAGCTTCTACTCGTTCACCGACGCTATGATCAACGGCTTCGTGCGTGCAGGCGAGAACACGACATTCGGCCAGTACACCTTTGACTTCGCTTCCCTGGGTGTTCCAGGCCTGAAGGCCTCGGCGGCTTATCTGCGTGGTGAGGACATCAAGGCCACCAACGGCGTTGGCAAAGACCAGACCGAGTGGGAACGTGACCTGCGGGTGGATTATGTGATCCAGACTGGCGCACTCAAAGGATTTGGTACTACCCTGCGTCACGGGACCTACCGCGGCGATACCAATATTTCCGCACAAGACCAGACTCGTCTGATCTTCAACTACACATATAGCTTCCTGTAATCGAATACGGGAAAAGCCCTGCCTCGCGGCGGGGTTTTTTTCGGCTTTTTTTTATTATTCCAATTTGATCTTGTTATGAAATTTATTATTCTTTTTAGCTTTTAGTGCAAACCCCTAAAGTGCATCCCTCCGGGGCCGATAGAGGGTGTCCTGACGCTATTAAATGCCATGCTTTAATTCCGAAATGGCATGAAAAAGAATGAAATAAATTATTATCCGTTTACCATGCGGGCCCATTTTCCTTGGGCGAACGCCCGAGTTAGACGCATCAGAGCGTTGACCTGTGTTTTTGCGGTTTGCGGTCACCGTGCACTTCAGGATTCAGAGCATTCGATTCTGGACCGAAAAAATTAGAACGAGAGGAGCGAAACAATGAACAAGTCGACCTTGGCCCTGGCCGTGGCCGTAGGGGTTGTGGCGCAGCACGCAGGCGCCGCTGGTTTCATCGAAGACAGCAAGGCCACCTTGGGGCTGCGTAACTTCTACATCAACACGGATAACCGTGATTCTGCTGCCAGAACTGCTGCGGGCGTCCAGAGCAAGAACGAAGAGTGGGGCCAAGGCTTTGACCTGCGCTTCATCTCCGGCTACACCCAAGGTACTGTTGGTTTCGGTCTCGACGCTATCGGCCTGCTGGGTATCAAGCTGGATTCCGGTGGTGGTACCAACGGCGCGACGGCTACCTCTTATGGCGGCACCGTGTTTCCAAGCAAGTCCAACGGCGAAGCGGTTGATAACTTCTCCAGCCTGGGCCTGACTGCCAAAGCCAAGATTTCCCAGACCGAACTGAAGCTGGGTACCTTGCAGCCGAAGAACCCGGTGATCGCGACCAACGACGGGCGTCTGTTGCCACAAACCTGGCAGGGCGGTCAGCTCACTTCCGCCGAGATCAAAGACCTGACGCTGGTTGGCGGTCAAATCGAAGCGGTGAAGGGTCGTAACTCGAGCAACAATGAGCAGCTGTCGATTGGCGGCGCGAACAGCCCGACCATCAGCGGTCGCGACAGCAACAAGTTCATCTACGCCGGTGGTGACTACAAAATCACCAAAGACCTGACTGCCCAGTACTACTACGGCAACCTGGAAGACTTCTACAAGCAGCACTTCCTGGGTCTGGTTCACAACTGGGCAATCGGCCCGGGCGTTCTGAAGTCGGATTTCCGTTACTTCAACAGCTCTGATGATGGTGCCAATGGTAATACCCCTGCTTACTACAGCAGCGGTAACTACACCGGCTCCGCCAGCGGTCGCGGTAAAGTCGACAACAACCTGTACAGTGGCCTGTTCCTGTACACCGTTGCCGGCCATACATTCGGCGGCGGTTACCAGGTCAGCAACGGCAGCAGCGACTTCCCTTGGCTGAACCAGGGTGACGGTTCGTCGAACTACACCATCACCGACTCGCAGATCCAGAAGTTTGGCCGTGCCGGTGAGAAAACCTGGCAAGCACGCTACTCGTATGACTTCGCCAAGGTTGGCCTGCCAGGCGCAACTGCCGGCATCGTTTACCTGCGTGGCGACAACATCGACACCGTGGGTAGTAACGGCGCTGAAAACGGTTCGGGTCGTTCCGAGTGGGAACGCGACCTGACCCTGGCTTACGTAGTGCCAGAAGGTCCGCTGAAAAACCTCGGCCTGATGTGGAAAAACGCCAGCTGGCGCAACGACATCCCGGGTCAACGCGACCAGGATGAAAACCGCTTGATCGTCAGCTACTCGATCCCGCTGCTGTAATAGCGCTCGCGTTTCCTGACGAATAAAAAGCCCTGCCCGGCATGACGCCGGGCGGGGCTTTTTGCGTTTTTCAAACGGGAATTAATATGCTTTTAAGATCTAAACAAATCGATATTTATTCTTTTTAATAGATAAAAAACGCAGGCACAGTTGGGCTCATCAAGCACTCACCAGGAGCAGCACCATGAGCCTCAGACTTGGCGACATCGCCCCCGATTTCGAACAGGATTCCAGCGCCGGCACCATTCGCTTCCACGAATGGCTGGGTGATAGTTGGGGCGTGCTGTTCTCCCATCCGGCGGACTTCACCCCGGTGTGCACGACCGAGCTGGGCTTCACCGCCAAGTTGAAAGACGAATTCGCCCAGCGCGGCGTCAAGGCCATCGCGCTGTCAGTGGACCCTGTGGACTCACACCACAAATGGATCGAGGACATCAACGAGACCCAAAATACCCTCGTGAACTTCCCGATTCTTGCCGACGCGGACCGCAAGGTGTCGGACCTTTACGACCTGATCCATCCGAATGCCAACGACACACTGACCGTGCGCTCGCTGTTCGTGATCGACCCGAACAAAAAAGTGCGACTGACCATCACCTACCCGGCGAGCACCGGTCGCAACTTCCATGAAATCCTGCGGGTCATCGACTCGCTGCAACTCACCGATAACTACAAAGTGGCGACCCCGGCCAACTGGCAGGACGGTGATGAAGTGGTGATCGTGCCGTCGCTCAAGGACGAAGATGAGATCAGGAAACGCTTTCCCAAGGGCTATCGCGCGGTGAAGCCGTACCTGCGACTGACGCCGCAACCGAACAGGTAAATATCTGCAGCGCTGCTGATCGGCATCGCGGGCAAGCCCGCTCCCACAGTGGATTGGGGTGAATCACAGATATTTGGCAATCCACACACCTCTGTGGGAGCGGGCTTGCCCGCGAAGGCGATCTACCAGACGCCACAGCACCAGGATTGAACAGCATCCATCAAGCAGGGGATTTCGGGCCGTTTCGACGGCCTTTTTTTTCGTCTGGCTTTCGTGTTTTTGTATATCTCTTAATAGCATAACCAAATGAATAAATATGATTTATAGATATAACAATCGCCTGTTAAGGTCACCCCATCAAAGCGAGATCGCACACTGTGAATCGCCAATAACGCTCAAGGAATCATCCGAATGCTGGTCGTCTCACTCGGTGGCAGTCCGAGCCAACGCTCCCGTTCCGGGGTGCTGCTGAACCGCTCTCAACGTTGGTTGCAGGAGCAGGGTGTGGAAGTGGTGAGTTACCAGGTACGGGACTTCCCGGCCGAAGATTTGCTGCACGCACGCTTCGACAGCCCGAAGGTGATCGACCTGCTGCAACAGATTGAAAACGCCGACGGCCTGTTGATCGCCACACCGGTCTACAAGGCATCGTTTTCCGGCGCGTTGAAGACCGTATTGGATCTGCTGCCCGAACGCGCCCTGGCCCATAAAGTGGTGTTGCCGATGGCCACGGGCGGCAGCATCGCTCACATGCTGGCGGTGGACTACGCGCTCAAGCCGGTGCTTTCCGCGTTGAAAGCCCAGGAAATGCTCCACGGAATTTTCGCCGAAGACAGCCAGATCGCTTACGGCGAAGGCAGCGCTCAGGCGCAGCTGGCACCGGAACTGGAACAGCGCCTGAATGAGTCGCTGGAACTGTTTTTCAGCGCCATGGCGCGACGCCCGAAGCCCATTGATCCGAACTTGCTGAATGAACGTTTGTTGAGTGCTCGCTGGAGCATTTAAAACTTTTTTTTTAGTTTGAAAAGTCGCCGAGCGACGATCAGGCAAGGCAAAAGTTAGCGAGGACGCGGAGTTGACGTTAGTCAATGAGCATTCCGAGCTGACTTTTAACGCAGCATGATCGAGCGCAGGCACTTTTCAGACAAAAAACTCACCTTACTCAGCCGCTAACGGTTAAGCAGGTGCAGCCAAAACCCAACTGCAAAAAGGAGAGCGCTATGCGCACTGTCATTTTGCGTCGTGGTCTGGTCGCTCTGTTTGCTGCGGCTGTTACCTTCGGCGCCATTACTCAAGCACAGGCCGAGACGCTTCGCATCGGTTATCAGAAGTACGGCACCCTGGTGCTGCTCAAAGCCAAAGGCACGCTTGAAAAACGCCTCGCGGCCCAAGGTGTGGACGTGCAATGGACTGAATTTCCCGGCGGCCCGCAGCTGCTTGAAGGGCTGAATGTCGGCTCCATCGACTTCGGCGTGACGGGCGAAACCCCGCCGGTTTTCGCCCAGGCTGCCGGTGCTGATCTGCTCTACGTCGCCTATGAACCACCAGCGCCTCACAGTGAAGCGATCCTGGTGCCGAAAGATTCGCCGATCAAATCGGTGCAGGACCTCAAGGGTAAGAAAGTCGTCCTGAACAAAGGCTCCAACGTCCACTACCTGCTGGTTCGTGCACTGGAAGACGCCGGCCTCAAATACACCGACATCCAGACCGTATTCCTGCCGCCTGCCGACGCCCGCGCTGCGTTCGAGCGTGGCAGTGTCGATGCCTGGGTGATCTGGGACCCGTACCAGGCCGCTGCTGAACAGCAACTGCAAGCGCGCACCCTGCGTGATGGTCAAGGCATCGTCGACAACCATCAGTTCTACCTCGCGACCAAGCCTTATGCACAGAAAAATCCTGAGGTGATCAAGACCCTCGTCGAAGAAGTGCGCGCCGTCGGCGAGTGGTCCAAAGCCAATCCTGAAGACGTGACCAAACAGGTTTCGCCACTGCTCGGCTTGCCGGCAGACATCACCCTGACCTCGGTGAAACGCCAGGGCTACGGCGCCTTGTTCCTGACCCCGGAAGTGGTCGCGGCTCAACAGAAAATCGCCGACAGCTTCTATCAGCTCAAGCTGATTCCCAAGCCGTTGAGCATCAAAGACGTGATCTGGACGCCACCGGCGGCCGTTGCCAAAGCCCAGTAACCCACGCACAGAAACTTAAGCCGATTCCCCAAGGAGACCACTCCATGAGCCTCAATATCTTCTGGTTCCTGCCTACTCACGGCGACGGCCATTACCTTGGCACCGCCGAAGGCGCTCGCGCCGTCGACCACGGTTATCTGCAACAAGTCGCGCAAGCGGCGGACCGGCTGGGCTTCGGCGGGGTGCTGATTCCTACCGGTCGCTCCTGCGAAGATTCGTGGCTGGTGGCCGCGTCGCTGATTCCGGTGACCCAGCGTCTGAAATTCCTCGTCGCCCTGCGCCCCGGGATCATTTCCCCGACGGTTGCGGCGCGACAGGCTGCCACGCTGGATCGCCTGTCCGGCGGTCGTGCGCTGTTCAACCTGGTGACTGGCGGCGATCCGGAAGAATTGGCCGGCGATGGTCTGTTCCTCAGCCATGAAGAGCGTTATCAGGCTTCGGTGGAATTCACCCGTATCTGGCGTCGAGTGCTGGAAGGCGAAACCGTCGATTACGACGGTCAGCACATCAGCGTGAAAGGCGCCAAATTGCTCTATCCGCCGATCCAGCAACCGCGTCCGCCGCTGTACTTCGGTGGCTCGTCGGAAGCGGCACAAGACCTCGCCGCAGAACAGGTCGAAATGGTGCTGACCTGGGGCGAGCCACCGGCCGCCGTTGCCGAGAAGATCGAACAGGTGCGCGCCAAAGCCGCCAGGCTCGGTCGGACCGTGCGCTTCGGCATTCGTCTGCATGTGATTGTTCGTGAAACCAATGCCCAAGCCTGGCAAGCAGCTGACCGCCTGATCTCACACCTGGATGACGAAACCATTGCCCGCGCTCAGGCTTCGCTCTCGCGTTTTGATTCGGTCGGCCAGCAGCGCATGGCCGCCCTGCACGGCGGCAGTCGCGACAACCTGGAAGTCAGCCCCAACCTCTGGGCCGGTGTTGGCCTGGTGCGTGGCGGGGCCGGCACGGCGCTGGTCGGTGATGGTCCGACCGTGGCCGCTCGCGTGAAGGAATACGCGGACCTGGGCATCGATACGTTCATCTTTTCCGGTTATCCACACCTGGAAGAATCCTACCGGGTCGCGGAATTGTTATTCCCGCATCTGGACATCGAGCGTCCGCAGGCGCCTCAGGGTGCCAACTACGTCAGCCCGTTTGGCGAGATGGTGGCCAACGATATCCTCCCTAAAGCCGCGTCCCAGAGCTGAGGCGCGCCATGAAGAAAATTATCCACAACCTGGCGCCCTGGGCGTTGCCGGTGTTGCTGCTGGCGGTATGGCAGTTGTCGGTGTCGGCGGGCTGGTTATCGACGCGGATTCTGCCGGCGCCCATTGCCGTCATCGAAGCCGGCGTGAGCCTGGTTCGCAGTGGCGAAATCTGGACGCATCTGGCGATCAGCGGCTGGCGTGCGGCGCTGGGCTTCACCATCGGCGGCAGCATCGGCCTGGTGCTGGGTTTCATCACCGGCCTGTCGAAATGGGGTGAGCGCCTGCTCGACAGTTCGGTGCAGATGATCCGCAACGTGCCACACCTGGCGCTGATTCCGCTGGTGATCCTGTGGTTCGGCATTGACGAGTCGGCGAAGATTTTCCTGGTGGCATTGGGCACGTTGTTCCCGATCTACCTCAACACCTATCACGGTATCCGCAATGTCGACCCGGCGCTGGTGGAGATGGCGCGCAGTTATGGCTTGTCGGGTTTCAGCCTGTTCCGCCAGGTGATCCTGCCGGGCGCATTGCCTTCGATTCTGGTCGGCGTGCGCTTCGCCCTGGGCTTCATGTGGTTGACGTTGATCGTGGCAGAAACCATTTCCGCCAGCTCCGGTATTGGCTACCTGGCCATGAATGCCCGGGAATTCTTGCAGACTGACGTGGTGGTGCTGGCGATTCTGTTGTACGCGGTGCTTGGCAAGCTCGCTGACCTCGCGGCCCGTGGACTTGAACGTGTCTGGCTGCGCTGGCACCCGGCCTATCAGGTCCATAAAGGAGGCGCCGCATGACTGCTCAACAACCACCACGCCTGCTGCGCGGTATTCCGCTGGCGGTGCGTAAGCTGCAGAAAACCTTCGGTTCGCGGCAAGTATTGCGCGAGATCGACCTGCACATACCGGCAGGTCAGTTTGTGGCCGTGGTCGGTCGCAGCGGCTGCGGTAAAAGCACCTTGCTGCGACTGCTCGCCGGTCTCGACAAGCCTACCGGTGGTGAGCTGCTGGCAGGCTCCGCACCGCTGAGCGATGCACGGGAAGACACCCGATTGATGTTCCAGGAAGCGCGTCTGCTGCCATGGAGGAAGGTGATCGATAACGTCGGCCTCGGGCTGACAGGCAACTGGCGGCCACAGGCACTGGAAGCCCTGGAGTCGGTGGGCCTGGCGGACCGCGCCAATGAGTGGCCGGCGGCCCTGTCCGGTGGACAGAAGCAACGTGTGGCGCTGGCCCGTGCGCTGATCCATCAACCGCGTTTGCTGTTGCTGGACGAGCCCTTGGGCGCACTGGATGCGCTGACGCGAATTGAAATGCAGCAACTGATCGAGCGGCTCTGGCAGAAGCATGGATTCACTGTGCTGCTCGTCACCCATGACGTCAGTGAAGCGGTGGCGATTGCCGATCGGGTGATCCTGATCGAAGACGGTGAAGTCGGCCTCGACCTGCATGTGGAACTGCCGCGCCCTCGCGCCCGCGGCTCCCATCGGCTGGCGGCGCTGGAAACCGAAGTCCTCAATCGTGTGCTGGCACTGCCCGGCGAACCGCCGGAACCGGAACCCGTTTCACCATTGCCCACGCAACTGCGCTGGGCGCAATAACTCACATTTCACCTCAACTGACAGGAATCAACATCATGACTATTAAGGCCATCAACGTTCGTAACCAGTTCAAAGGCTCGATCAAGGAAATCGTGCTGGGTGACGTGCTGTCGGAAATCGACGTGCAGACAGCGTCAGGCATTGTCACGTCGGTGATCACCACGCGCTCCGTGAAAGAGCTGGAGCTGGTGGTCGGCAGCGAAGTGATCGCGTTCGTTAAATCCACCGAGGTGTCGATCGCCAAGTTGTAAGGGTGTCGGCAGTCAGTGAGATCGGCAGCGCGGCCATCGCGAGCAGGCTCACTCCTACAGGGGATTTTGTCGAACACAAATGTTGTGTTCGCCTGAGATCAAATGTAGGAGTGAGCCTGCTCGCGATGGGGTCAGTGAGGCGGATGAATTTCAGGCAAGTACAGCGCGCTTGTGCAGATACGGCGGCAAATACAGCCCCAGATACGCATCGAACACCCGCATCCCTTCCTCAGCCATGCGCGGGGTGATCTGCCCATGCTGCTGCACCGAGCGGGCATACACCCGATCCCCCAGCTCCATCGCCAGTGCAAACACATCGACATCGGTGGGCAACTTCGGCAGCTCGAAGTGATGGTCGAACAGCTTGTGCATCAGGTCGCCGAGTTCGATGTCGTGCTGACGGTCAGCCTGGGTGACTTCGGTCAATCCGTGTTGCGCGAGGATCAACTGGCGCGCGGCGGCGTCTTCGTCGTAGATCGCGAGCATGCGTTGTTCCACCAGCCGTGACAGGTCCCGCCAGCCGTTGAGGGCCTGGTGGTCGATGGGCTCCTGCAGGCAGGCTCGGAAGGCGGCGTGAACGTCCGCGGTCAACGCTTCGAGCAGGGCCGGGACGCTGGCGAAGAAGTGGTACACGGAAGAGGGCGGGATTTCTGCGCGATCGGCAACGCTGTAAATTGACAAGCTGGCCACGCCCTCGGCGGCCAGCAGCGTACGTGCGGCGTCGAGGATCGAATCGATCCGCGCCTGGCTGCGTGCGCGGGGTTTGCGGATGGTGGCGGGGCGCGTCATTGAAGTCCTCCTGCGGGGCAGCGGGCATTGTACGCAGAGCGGGCAGATGTTCCATATCCCCTGTGGCGAGGGGATTTATCCCCGTTGGGTCGCGAAGCGGCCCCGAAGTCTGTATTACGTAATGAGGTTTTGCGACTGCTTCGCAGCCGAACGGGGATAAATCCCCTCGCCACAGGGCCATAAAAAAAACGCCGCTGGCTGTGAGGCCGGCGGCGTTCTTGTTTGCTGCAACCACTTAAACGGTATGCAGGTACCAGTTGTACTCAAGGTCGGAGATGGAGTGTTCGAACTCCTCCAGCTCGCGCAGGGCATCACGCAGGTTGTTCGGCAGGCTTTGCTCGTTCTGCTCGTAGCTGTTGCCTTCCACCGGCGCGCCAGTTTGGATATTGGCAAACTTAATCATTTGCCTGAATAAATCGACGTCAGCGCTTCTCTCAAGTAGCTCGCTCAGTGTGATAGCAGGGTGGGTCATCGTGGTTCTATCGGTTCCGGTAAGTCTTTGCAAACTTGAACTTAACCAAAAAACACAGTGACCCACCTTCGTCGCAAAACGCCTTCGGCTGGCCTCACGCGACCGGGGAAGTCCCGTTTCGCCTACTTTCAGTTACAATACGCATAGTTATAAGGTCAGTTGCCTCATTTTCAAAGCTCTTCCACAAAACATCATCGTTCAGTAGCTCTGTCTTGAGTTTACTCATTTTCTCATAGTAGTTCATGTTTTGGCCCCCTATATGTATGTCGAAGAACTCCTCCAAAGCGAACTCAAATGGCGTCGGAACATTATCAAGGTGGGTGGCAATGTTTTGCCTGAATTCATAATAGGTTTTGTCGTAAATCCTAATCTGATCTTCAAGTGCGGTGTTATTAGAGTTAAGGATGTTACTGTCTACACCGGTGTAAAGTGGATCACCGAATCCGGCAGAGTGTATTAGTTCGTGAACTATCATGTGTGTCAATAGAAGCGGATAGCGGATCAGGTTTGTCAAGTGGGTAGTAAATACTAATGGTACTTGTGGGCTTTCTATCAAAGCAGGCAGAGGGGACGGATTTATTGCGTAAGTTGTTGGGCGATTTGCAGCCTTGTCCTTGTCTAATCCTGCCTCGCTTTGCTCCATTAGTACGTATTGGATGCATTGTCGAGAAAAACTATTTGCATGGCATGGATTTTCTGCCAGTTCAATCAAGAAATCTATTAATGTCAGATTGCCGATATACGAATCTCTACTTTCAAAGTCAGCCTGATTGACATTCATTTCAGAGAGTAGGTTAGTGTATACGGTGTCGGTTGCAAGACCGCGTTCCGAGGACGTTAAATTGGTTGTTTGTTCAAGCATCCATCCGGTGAAAGCTTTCAGGTATTCTCCCGATCCGCCTTCGCTCACTGGCGGCAAGGGGATGTCACAATTTTCTACGCACTCATCCCGAAAGCTTTTCAAATAGGAAACTGCGTCTTTACGACCTTGCTCGAGAGCATTGAATATCTCTGGAAATTTTATTTGTATCTCGCTGTCACGGGCCACCTCATGCCCGTCTATGTCATCTACTGCAAGTTGGATAAAAAATTCATTAATAGACTCTCGAGTGATGTTCGATGCAGCACCTACATTAATTTCTTGACCAAGCCAATTCTTTAAATTTAATACTGGACCCACCCAATCATCATGACCGATCAGCGGTTCAGCCCTCGGAAATTGAGCGAGATTGTTCTCGCGTATAGCTCCAGGGCTGGTTGTCCCTGAGCCAGATAAATGTCGGATCGCAATCGGGATGCCCAGAAGCATTCCTATCCCTGCCACGATGCCAGTCGCTTTGGCGCACGTTATAAGCCTGCTCTTAATCGAGGATTCAGCGGTGCTGTTGATTCTCGGCTCATCCACATTTTGAATGTCTCTTGTCCGAGATGTTCCCATCGGCTGCAATTCGAACTCAGTTGGCGTGTTGCGGGCGTCATTGAGTGAAGACGCAGTTCTTGAAGGGGGTCTATTTGTCTCGTCAACAATGTGGTATTTGCAACTTTGCAGTGCTGGTGAGTTGGCTGCGATTGGCATGCTTGCTCCTTTAACCTTTTACATGTGGAAATTCACCGAGTTACTTCACAATATTTAAGTAACCGTCTGCTGCGTCGATCAAGTGTCGCGCGCTGCTAGCAGCATGCTGCTCAATTCGACACCGAAGCCCTGAACAGCAGAAATAGCCGTAGAATTGTTCATAATCACTAACATCAAATAACCATTCGTGCACTCCACAAGAGTACCGGCCACACCCAGTGACACTCGCCGCACCAGCTTTTGAGTGTGACATCAACGCGATAACTGGTTTTTCAAATTCCGCTCATCGAGAGGGTTAACTTGCTGCCCCACTTCTTCAGCAGGGCCTGTCGCAACAACCGTTGGTCGGCAGCGCCAGCCTCGGCCTCGGCGGTCTAGAGTAAATATCCGAAGTTCTGTACCGCCTCGATGATCTTGACCATCATCTGGGCGGCCATTCGCTGTCTGTGTTCAGCGAGCGGTTTTACCGCAAAGGCGTCGCCATGGCCGGGTCTTGTCTGTCTCGGCCGGCAGAACAAACCGCATAAAAAAACGCCGCAGGCTGTGAGGCCGGCGGCGTTTTGTTTGCTGCAACCACTTAAACGGTATGCAGGTACCAGTTGTATTCAAGGTCGGAGATGGAGTGTTCGAACTCCTCCAGCTCACTTTCCTTACAGGCCACGAAGATATCGATGTATTTCGGATCGATGTACTTGGCCATGACTTCGCTGTCGTCCAGCTCGCGCAGGGCATCACGCAGGTTGTTCGGCAGGCTTTGCTCGTTCTGCTCGTAGGAGTTGCCTTCTACGGGCGCGCCCGGCTCGATCTTGTTGGTCAGGCCGTGATGCACGCCTGCCAGAACCGAAGCCATCAACAGATACGGATTGGCATCGGCGCCCGCAACGCGGTGTTCGATACGTACGGCATCGGAAGAGCCGGTCGGTACGCGAATCGCTACGGTACGGTTGTCCAGGCCCCAGCACGGCGAGTTCGGCACGTAGAACTGTGCGCCGAAACGACGGTAGGAGTTGACGTTCGGGCAGAGGAAAGCCATCTGCGCCGGCAGGGTCTCGAGCACACCGCCGATCGCGTGACGCAGTGCGGCGTTCTGCTCGGGATCCTCGCTGGCAAAAATATTCTTGCCATCTTTATCAAGAATCGAGATGTGGACGTGCAGACCATTGCCCGCCTGGCCTGGATAAGGCTTGGCCATGAACGTGGTATCCATCTCATGGTCGTAGGCGATGTTCTTGATCAGGCGCTTGAGCAATACAGCGTAATCGCACGCTTTGATCGGGTCAGCCACGTGGTGCAGGTTCACTTCGAACTGCGCCGGAGCACTTTCCTTGACGATGGCGTCGGCAGGGATGCCTTGCTCTTTCGCACCTTCCAGAATGTCCTGGAGGCAGTCGACGTATTCGTCGAGGTCGTCGATCAGGTAGACCTGTGTCGAGTGCGGACGTTTGCCGGAGATCGGCGAACGAGGAGGCTGTGGGCGACCGTTAACGTTTTCCTGGTCGATCAGGTAGAACTCAAGCTCGAATGCGGCACAGATCGTCAGACCCATCTCGTCAAACTTGGTAACAACCTGGCGCAGGACTTCACGGGGATCCGCGAAGAAAGGTTCACCTTCGAGTTCGTGCATGGTCATTAACAGTTGCGCGGTAGGGCGCTTCTGCCAAGGCTCGTTGCACAGGGTGTCAGGGATTGGATAGCAGATTCGGTCAGCATCGCCGATGTCCAGACCCAGACCGGTGCTTTCCACCGTCGAGCCATTGATATCCAGAGCAAATAGAGAGGCCGGCAGGTTGATGCCTTTCTCGTAAACCTTGTGGAGACTGGTGCGTTCAATGCGCTTGCCGCGCACCACACCATTCATATCTGCAATCAGAAGGTCAACGTACAGAACCTCAGGATGTTCCTTAAGGAACGCGTTCGCTTCGTTAAGCTGAACGGCACGCGGGGGTACCGACATGATGCAACACCTTTGTTGTTAAAAATATCAATCATTGATCTCTTCGGGTTTCAGTCAACCCGAACGGCATGCCGAAGTCAAGCGAGGCCTTTTTTGCCCTAAAAAAGCGCTCGAAAGGCATTTTTGAGGCACTTTGGGGCGTTTTTTGGCCTTTGGACGTCTTTGTGTCCGCGGGCTTGAGCGGGCCGTGTTGTATTTTTTACGGGGGTGTTGTGTAAAAAAATGAACAAGGCTAAGCTCGAATCAAACCCATAACAGCAATAATACCGGGGTGCTTCATGTCTCGCCTGCCGTTAATCGGCGTCACCGACTGCTCTGCGCATATCGGTCTGCATGCTTATCACATCAGTGGCGATATTAACGTCCGCGCCGTAGCCTCAGCGGCTTCAGGTCTGCCGATGATTCTTGCGTCCATGACGAACCGGCTGTTCCCGTCCGATATTCTGGACAGCCTTGATGGCACCCCCATTACGGTTACTTCATTCAATATAGATCCGATTCACAATAGCGGCCCGGCTTTCATGCAGGGCACCGCTTGCAATTCTGCACGCCTGGTATTTGCCGCGCGATACGGAAAAGCACGATAGCCTGTCGCAGACACACATTTCAACGCGACGCCGATGCGTCAAACATCGCCTGACTTACAAGAGTCAGGAAACTCAAAGCCTAGAGGCATTTATGAGTAACAACCTCGACCAGCTCACCGATTGGTTGAAAGACCACAAGATCACAGAAGTCGAATGCATGATCGCCGACTTGACCGGGATCACCCGGGGCAAGATTTCGCCGACCAACAAGTTCATTGCTGAAAAAGGCATGCGACTGCCCGAGAGCGTTCTATTGCAGACCGTGACCGGTGACTATGTCGAAGACGACATCTATTACGAACTGCTCGACCCGGCGGACATCGACATGATCTGCCGCCCCGATCAGAACGCGGTGTTCCTGGTGCCTTGGGCCGTCGAGCCGACCGCCCAGGTGATCCACGACACCTATGACAAGCAAGGCAATCCGATCGAGCTGTCGCCGCGCAACGTGCTCAAGAAGGTCCTCAAACTCTATTCCGACAGAGGCTGGCAGCCGATTGTGGCGCCGGAGATGGAGTTCTACCTGACCAAGCGCAGTGACGACCCGGACTACCCGTTGCAACCGCCTATCGGGCGTTCAGGTCGCCCGGAAATCGGCCGTCAGTCGTTCTCTATTGAAGCCGCCAACGAATTCGATCCGCTGTTCGAAGATGTCTACGACTGGTGCGAACTGCAGGAGCTGGACCTCGACACGCTGATCCACGAGGACGGCACGGCGCAGATGGAAATCAACTTCCGTCACGGTGATGCCCTGTCTCTGGCTGACCAGATTCTGGTGTTCAAACGCACCATGCGCGAAGCCGCGCTCAAGCATGACGTGGCCGCGACTTTCATGGCCAAGCCCATGACCGGCGAGCCAGGCAGTGCGATGCACTTGCACCAGAGCATCATCGACATCGAGACCGGCAAGAACGTCTTCTCCAATGAAGACGGGACCATGAGCCAGTTGTTCCTGCACCACATCGGTGGCTTGCAGAAGCTGATTCCCGAGTTGTTGCCGCTGTTCGCGCCGAACGTCAACTCGTTCCGCCGCTTCCTGCCGGACACTTCGGCACCGGTGAACGTGGAGTGGGGCGAAGAGAACCGTACCGTGGGCCTGCGGGTTCCGGATGCCGGTCCGCAGAACCGTCGGGTGGAGAACCGCCTGCCGGGCGCTGACGCCAACCCGTACCTGGCGATCGCCGCGAGCCTGCTCTGCGGTTATATCGGCATGGTCGAGGGGCTGAACCCGAGTGCGCCAGTGGTAGGACGTGGCTATGAACGCCGCAACTTGCGCCTGCCGCTGACCATCGAAGACGCGCTGGAACGCATGGAAAACAGCGCGACTGTCGAGAAGTACCTGGGCAAAAAATTCATCACTGGCTACGTCGCGGTCAAGCGGGCCGAGCATGAAAACTTCAAGCGCGTGATCAGTTCGTGGGAACGGGAATTCCTGCTCTTCGCCGTCTGATGCGCTGCGGCGCGACAGGAAATAGTCGCGCCTTCACTGCAAACTTAGGAGAATTCGCATGACCAATAACAATCCGCAAACCCGTGAGTGGCAAGCGCTGAGCAACGACCACCACCTGGCCCCGTTCAGTGACTTCAAGCAACTGAAAGAGAAAGGCCCGCGCATCATCACCAGCGCGAAGGGCGTTTACCTCTGGGACAGTGAAGGCAACAAGATCCTCGACGGCATGGCCGGCCTGTGGTGTGTAGCCATCGGTTACGGTCGCGATGAACTGGCCGATGCCGCCAGCAAGCAAATGCGTGAACTGCCTTACTACAACCTGTTTTTCCAGACCGCTCACCCGCCTGTGCTGGAGCTGGCCAAGGCCATCGCCGACATCGCGCCTGAAGGCATGAATCACGTGTTCTTCACCGGTTCCGGGTCCGAAGGTAACGACACCATGCTGCGTATGGTTCGTCACTACTGGGCGATCAAGGGGCAGCCGCAAAAGAAAGTCATCATCAGCCGCAAGAACGGTTATCACGGTTCCACCGTGGCCGGCGCGAGCCTGGGTGGCATGACCTATATGCACGAACAAGGCGACTTGCCGATCCCGGGCATTGTCCACATCGCCCAGCCTTACTGGTTTGCTGAAGGCGGGGACATGACGCCGGAAGAGTTTGGTGTATGGGCCGCCAATCAGCTGGAAGAAAAGATTCTGGAAATCGGCGTTGATAACGTCGGTGCCTTTATTGCCGAGCCGATCCAGGGTGCCGGTGGCGTGATCATTCCGCCAGACACCTACTGGCCGCGCATCAAGGAAATCCTCGCCAAGTACGACATCCTGTTCGTGGCGGACGAAGTGATCTGTGGTTTCGGCCGCACGGGTGAGTGGTTCGGTTCCGATTTCTACGACCTCAAACCGGACATGATGACCATCGCCAAAGGCCTGACGTCGGGCTATATCCCGATGGGTGGCCTGATCGTGCGCGACGACGTGGTCGCGGTGCTCAACGAGGGTGGCGATTTCAACCACGGTTTCACCTATTCCGGTCACCCGGTGGCCGCTGCGGTGGCGCTGGAAAACATCCGCATCATGCGCGACGAAAAAATTATCGACCGCGTTCACGAAGAAACGGCACCTTACTTGCAGAGTCGCCTACGGGAATTGAGCGATCACCCGTTGGTGGGTGAAGTGCGCGGTGTAGGGCTGTTGGGGGCAATCGAACTGGTTCAGGACAAGGCCACTCGCAAGCGTTACGAAGGCCGTGGCGTCGGCATGATTTGCCGGACATTCTGTTTTGAAAATGGCCTGATCATGCGCGCCGTGGGCGACACCATGATCATTGCTCCGCCGCTGGTCATCACCAAGGCGGAAATCGATGAGCTGGTGACCAAGGCTCGCAAGTGTCTGGACCTGACCCTGAGTGCGTTGCAAGCCTAAGTGCTAGGCTCTGAGCGGGGTGTGAAATTCGCATTTCGCTCAGAGCAAACAAAGGATGGGTCTTTCCTTGAAAGCCTGCCTTGTATCTTGCCAGACTACCCGTTGTTTTAGTTGCCCAGGAAAGGCCGCTGGCTCTTGGTTAACAAGAACGTGGTTAAAAAGAATAATTGGAGCATTACCCATGAAGGCATTAGGTATGAAGATAGCTGGCAAGACCCTCCTCGCCATGTCCCTGATGGGCGTGATGGCAGGCGCAGTTCAGGCGGACGACAAGGTTCTGCACGTGTACAACTGGTCCGATTACATCGCACCGGATACCGTCAAGAAGTTCGAGGCCGAGTCGGGGATCAAGGTGGTCTACGACGTATTCGACAGTAACGAAACCCTTGAAGCCAAGTTGCTGGCAGGCAAGTCCGGCTACGACATCGTTGTACCGTCGAACAACTTCCTGGCCAAGCAAATCAAGGCCGGCGTCTATCAGAAACTCGACAAATCCAAACTGCCTCTGTGGAAAAACCTGAACCCGGATCTGCTCAAAGCGGTATCGGTCAGTGACCCGGGCAACGAACACGCGTTCCCGTACATGTGGGGTTCGATCGGTATCGGTTTCAACGCCGAGAAGGTCAAGGCTGCACTGGGGGCTGATGCACCTACAAATTCCTGGGACCTGATTTTCAAACCGGAAAACGCTGCGAAGTTGAAAGCGTGCGGGATCAGCGTCCTCGATTCGCCAACCGAGATGATTCCGGTGGCGCTGCACTACCTGGGCTATCCGACCGACAGCCAGGACAAGAAGCAATTGGCTGAAGCCGAAGCACTGTTCCTTAAAGTCCGTCCTTCGATTGGCTACTTCCACTCGTCCAAGTACATCTCTGACCTGGCCAACGGCAACATCTGCGTAGCCATCGGTTACTCGGGTGACATCTACCAGGCCAAGTCCCGCGCAGCTGAAGCCGGTGACAAGGTGAAAGTCAGCTACAACATTCCGAAAGAAGGTGCCGGCAGCTTCTATGACATGGTCGCCATCCCTAAAGATGCCGAGAACGTCGAAGGTGCCTACAAGTTCATGACCTTCCTGATGAAGCCGGAAATCATGGCTGAAATCACTAACGCCGTACGCTTCCCGAACGGTAACTCCGCGGCAACACCGTTGGTTGATAAAGACATCACCAGCGACCCGGGCGTTTATCCGCCAGCGGATGTTCTGGCCAAGTTGTACGCGATTGCCGACTTGCCGGCCGCCACGCAGCGGATCCTGACCCGCAGCTGGACCAAGATCAAATCGGGTAAATAAGTAATAACCCTGTAGGAGCGAGCTTGCTCGCGAAAAAATTCGTAACGCCGCGGGGTGTCAGGCACCACGCGTTATCGTTGACGACTATCGCGAGCAATCGAGCGTCGACCGGCTGCTCCTACAAGGGCCTGCATAAAAGTTTTGCTGGAACGGTTTTTCGAGGGTAAGTTGCGCGCCGGTTTTGTTGCAGGGCTGCTAATGCTGTCATGTAACACGGGGCAACTTGGGCCCAACTAATTTTAGAGGACCTCCACTTGCCTATTTTTTCTTTGTTGCGCAATGCCCTGCTGGTTGGTGCCGGACTGACACTCGCTGTCAGTGTCCAGGCTGCCGGTACGGTGCATATTTATAACTGGTCGGACTATATCGGTCAGACCACCCTGGCGGACTTCCAGAAAGAAACCGGCATCAAACCGGTGTATGACGTCTTCGATTCCAACGAAACCCTGGAAGGCAAATTGCTGGCCGGGCGTACCGGTTACGACGTCGTTGTGCCGTCCAACCACTTCCTCGGCAAGCAGATCAAGGCCGGCGCTTTCCAGAAGCTCGACAAGTCCCAACTGCCCAATTATTCGAACCTCGACCCGGTGCTGCTCAAGCGCCTGGAACAGAACGATCCGGGCAACCTGTATGCCGTGCCGTACCTGTGGGGCACTAACGGCATCGGTTACAACGTAGACAAGATCAAGGCAGTGCTGGGCGTCGACAAGATCGATTCGTGGGGTGTGCTGTTCGAACCGGAGAACATCAAGAAGCTGCAAAGCTGCGGTGTAGCCTTCCTGGATTCCGCCGATGAAATGATGCCGACGGTCCTCAACTACATGGGTCTGAACGCCAACAGCACTAATCCCGAAGATTACAAAAAGGCTGAAGCCAAGTTGCTGGCTGTGCGGCCGTACGTCACGTACTTCCATTCTTCCAAATACATTGGGGACCTCGCCAACGGCGACATCTGCATCGCGATCGGTTTCTCCGGCGACATGTTCCAGGCCAAGAACCGCGCCGACGAAGCGAAGAAAGGCGTGAACATCGCCTACTCGATTCCGAAGGAAGGTGGCGCGCTGTGGTTCGACATGCTGGCGATTCCAAAGGACTCGTCCAACGTCAAGGAAGCTCACGCATTCATCAACTATCTGCTGAAACCTGAGGTGATCGCCCAGGTCAGTGATTACGTCGGCTACGCCAACCCTAATCCGGGGTCGGACAAGCTGATGGAGCAATCCATTCGCACCGACGAAGCGGTTTATCCACCGCAAGCCGTCCTCGACAAGACCTATGTGTCCATCGAGTTACCACCAAACATTCAACGTTTGATGACCCGCAGCTGGACCAAGGTCAAGTCGGGTAAATAGCTTCAAGGCTCAAACTATCCAAGGTTGGCTCACCTTGAGCGAACTGCACTCTTTTTTTCTGGGAGTTTCGTAAATGGCAGTTGCCTCCGGCGCCTATAAGAAAGCCCTCGAGGGCGACCAGACACCTAAACAGGTGTTGGTCAAAATCGACCGGGTCACGAAGAAGTTCGACGAGACGATTGCCGTGGACGATGTGTCCCTGGAGATCAAGAAAGGCGAGATTTTCGCCTTGCTCGGCGGTTCGGGATCGGGCAAATCCACGTTACTGCGCATGCTCGCGGGTTTCGAGCGGCCTACGGAGGGGCGCATTTTCCTCGATGGCGTAGACATCACCGACATGCCGCCTTACGAGCGGCCGATCAACATGATGTTCCAGTCCTACGCCTTGTTCCCGCACATGACCGTGGCGCAGAACATCGCCTTCGGCCTCAAGCAGGACAAGATTCCCGCCGCTGAAGTCGATGCTCGCGTGGCTGAAATGCTCAAGCTGGTACAGATGAGCCAGTACGCCAAGCGCAAGCCGCACCAATTGTCCGGCGGTCAGCGTCAGCGTGTGGCGCTCGCACGTTCCCTGGCCAAGCGACCGAAGCTGTTGCTGCTCGACGAACCGATGGGTGCCCTGGACAAGAAACTGCGTTCGCAAATGCAGCTGGAGCTGGTCGAGATCATCGAGCGCGTCGGCGTAACCTGCGTCATGGTGACCCACGACCAGGAAGAGGCCATGACCATGGCCGAGCGTATCGCGATCATGCACCTGGGCTGGATCGCCCAGATCGGCAGCCCGATCGACATCTATGAAACCCCGACCAGCCGCCTGGTCTGCGAATTCATCGGCAACGTCAACATCTTCGAAGGCGAAGTGATCGACGACGCAGAAGGTCACGCGATCATTACCTGCAAGGACCTGGACCGGAAAATCTACGTCGGCCACGGCATCAGCACCTCGGTGCAGGACAAGTCGGTCACCTACGCAATCCGTCCGGAAAAACTGCTGGTTACTGCAGACATGCCGACCTGCGAATACAACTGGTCCAGCGGCAAGGTCCACGACATCGCCTACCTCGGCGGTCACTCGGTGTTCTACGTCGAATTGCCAAGCGGCAAGCTGGTGCAGTCCTTCGTGGCGAATGCTGAACGCCGTGGCCAGCGTCCGACCTGGGGTGATCAGGTCTACGTGTACTGGGAAGACGACAGCGGCGTGGTGCTTCGCTCATGAACATGCGCAAATTCAAACGCCGCCTCAATCGAATAATTCCCGGTGGCCGCCAGTTGGTCATCGGGGTTCCGTTCATTTGGCTGTTCCTGTTCTTCATGCTGCCGTTCTTCATCGTTCTGAAGATCAGCTTCGCCGAAGCCGACGTGGCCATCCCGCCGTACACCGAGATCTACAACTTCGTTGACCAGAAGCTGCAGGTGCTGCTCAACCTGGGCAACTACGCGATGCTCGGCGACGACGAGTTGTACATCGCCGCGTACCTGGGCTCGTTGAAGATGGCGCTGATCAGCACCGTCCTCTGCCTGCTGATCGGTTATCCAATGGCCTATGCCATCGCCAGTGCCCGCAAAGAAATGCAAACGGTGCTGGTGCTGCTGATCATGATGCCGACCTGGACCGCGATCCTGATTCGCGTGTATGCGTGGATGGGCATCCTCAGCAACAACGGTCTGCTCAACGGTTTCCTGATGACCATGGGCTGGATCAATGAACCGCTTCAGATCCTCAATACCAACCTCGCGGTGTATATCGGCGTGGTGTATTCCTATCTGCCGTTCATGATCCTGCCGCTCTACGCCAACCTGGTGAAGCACGACAACAGCCTGCTGGAAGCCGCGTCCGACCTCGGTTCGAGCACCTTCAACAGCTTCTGGAAAATCACCATTCCCCTGTCCAAGAACGGCATTGTTGCTGGCTGCATGCTGGTGTTCATTCCCGTCGTGGGCGAGTTCGTGATCCCGGAACTGCTGGGCGGTCCGGAAACCCTGATGATCGGTAAAGTGCTCTGGCAAGAGTTCTTCAATAACCGTGACTGGCCGGTGGCGTCTGCCCTGGCGGTGGTGATGCTGGCGATCCTGATTGTGCCGATCATTCTGTTCAACCGTAGCCAGGCCAAAGAAATGGAGGGCAAAGAATGAAGCGCTTCCGTTTCTCAAGCTTCATGTTGGTAGTGGGTCTGCTGTTCATCTACGCGCCGATGCTGATCCTGGTGATCTACTCGTTCAACGCTTCCAAACTGGTAACGGTGTGGGGCGGCTGGTCGATCAAGTGGTACGTCGGCCTGATGGATAACACCCAACTGATGGGCTCGGTGGTGCGCTCGCTGGAAATCGCCTGCTATACGGCGATTGCGGCAGTCGCGCTGGGTACACTGGCAGCTTTCGTGCTGACCCGTATCACCCACTTCAAGGGTCGCACGCTGTTCGGTGGCCTGGTCACCGCGCCGCTGGTAATGCCTGAGGTGATCACCGGTCTGTCGCTGTTGCTGCTGTTCGTGGCGATGGCGCAGATGATCGGCTGGCCGCAGGAACGCGGCATCGTCACCATCTGGATTGCCCACACGACGTTCTGTGCGGCGTACGTGGCGGTCGTGGTGTCGGCGCGCTTGCGTGAGCTGGACCTGTCCATCGAAGAGGCAGCCATGGACCTGGGGGCGCGGCCATGGAAGGTGTTCTTCCTGATCACCATCCCTATGATCGCGCCTTCGCTGGCGGCGGGCGGCATGATGTCCTTCGCGTTGTCGCTGGATGACCTGGTGTTGGCGAGCTTCGTGTCCGGCCCGGGCTCGACGACCTTGCCGATGGAAGTGTTCTCGGCGGTGCGTCTGGGCGTGAAGCCTGAGATCAACGCCGTGGCCAGCCTTATTCTGCTGGCGGTGTCGCTGGTGACGTTCCTGGTCTGGTTCTTCAGCCGCCGTGCCGAAGAGTCGCGCAAGAAGGCGATTCAGCAAGCGATCGAAGAAAGTGCTGCAGATTCGTGGAAGCAACCGGACGTGCGTCGCGCGCAGGCACCGGAAGCGGTTTGATAGCGCTTTAGATCAAAAGATCGCAGCCTGCGGCAGCTCCTACAAAGGAAAGTACCCCGCCATTTCGCGGATGTACCACCGAACTGTAGGAGCTGCCGCAGGCTGCGATCTTTTGATTTTTATGTTCAGGAAACCCAAGGCGACTTGCGAATAATCTCGACAAAGTTCATCGGCTTGAAGCCCGGCTCACTGTCCACCAGCACGTCCGCGTTCACGGTGCCGAACGTCGTGTCCGGTTTGTGTTTGAAGCCGTTGGCGAAGGCGCACAGGATGCACTCCTTGAACCCGTCACCCCGTGGATGCGCATGCACCACTGCCTCTCGCTGCCCGTTGGAAAACGCCGCGTAGTCGATACCCAGCACATCCATCTCGACCCCGGCAGTGACCAGCGCCACGTTGGGCCGCAAGTGTTGCGGCACGCCCGGTGTGGTGTGCAGGGCAATCGACAGCCACACTTGTTCGATATCGTCATCCGAAAGACCGTAAGGTTTCAGGAATGCCTTGGCGGCGTTGGCGCTGTCGACTTCAAAGCGTTCATCGTCAGTGCGATGACCTTCCACCAACCCCAGATCATGGAACATCGCGCCGACGTAAAGCAGCTCGGGATTGTATTCAAGCTGCTTGCGTTCACCGCTCAGGGCGCCAAATAAAAACACCCGGCGGGAGTGGTGGTACAGCAAGTCGGATTCGACGTCGCGGATGTACTCGGTAGTGGCCCTGGCCAATGCGCTGTCGGGGATTTTGATACCGGCGATGATGCTGCTCATGGGTGCTTTCCTCGTGGGGAACGCCGTGGCGGCGCTGATGGAACAAGTCTGTTCCCGCCACCCTGAGCGGACAATCGATGCATGGCTGCGATCCTTGCCAATGAGCATGCATATCGCGCCAACCTCGCTTGTCAGGCCGGGATTGGCTAACGTGGAAGCCAGATCACGCACACATCCCTGTAGCAGCTGCCGAGGCACGAGGCTGCGTTGGGCTGCGTAGCGGCCCCGAAGGCGGTCCTGCGGACACGCAACGCAGCCTCGTGCCTCGGCAGCTGCTACAGGTATTAAGTGCAGTCAGGGCCTTCGAGGGCGTTTCCCGTCATGAGTAAAACCGTCGCCATCGTGGTATTCGCCGGCGTTCAGTCCCTGGACGTTACCGGCCCCATGGATGTGTTTTCCGAGGCCAATCGCTTCCTGCCTCCGCAGGATCACTATCGGCTGGATGTCATCGGCGTCGAGCGCGGGATGATGCCTTGTTCCAATGGCTTGTCGCTCAATGCGCATCGCCATTTCAGCGAGGCGCTGGAAGCTTACGACCTGTTGCTGGTGGCCGGTGGGCCGCAGTTGCCCTTCATGAATTTCAGCCCGACTTTCGATGCCTGGCTGCGTGACGCCTGCGCGCGGGCGAAACGCTTTGGTTCGATCTGCAACGGCGCCTTCATGCTCGCCCGGGCAGGGTTGCTGGAGAGGCGGACCGTGACGACGCATTGGGGCGATGCGGCGGCATTGGCTGCGTTGTATCCGTCGACACAAGTGGACGCCGATCGTCTTTACGTGCAGGACGCCGAGCTCTTTACGTCGGCAGGGGTCACGGCAGGGATCGATTTGTCGCTGTATCTGCTGGCCCAGGATCACGGCCCGGAAATCGCGTTGAGCGTGGCGAAGCGACTGGTGGTGTTCACGCAACGCTCGGGCGGGCAATCGCAATTCAGTCCGTTCCTGACCCCGCACGCTGAACCGACGTCGGCGGTGGCATTGGTTCAGCTTTACGTTCTGGCAAATCTCAATGGCGATCTGACCCTCGCCGACCTGGCCAATGCCGTCAACATGAGCGCCCGCAACTTTTCCCGGGTGTTTGCCAAGGAAGCAAAAATCACCCCGGCGGAGTTTGTCGAGCGGGCGAGGGTGGATGCAGCACGGGTGATGCTCGAAAGCACCGCTTCGCCACTCAAGACAGTGGCGTATCAGTGCGGTTTCCGCGATGCACAACACATGCGCAGTGTGTTCAATCGTCGGCTTGGGGTAACGCCGCAGCAGTTCAGGTTGAATTTTGCGGCGATGGTTTGATCCGGAATGTGTGTTGTTCTTATGGGCCCCATCGCTAGCAGGCTAGCCCCCACATTTGGTTCGGTGCGCGCAGTTCCATTGTGGGAGCTAGCCTGCTAGCGATGGGGCCAGTCCAGTCCGAAGATTTTACTGGGCACCCCGCGCCGGCAACAGCTTCAGCGTACTGCGCGTATTCGCCGTCACTTCCTCATCACTGAGATAAGCCTGGAAGTAGAGCCCTTCGATGTACGCCTCAGCCTGATCCTCATAATGACCATCGAACGGCACGCCGCTCTGGCCGACCGGGTTGATGGTCAGGCTGTGGGCCGGGTCGGCGAAGTCGATCAGCCGGCGGGTCGAGGGACCATAAGTGACCGGCCACGGCGCCGGCCCGATCTTGGCGGAAAGATTGTTCGGTACTTCATGGCTGCCCGGTGCTGCGAACGGGCCGACATTGAAGATCCGGTCCAGTGGTTTCTGCTGCCCCAGCGGATGCACGTGAGTCAGCGTGTGCGCCTTGCCCCACTGCCATTGCGTGACATCCGTGCCGAGGGTTGTGTTGAGGTGAGCAAGGCTCGCCTGCCACGCCGTCTTGACCGTGTCGGCGCGGGTTTCCTTGCCGAGGGTGGTGCGGTTGTCCCACCACGGCGAGTCGGCAGTCGCGGCCAGGCGCGGCAGTGCGGCATCGATCACCCGAGTCGAGAGCAGAGTTTCGAAGAAAGCATCTCCCAGCTCGTCGTGCATCGCCGCGTCAGCGAGGTTGAACAGGAACTGGTTGAACAGCGTGGCACTGGTGGAGTCGAGCGGGTAATCGCCTTTCCACTGCGCCAGTTGCTCCACCAACTTGAGTTCGGCGGGACTACTCACGACTTCACGCAACACCGGCAGCAACGGCGCCAACAGTCGCGGACCGTAGCCGGTGGTGGTGCCCAGCTGCAGCTTCTGGCTGGTGTCCAGATCCCACTTGATGGCTTTGTCGCTGAGCTGGCGATTGAGCTGCTGCCCACGGTCGGGCAGGTTGTAGTAGCCGGGAATCTCCATGCCGGTCGGTGATACGGGCTGGAAGTTGGCGGAGACGATGTAGCCGCGCGCCGGGTTTTCTTCCTGCGGGTTGGCGCTGAACGGGTAAAAACCATCCTTGTCCGACTCGGCGGTGCTGCCGTCGAGAATGAAATTTCCGTTGACGCCGGCAGGTCGCTTGGGCAGTTGCGCCGCTGCCCACCAACCGATGTCGCCCTTGGCATTGGCCCACACAACGTTCAGGCCCGGTGCCTGGATCTTGGCAGCGGCACTGCGTGCCTTGGCCAGGGTGTCGGCGCGGTTTAGCTGGTAGAAGCCTTCGAGAATCGGGTTCTGGCTTTCCAGGAATCCCCACCACATGGCAATCGGGGTTTTGCCGACGCTGGTGCCTAGGGCATCGTTGACGATCGGACCGTGGGGCGACTGGCGCAGCACCAAGGTAACCGGCGCCTGACCCTTCACGGCGATCTGTTGTTCGCTGGTCACCATGTCGACCCATTTGCCGCGATACCAGACCTGATTGGGATTGCCCGGATTGACCTTCTCGGCGATCAGGTCCATGTCATCGTTCTGGAACATGGTGATGCTCCAGCCGAAATCGCGGTTCATCCCCAGCGAGGCAAATGGCATCAAGGCCTGATAGTGACCGTAGAGGTCGAAACCGGGCGCCGAGAGTTGCGCCTCGTACCACACCGACGGCGCGGAGAAGCGGATGTGCGGATCACCTGCCAGTAACGGCTTGCCGCTTTTGGTGCGGTTGCCGGCCACGACCCAGGCGTTACTGCCCTCGAACTGAGGCAAACCGTTATCGGCCAGTGCTTGTTCGCTCAAGCGGGCGAGGGTATTGAGGTCTTTCCAGTCCGCGCTGCCAAGGGCCGGCGCCGCGCCACCGTGACTGTTCGCCAGCACGCCTTTGGGCTGCCAGTCGAGGTCGAAGACGTTCAGGTAATTGGGCCCGAGTTGATCGCGCACGTAGGTCAGCAACGGCTCGGTGCGAAACGCGACGGCAAAGCTGTACGCCATATAGCCGGCGATGCTGATGGTGTCCTGGGCTGTGAACGGACGCTTTTGAATGCCCAGCACGTCGAACTCTGCAGGTTTCGCATGGGTGTCCTGATACTGGTTGATTCCGTCCAGATAGGCCTGCATGGCAATGAACGCCGGTGACTGTTTATCCAGGTTGGCGAGGTAGGTTTCGGCGCGTTCGCGAATACGCAGGCTGCGCATCAGCTTGTCGGTATCGAGCAGTTTCGGGCCGAGCACCTCAGCCAGTTCGCCACGGGCGAGTCGGCGCAGGATTTCCATCTGGAACAGACGGTCCTGTGCATGCACATAGCCGAGCGCGCGGTAGAGGTCTTTTTCATTTTCAGCGCGGATGTGCGGGATGCCGCGCTCGTCGTAACGCACGGTGACTGAACCCTGCAGGTGTTGCAGTTCAACCATGCCCTGGCGTGTCGGCTGCTTGCTGTAGACGTACCAGCCAGCGCCCGCGGCAAGCACGACTATGAGCAGGACGAGGGCAGTCAGGAGACGTTTCATGGTGGTTCCTTGTTCTTGTTATTAGTGGCAGCTATTCCCTGGCGTCACTGTTTAACACGGCTTACTGAATAGGCCCATCGCCCGTAGGAGGGATTCGTGTTGCCTGGTTTGTCCCTACTTCGGTGTATCGACCGGCCATGGGCAGTAACACCCCACCGCCAGTGTGTGCGTGGCACTCACCGGGCGGCCTTCGTTCAAAGCCTGGAGAATCGGTTCGATGAAGCTGTTACTTGAATTGCACGTCAGGCCTTCGCTGTAGGGGCCGAAATACGCCAGCTTGCCGGTGCGATCCCAGATCGCCACGGCCGGGCTGGCGGGGATCTGTTCGGAGCCGGGCAGCACGGTGATGGTCTTGAGGCTGCTCAATGTGCTCGGTAACTGGCCGTGACTGCCGGGCTTTTGCACCGAGTAAAATTCGACACCTTGCGGCACATAGCGAGCCACCAGTTCGGTGAGGTGCTGTTGATTGCCGACGTTGCAGGGGCAGGCCGGGTCCCAGAAGTGCACCAGGCGAATGGCGCCGGGACCGGCGAGGTCGTCAGGCAGGCGCAGCGGGTCGCCGGAGAACACGGCGGTGTGCTCGCTGAACGCACGCAGGTAGCGCCCCTGAAACCAGTCGTAGGCAGCCCACAACACGGCGGCACACACGAGGGCGAGCAAGCTGGCGAACAGTGTGGTGCGGTAGACCGGGCGCATGGGTATCATCCTTAGAGGTCGGCTAGCTTGCCATGCTTGCCGCGACAGATGAATATCGCAGCCCCATAAAGTCCGTTTCACCTGCTGGAATTACTCATGTCTGCCACTTTCGCCCCCGATCATTTGCGCGACAGCCTGCGGCCATTGGCCGAGGGGCAGCCGTTGTCGGTGGAAGCGCTGGCCTATCAGCGTTTTTATGGCCTCGATTTCCCGGGGCGGGAACTGCGCAGTGGCTTGGGCCGTTTTGCGGTCGATGGGTATCAGGTGGTCAGCCAGTTCTGGTGGCCAGCACGGGCGAAGGCGACGCTGTTTCTGTTTCACGGTTTCTACGATCACACCGGGCTGTATCGGCATGTGATCGAGTGGGCGCTGGATCAGGGCTTCGCGGTGATTGCCTGCGATTTGCCGGGGCATGGCCTGTCCAGTGGCGAGCGGGCGAGCATCATGGATTTTTCGGAGTACCAGGACACGCTGCAAGGGCTTTTCGCGGAGGCGCTGTCCCTTGATATGCCGCAGCCGTGGCACCTGTGCGGGCAAAGCACGGGAGGAGCGATCGTGATCGATCATGTGCTCAATCAGGGTGCTGACAGCCCGGCGCAGGGCCAGGTAATCCTGCTGTCGCCGCTGGTTCGGCCGCGCGCCTGGGGCTGGTCGCAATTGAGTTACTACCTGCTCAGACCCTTCGTTAAAGCCATCGCCCGGCGCTTCAGCGAAAACTCCAACGACCCGGATTTCTTACCCTTCCTGCAAGCCGATCCGCTGCAACCGCTACGTCTGCCGACCGCCTGGGTGGGTGCGTTGGCGCGCTGGATCAAGCGTATCGAGGCGGCACCCAACAGCTTGCGTCGGCCGCTGATTGTGCAGGGGCAGGCGGACATGACGGTGGATTGGGAACACAACCTTGGGGTGCTGAAGGCCAAGTTCGATCGGCCGCAGGTGTTGATGTTGCCGCAGGCGCGGCATCACCTGGCGAATGAGACGCAGGCATTGAGAGCGGAGTATTTCGGGTTTTTGACGAAGCGGATCAAGGGGCGAAATCTATAGCGTCCTGGATGCTAAGGATTCTGCCCCACCGCCAACCCCGCCCGAATCGCCGCCAGCGCCGCCTGATAGTAAGCCTTGCCTTCAGCAGACTCGGCAAAGGTGGCGAACTCTTCCAGTTCGTTATCCGACAGGTCGCGATAAACGTAGAGCAGCGTGTTGTTCAGGTCGCTGCCAATTTGTTCCATCAAGCGCTGGCGCTGACCATTCAACATGCCTTGAGCCTGACCGCCACCGAGCAAACCCGGAATCATCGAACTCAGACTGTCGGCCGCGACACCGGCAATTGCCAGGCTGACCTCGGCGCCGGCTTCGCGGGCGGGCAGTGCCTGAGCCAGGTGGCCGATGATGAGCAAGCGGCTGTCGCTGGCCTCGATTTTCGGTAAACCCTTGGCGTTTTTTGCCAGTTGATCACGACGGGTCGCGAGTAACTCGGCGGCGACGATTTTCTTGCCCAGCGGCGACTGGAAAAAGGTTAGCGCGGGCTTGGGATCGGCCAGCACCTTGCGCAGTTGTGCCTCTGCGCGCTGATCGACAGCCTGGGGGGCGAAACGCTGATTGCTGTTGTTGACCAATGCCTGAAACACCGCCGGTGGCAGGCTGTTCTGGTAACGCTGCTGGGCGGCCGAGAGGGCGTCGTTAAAGTGCGCGCGTTGTTCCGGCCAGCCGGCGACCTTGTACAGCTGATCGTGGCCGTCTGCCCAGGCGGGCATTACGCAGAACATCAACAGTGAGAAAAGCAAACGGCGCATAGGGACTCCTGTCAGCAGGCGACTATTCTCCGTGTGGTATCCGGACTTGTCGAGAATTCGTATCAAGCCGCTGCGCGGCTCTGTCGGATTTGCAGGCACAGGAATACTATGCGCGCCATGCAAATACCCTCTGATCATCCGCTGCTGTTACGTATCGTCGACGACCTGGCTACACAGGGTTGGTCACAGCAGAATATTTTCCTGCCTCTGGGTCTGACCCGGGAACTGGCGGCTGAGTGCCATAAACGTGCGGCCGAAGGTGAATTGGCCCCGGCAGCCGTGGGACGCGGACCGACATCGGAGATTCGCGAGGGCATCAGGGGTGACCATATCCAGTGGATCGAGCCCGGTCAGGCATTGGCGTGCGACAGCTATTTGCAATTGATGGACAGCCTGCGCGAAGCGTTGAATCGGGGCCTGTACCTGGGGCTGGAAGACTTCGAAAGCCATTTCGCACTGTACCCGCCCGGTGCTTTCTACCTCCGGCACGTGGATCGCTTTCGCGACGATGATCGCCGCATGGTCTCGGCGGTGGTCTACTTGAATGACGCCTGGCTGCCAGAGCACGGCGGTCAGTTGCGCATGTACCTGAATGGAGGCACCGAACACGATGTGGTGCCGGTCGGCGGATGCCTGGTGGTGTTCCTGTCGGGTGAAGTCCCTCACGAAGTGATGCCCGCCACCCGAAATCGCCTGTCTTTGACGGGCTGGTTCCGACGTCGCGGCAACGAGCCTTTCTAATCATGCAAAAGATACTGGTAAGCCGTTGCCTGCTGGGTCACCGGGTTCGTTATGACGGCGGCGCCAGCGGGCCTTTCGATCAGCTTCAACAATGGATCGACGAAGGTCGGGTCGTACCCTTGTGTCCGGAAGTCGCCGGAGGATTGCCGACCCCGAGGGCGGCGGCGGAAATCCCGGGCGGACAGGGCGCTCAAGTGCTCGATGGACAAGTGTCGGTTATCACCACCGAGGGCGAGGACGTCGGCGCGCAGTTTTTGTCCGGGGCCTATCAGGCGCTGGAGCTGGTGCAAAAGCACGGTATCCGTATTGCCGTGCTAAAAGCGAACAGCCCGTCCTGTGGGAATTTGCTGACTTATGACGGGACGTTCAGTGGGGTGAAGGTCAGTGGCGAAGGGGTGACGGCCGCGTTGCTGAAGCGCCATGGCGTTCAGGTCTTCAGCGAGCTGGAGCTGGCCCAAGCAGCGCAGGCTCTTACTGCGCAGGACTGACCATCACCACAAAACTACTGTGGGAGCGAGCCTGCCCGCGATGAGGCCATGTCAGTCAACAAAGATGTTGGATGACAGACCGCTATCGCGAGCAGGCTCACTCCTACAGTGGTGCGCATCAGTCTGAAATTATGGCTTCGGCGCGACGCTCGTGTCCGACTCCAACCACTTCTGCTCCAGCGCCTCCAGTCGTCCATCGGCCTTGATCCGCGCCAGTGCATTCTCCAGGCTGGCATGAAACGCCGGATTTCCCTTCTGAAACGGAATCGCCAGGCTCACCGGCGCAGCTGCTTTGGGCTTCTCCTGCGCCAGTGTCTGCACCAGCAGCATCGAGCGCGGCTCTTCTTCTTTCTGCGCGATCAAATCCGCTTTGGCGTAACTGTAAGGTTCGCTGAAGTCGAAACGATCCTTGAGTTCCGGGGTCACTGCTATGTGATTGATGGCGACGTCGTACTTGCCGCTCTCGACGCCGGGCAACAGATCGTTGGAGTCGACGACGACGAAATCGGCACGCACGTCCAGCTCATTCGCCAGCAGCTGACCCAATTCGACTTCAAAGCCTGTTAGTTTGCCGTCATCCTTGAAATTGAAGGGCGGTGTATTAGCCTCAAGGGCAATGCGCAATTCGCCGCGGTCGTTCACGTCGTCAATCAGTTCGGCATGAGCCAGCGGGCTCAGAAGAGGTAACAGGCAGATCAGGCCAGGCAACAAGCGCATGGTCACTCCTTGAATTCATTATCGCGAGTCTTTGGTTTGGCTCGCTTTGCTATGGTTGTCGAGTGCCTTCGACAACAAATGGTCATGAAGTTGTCATGACTGCACGGATTTTACGAAAAAACTGGAGAAGAGAATGAAAACCTTTATGTCACGAGCAGCATTCGCCGGCCTGTTGTTGAGTGCTTCGATGATGGCAATGGCTGCGACTCCGGCCCCCAAGGGTGCAGAAGTATTTATCGTATCTCCCGAAGACGGTGCCACCGTCCCGGAAACCTTCACCGTCAAGTTCGGCGTCAAGGACGTGTCCCTTGCCCCTGCCGGTGACGTTACCAAAAACACCGGTCACCACCATTTGCTGATCGACGTCGACAAACTGCCAGCCGCCGGCGCACCGATTCCGCTGGACGCCAACCACATGCACTTCGGCAAGGCGCAAACCCAGGCCGAGATCAAACTGGCACCGGGCAAGCACACCTTGCAGCTGGAACTGGGTGACAGCGGCCACATGCCGTTCGATCCGCCAATCGTGTCGAAGAAGATCACCGTGACTGTGAAGTAACTGTTTCACGGTCATGAAAAAGGGAGCTCCGAGGAGCTCCCTTTTTTTTCACTCAAGTCACTATCAGAACAACACACGGCAACGAATGGTGCCGTTGATGTGCTGCAGTTTCTCTTGGGCGATTTCCGAGTAGTCTGCATCGACGTCGATCACGACGTAACCGACTTTCTCGTTGGTCTGCAGGAACTGACCGGAAATGTTGATGCCGTTTTCGGCGAAGACCTTGTTGATCTCGCTCATCACACCCGGAATGTTCTCGTGGATGTGCAGCAGGCGGTGCTTGCCAGGGTGAGCCGGCAGGGCCACTTCCGGGAAGTTGACGGAGGAAACCGAGGTACCGTTGTCGCTGTACTTCACCAGTTTCTCAGCGACTTCCAGACCGATGTTGGCTTGCGCCTCTGCGGTGGAACCACCGATGTGCGGGGTCAGGATCACGTTGTCCAGGCCACGCAGCGGGCTTTCGAACTCTTCGTCGTTGGAGCGAGGCTCCACCGGGAATACGTCGATGGCCGCGCCGATCAGGTGCTTGTCCTTGATCGCGTCCGCCAGTGCGTCGAGCTCGACCACGGTACCGCGAGCCGCGTTGATCAGGATGCCGCCCTTCTTGATGGCGCGGATTTCCTTCTCGCCGATCATCCACTGGGTCGCAGCGGTTTCCGGAACGTGCAAGGTGACGATGTCGGACATGCCCAGCAGTTCGGTCAGGCTGGCAACTTGCGTTGCGTTGCCCAATGGCAGCTTGGTCACGGTGTCGTAGAAGTACACCTTCATGCCCAGGCCTTCAGCCAGGACCGACAGTTGAGTACCGATCGATCCGTAACCGACGATACCCAGCTTCTTGCCCCGGATTTCGAAGGAGTTGGCCGCGCTCTTGATCCAGCCGCCACGGTGGCAGGAAGCGTTTTTCTCAGGGATGCCGCGCAGCAACAGGATCGCTTCGGCCAGCACCAGCTCGGCAACGGAACGGGTGTTGGAGTACGGGGCGTTGAACACCGCGATGCCGCGTTCGCGAGCTGCGTTCAGATCGACCTGGTTGGTGCCGATGCAGAAACAACCGACAGCCACGAGCTTCTTCGCGTGATCGAAGATCTCTTCGGTCAGTTGAGTGCGGGAGCGAATGCCGATGAAGTGCGCATCAGCGATCTTTTCCTTCAGCTGGGCTTCCGGCAGAGAACCCGTGAGGTACTCGATGCTGGTGTAGCCCGCCGACTTGAGAACGTCGACAGCCGATTGGTGGACGCCTTCGAGAAGAAGGAACTTGATCTTGCTCTTATCGAGAGAAGTCTTGCTCATCTGCGTAAACCTGTATCCCGGAGAAAATTGGCAGGAAGTAGTCAGGGTGCCCTGTCCTATACGTACTGTTCCTTTTTGACGGCGTCTGTTGACGTCATGCTGCGTTGCCGCTCCTCGCCATAGCCAGCTATGACTCGTCGCGGCGCCTTGCTTGACGGCAACAGCCACTCGTCAAAAGAGGAACGTACGTATAAAACAGGGCACAGAATGCTGACCCGGACGGCAACAATGCCGTCACCGCAGAATGGCCGTTGGGCACTACCCTGCGGGGTCGGTATGCTAGCATATGCACCCCGCTAAACACTCATTCCTGCGACGTGAAGCGTTCTCAGGATGACCATGAATTGTTCGAGAGTTCTGTCGATGACCAATCCTGCCCTGATTGATGAGCTGAAGACCCTGGTTGAGCCTGGCAAGGTGCTGACCGATGCCGACTCCCTGAATGCTTACGGTAAGGATTGGACCAAGCATTTCGCCCCGGCCCCGACTGCCATCGTGTTTCCCAAGACCACCGAACAGGTTCAGGCCATTGTCCGTTGGGCCAATGAGCGCAAGGTGGCGCTGGTACCGTCCGGTGGTCGTACCGGGCTTTCCGCTGCGGCAGTGGCCGCGAATGGCGAAGTGGTCGTGTCGTTCGACTATATGAACCAGATCCTCGACGTGAACCTGACCGACCGCACCGCGGTTTGCCAGCCAGGCGTGGTGACCGAACACCTGCAGAACGTTGCCGAAGAGAACGGCCTGTACTACCCGGTGGACTTCGCTTCGGCAGGTTCGAGCCAGATTGGCGGCAATATCGGCACCAATGCCGGCGGGATCAAGGTGATTCGCTACGGCATGACCCGCAACTGGGTGGCCGGCATGAAGGTCGTCACGGGCAAGGGCGATCTGCTGGAGCTGAACCGCGACCTGATCAAGAACGCCACCGGTTACGACATGCGCCAGTTGTTTATTGGTGCTGAAGGCACGCTCGGTTTTGTGGTTGAAGCAACCATGCGCCTCGATCGGGCACCTAAAAACCTGACCGCAATGGTGCTCGGTACGGCGGATTTCGATTCGATCATGCCGGTTCTGCACGCGTTTCAAGGCAAACTCGACCTGACCGCTTTTGAATTCTTTTCCGACAAGGCACTGGCCAAGATCATGGCCCGCGGTGATGTACCGGCCCCGTTCGAAACCGATTGCCCGTTCTACGCGCTGCTGGAATTCGAAGCGACCACTGAAGAAGTGGCCAACCACGCCCTGGAAACCTTCGAGCATTGCGTTGAGCAGGGCTGGGTGCTGGACGGCGTGATGAGCCAGAGCGAAACCCAACTGCAAAACCTCTGGAAGCTGCGCGAATACATCTCCGAAACCATCTCTCACTGGACGCCTTACAAGAACGACATTTCGGTCACCGTCTCGAAAGTCCCGGGGTTCCTCAAGGAAATCGACGCGATCGTCGGCGAACATTACCCGGACTTCGAAATCGTCTGGTTCGGCCACATCGGCGACGGCAACCTGCACCTGAACATCCTCAAACCGGAAAACCTGAGCAAGGACGAGTTCTTCGCCAAGTGTGCGACCGTGAACAAATGGGTGTTCGAAACCGTCGAGAAGTACAACGGTTCGATTTCCGCCGAGCACGGCGTGGGCATGACCAAGCGGGATTACTTGACCTACAGCCGTTCACCGGTCGAGATCGAGTACATGAAAGCCGTCAAGGCAGTGTTCGACCCGAATGGCATCATGAACCCGGGCAAGATCTTTGCTGTTTGACTTTCGAACTTAAGCGCTACGAATCAGGAGTCGGTCCATGAGCTATCAGCACCAGTATCTCGACGGTACGCGTATTCACTTCCCGTTGGGCAAAGTCGTGTGCATCGGACGCAATTACGCCGAACATGCCAAGGAGCTGGACAACCCGGTTCCTACCGAGCCGCTGTTGTTCATCAAGCCGGGCAGTTGCGTGGTCCCGCTGGAAGGCGGTTTCAGCATTCCGACCGAGCGCGGTTCAGTGCATTACGAGGCGGAAATTGCTGTGTTGATCGGCAAGCCGCTGTCGACCAAGCCGAGTCGTGAAGAAGTGCTCGACGCGATCTCCGGCTTCGCCCCGGCCCTGGACCTGACCCTGCGTGACAAGCAGGCCGAACTGAAATCCAAAGGCCTGCCGTGGGAAATCGCCAAATCGTTCGACGGCGCGGCGGTGATTGCTCCATTCGTGTCCGGCAGCACGTTCGCTGACCTGACCGACATCGGCATTCGCCTGACCATCAACGGTGAAGTTCGCCAGGACGGCAACAGCAGCGCGATGCTTAACCCGATCGTGCCGATGATTCAGCACATGGCAGGCTGCTTCTCGCTGCAGGCCGGTGATGTGATCCTGACCGGGACTCCGATGGGTGTGGGTCCGCTGAATGTTGGTGATGAACTGGTCATCGAATTGCCGGGCGCGAGCAGTTTCAGTACCAGCGTTCGCTAACCACCGCAAGCCTCTGTAGGAGCTGCCGCAGGCTGCGATCTTTTGATCTGTTTTTTTCAAGATCAAAAGATCGCAGCCTGCGGCAGCTCCTACAGGGGGCTCTCTCAAAATCCCTGGAATCATCCTTAGATGCCCATCCAACCGCTGCCCACGCTAAAACCTGCCCGCCGCCCGCGCTTTTTCATGCGTTGGTACTCCTGGCTTTTGCTGGTCGCTGCGGTCGTCTATGGCCTCGCCGTTGCCATGCACTGGGATGATCGGGGCGTGCTGTGGGTGATGGAGCGTTTCGAAACCCCGACCGAACGTCAGGAGAGTATCTGGCTGCCGGATTACCAGGCGGTGATCGACGCCAAGTTGCTGCCAGGCATGGAAAAGGACGAGGCATCCGATCTGGCCTACAACCCGCAAACCAAGACCCTGTTCTCGGTCATGGGCAAGAACCCCTTCCTGGTCGAACTGACGTTGCAGGGCGATGTGTTGCGCAAAATGCCGTTGGTGGGCTGGAGCAATCCAGAAGGCCTGACGGTGATGGATAATGGTCTGCTGGCTATTGTCGATGAGCGCGAGCACTTGCTGTCCATCGTCAAAGTCGATGCGCAAACCCGTGAATTGAACATTGCCGATTTCCCGAAGTTCGACCTTGGCCCTTCCAAAGATCAGAACAAAGCCTTCGAAGCCATCGTCTGGGATGCGCGCAATCAGCAGATGCTGTTGGGTGAAGAACGTCCGCCGGCGTTGTTTACCTGGAAAAGCAACGACAACGGCCAAACCCTTGCTGGCGATAAACAGAAGCTCGACAGCGACGAACTGGACATCCGCAATCTGTCTGCGCTGGCCATCGATCCCCGCACCGGGCATACCCTGGTGCTGTCAGCCGATTCCCACTTGTTGCTGGAACTGGACGAGAAGGGTGAGCAGGTCAGTTTCATGACGTTGCTGGGCGGCTTCAATGGTCTGAAGAAGACCATCCCGCGGGCTGAAGGCATGACCATGGATGAAGCGGGCAACCTGTATATGGTGAGCGAGCCCAACCTGTTTTATCGCTTCGAGAAGCAACGCTGATAACCGAGCGAGTAGGAATGCTTCTGTGTGGTTGTGGGACAGGGCAAGTGGCCATTAAGCTTCAGTTCAGACAGGCGTGGTATTTCATCCGCCTGTTTTGAATCCGAGCACACCAGAATGCGTCGATTGGCCCGTCCCAAACCTCTAATCCTGATCTTCTCAGTCATTGCGCTGATCGTCCTGGTCGCAATCGGCCAATACCTGCGTTTGTTCGAGCGCGGCTGGTTCAACCTGCACACGCTTTGGCAGCCGGAGAGCGAGCTCTCCATCGGTCTGGATCGCTATCAGGTGACGGTCGAGGCGCGGGTCATCGATGGTCTGGACGACGATGTGTCGGCGCTCACCTTCGATCCCATCCGTAAAAGCCTGTTTACCGTCACCAACAAGAATTCCGAACTGATCGAGCTCTCGCTGGATGGCCAGATCATCCGGCGCATCGCGCTGGTCGGTTTTGGTGATCCGGAAGCGGTGGAATTCATCAGCGCCGACACCTATGTGATCACTGACGAATACGAGCAACGGTTGATCAAGATTCATCTGGAGCCCACTACCACCTTCCTCGACGCGGCAGATGCCGAGCAGATCACCCTTGGCGTGCACATGAGTGGCAACACGGGTTTCGAAGGGCTGGCTTACGATTCGGTGGGCAAACGGCTGTTCGTCGCGAAAGAACGTAACCCGATGCTGATTTACGAAGTGCAGGGTTTTCCGCATTACGATCCGGAAAAGTCCTACGCAGTGCACGTGGTCAACAATCCGAAACGCGATGCGGGGATGTTTGTGCGAGACCTGTCGAGCCTGCAATACGACGAGCGCAGCGGTCACTTGCTGGCATTGTCCGACGAGTCGCGGCTGATTCTGGAACTGGACGTGGACGGGCGACCGCTGAGCACCATGTCGCTGAACAAGGGGCGTCAGGGCCTGAAGAAGTCGGTGCCCCAGGCAGAAGGGATCGCCATGGATGACGACGGCACGATGTACCTGGTGAGCGAGCCGAACCTGTTTTACGTGTTCAAGAAGCCGATACAACCCTGAGCAACACAAATCCCCTGTAGGGGGCGGCATTGTGGTGAGGGGATTTATCCCCGTTCGGCTGCGCAGCAGTCGTAAACCAGTGCATGTGGTGTGTCGGAGCTATGGGATTGCAAGCGTTGGGTCGCTTCGCGACCCAACGGGGCGGTGCGACGTTTCGCTAAATCCCCTCGCCACAAAAGCTCGCTCCCACAGGTTTTGTGCTGTGTCTGAATTACTGAGCGCGCAGGGTCTTCACACCTTCACTGGTCCCCAGCAACAACAGGTCCGCCGGGCGCGCCGCGAACAAGCCATTGGTGACCACGCCAACAATTGCATTGATCTGTTTTTCCAGTTCCACCGGATTGGTGATCTGCATGTTAAACACGTCGAGGATGATGTTGCCGTTGTCGGTCAGCACGCCTTCACGGTAAACCGGGTCGCCGCCAAGCTTGACCAGCTCGCGAGCGACGTGGCTGCGGGCCATCGGGATCACTTCCACCGGCAGCGGAAACTCGCCGAGTACCGGCACCAGTTTGCTGGCGTCGGCGATGCAGATGAAGGTCTTGGCCACGGCCGCGACAATCTTCTCGCGGGTCAGCGCCGCGCCGCCACCCTTGATCAGGTTCAGGTGCTCGTCACTTTCATCGGCGCCGTCGACGTAGAACTCCAGGTCGCTGACCGTGTTCAGTTCATACACGGGAATACCGTGGCCTTTGAGGCGGGCGGCGGTGGCTTCGGAGCTGGCAACCGCGCCGTCGAACGCACCTTTATGTTTCGCCAGGGCGTCGATGAAGCAGTTCGCGGTGGAGCCGGTGCCGACCCCGACGATGCTTTTGTCGTCGAGTTTCGGGAGGATGAAGTCGACGGCGGCTTGAGCCACTGCCTGTTTGAGTTGATCCTGGGTCATGCGGGCTCCGAGGTGCCGAAGAGGGGAACGAAAGGTCGGCATTATAGGCTTGGCTATGTGGCAGGTCATTGCCCGATTGGCGGGCGGAGCAGAATTGCTTTTGTGGCGAGGGGATTCATCCCCGTTCGGCGGCGCAGCCGTCGTAAAAACAGAGAATGCGGTGTGTCTGGGGGAATGCCGGGGGGTTGCTTCGCACTCCAGCGGGGATGAATCCCCTCGCTACAATGGATCTGTACGACCTAAAACCACCTGTTTAGTGTGGTCGCCCGCCCGAAAGCCGGGTTAGACTCCTTGGCCCTGCCCAACCCGCTCAGTGATGCTTTCCGATGCTCGAACAGTACGTCAAAAAGATCCTCACCTCGCGCGTTTATGACGTTGCCGTAGAAACCCCATTGCAGACTGCTCGCCAGCTCTCCGAGCGGCTGGACAACAACATTTGGCTCAAGCGCGAAGACTTGCAGCCGGTGTTCTCGTTCAAGATTCGCGGCGCCTACAACAAGCTGACCCAACTGAGCGACGAAGAACGCGCTCGTGGCGTGGTGACGGCTTCTGCGGGCAATCACGCTCAGGGACTGGCGCTTGCAGCCAAAGTGCTGGGCGTGAAAGCGACGATCGTCATGCCCAAGACCACCCCGGAAATCAAAGTGGAAGGCGTGCGCTCGCGAGGCGGCAAAGTGGTGCTGCACGGGGATTCGTTCCCGGAAGCCCTGGCCTACTCGCTGAAACTGGTCGACGAAAAAGGCTACGTCTATATCCACCCCTATGACGATCCCCACACCATTGCCGGGCAGGGCACGGTGGCCATGGAAATCTTGCGCCAACACCCGGGGCGTCTGGACGCGATATTCGTTCCAGTGGGCGGTGGCGGGCTGATCGCCGGGATCGCGGCGTACGTGAAGTACCTGCGACCTGAAATCAAAATCATCGGCGTGGAACCGGACGATTCCAACTGTCTGCAAGCGGCAATGGCAGCCGGTGAGCGTGTGGTTCTGCCGACCGTGGGCATCTTCGCCGACGGCGTCGCGGTGGCGCAGATTGGTCAGCACACCTTCGAGATCTGCAAGGATTACGTCGATGACGTGATCACCGTCAGCACCGATGAAATCTGTGCGGCGATCAAGGACATCTACGATGACACTCGCTCGATCACCGAGCCTGCAGGTGCGTTGGGCGTGGCCGGGATCAAGAAGTATGTCGAGCTGAACGGTGTGACCGGTCATACCTTCGTGGCCATCGACTCCGGTGCCAACGTCAATTTCGATCGTCTGCGTCATGTCGCCGAACGCGCCGAACTGGGAGAGGGCCGTGAAGCGATCATTGCCGTGACCATCCCCGAGAAGCCAGGCAGCTTCAAGGCGTTCTGCGAAGCCGTCGGCAAACGTCAGATCACCGAGTTCAACTACCGCTACAACACCGGCAGTGAAGCCCATATCTTCGTTGGCGTGCAGACGCATCCGGACACCGACCCGCGCAGTGCATTGATCGCCAGTCTCAGCGATCAGGGTTTTCCGGTACTCGACCTCACCGACAACGAACTGGCGAAGTTGCACATCCGTCATATGGTCGGCGGCCGTGCGGCACAGGTCGTCGATGAAGTGATTCTGCGCTTCGAATTTCCGGAACGTCCGGGCGCGCTGTTCAACTTCCTGAACAAGCTGGGCGGGCGCTGGAACATCTCGATGTTCCACTATCGCAACCACGGCGCGGCCGATGGGCGTGTGGTCGCAGGTCTGCAAGTGCCTCACGACGAGCGCCATCTGGTACCGGCGGCACTGGAAGAGATTGGTTACCCGTACTGGGACGAAAGCGACAACCCGGCCTATCTGCTGTTTCTGGGCTGAACGGCTACGCTGATGGGCAGATCATAAGGAAATCGAACAATGGAAACGTTAACCGCCCTGAAGATGGCGCACACTGCGGCGACGGCCATTTTGTTGGGTTGCGCGCTGGGCCTGGGAATATGGGTGTGGCAAACGCGGCGTAACGGTGACGCGACGGCACCCGCCCGCACATTGCAGCGGCCACGGGTTTTCGTGTGGGTCTTGATGGGACTGGCGCTGTTGAGCATGCCGTTCACCGGCTGGTGGATGGTGCATCTGGTGGGCTGGCCCCTGGGGCAGACGTGGCTGCTGGCGTCGAGCGTGCTTTATACCGTGGCAGCGTTGGCGTGGTTCTGGCTGCTGGTGCGACTGAACATGCTGCGCAAGGCACCGGGAGGGGGCGGCAAGTTCACCTTCGCTCTCGCATTGTTCAGCTTTACGTGTCTCGTCGCCATCGCCGGTTTGATGGGCGCCAAGCCGGTTTAGCGCGAAATCTGTAGCAGCTGCCGAGCCACGAGGCTGCGTTGCGGTCCGCAGGAGCGCCCATAGGGGCCGCTTCGCAGCCCAACGCAGCCTCGTGCCTCGGCAGCAGCTACAGATGGTTTCAGTCGCGCAGACTAATCACCGGCCAGCCACGCTTCTCGGCTTCGGCCCGCAGATTCGGGTCCGGGTCGACAGCAATCGGATTCGTCACCTGCTCCAGCAGCGGCAAATCATTCATCGAGTCGCTGTAGAAGTAACTGTCTTCCAGCGAATAGCCGGTTTCTTCCAGCCAGCGATTCAGCCTCGTCACCTTGCCGTCACGGAAGCACGGCACGTCGGTGCTGCGTCCGGTATATCGGCCGTCCGCCATTTCGCATTCGGTTGCGATCAGGGTTTCAACGCCCAGGCGCTGGGCAATCGGTGCGGTCACAAAGCGGTTGGTCGCGGTGATGATCACCAGTTTGTCGCCAGCGTCGCGGTGCTTGGCCAGCAACTCGATGGCCTGGGGCAGCACGATGGGTTCGATGCAATCGCGCATGTAATCGAGATGCCATTGGTCCAGCGTGGCCATCTCGGTGCGGCCGAGGATTTCCAGGCAAAAGTTCAGGTAGGCGTCGTTATCCAGCTTGCCCGCCAGGTAATCCTGATAAAACTCATCGTTGCGCGCCTTGTAGGCAACGGCATCGAGGAAACCGCGTTCGCACAGGTAATCGCCCCAGGCGTGGTCGCTGTCGCCGCCCAGAAGGGTGTTGTCCAAGTCGAATAAAGCCAGCCGCATTGCAGTTACTCGCTGAAAAGTCTGTAGAAAGGCGTCCAGAATACGGACTTTTCACAAGAGTGCACATAAGGTAGGCCGGCTCGTTGCTGCCTTCACAACCTTTGTGGAACAATGCGGCGACATGCGTTTGCGAGGTTGTTGCCGTGATCGACCCCGATGGTTTCCGCCCCAATGTCGGGATCATTCTCACGAATGATGCCGGACAGGTGCTATGGGCTCGCCGTATCAATCAAGATGCCTGGCAGTTTCCACAGGGAGGGATCAACCCCCAGGAGACGCCGGAAGACGCCTTGTATCGCGAGCTGAACGAAGAAGTGGGCCTGGAGCGCGAAGATGTTGAAATTCTCGCCTGCACCCGGGGCTGGTTGCGCTATCGTTTGCCGCAACGTCTGGTTAGGACTCACAGCCAACCGCTGTGCATCGGCCAGAAACAGAAATGGTTTCTCCTGCGCCTGATCTCCAACGAGCAGCGGGTGCGGATGGATTTGACCGGTAAACCGGAATTCGATGGCTGGCGCTGGGTCAGTTATTGGTATCCGTTGGGCCAGGTGGTGACATTCAAGCGCGAGGTGTATCGACGCGCTCTCAAAGAGCTTGCCCCGCGCCTTTTAACGCGCGACTGACGACGGAGTTCGACCCCGAGCCATGCTCAATACGCTGCGCAAGATCGTCCAGGAAGTTAACTCCGCCAAGGATCTCAAGTCGGCGTTGGGGATTATTGTGTTGCGCGTCAAAGAGGCCATGGGCAGCCAGGTCTGTTCGGTCTATCTGCTTGATCCCGAGAGCAACCGCTTTGTGCTGATGGCCACCGAGGGCTTGAACAAGCGCTCGATCGGCAAGGTCAGCATGGCGCCGAACGAAGGTCTGGTTGGCCTGGTCGGCACGCGTGAAGAACCCCTGAACCTCGAAAATGCAGCGGATCACCCGCGCTATCGCTACTTTGCCGAGACCGGGGAAGAGCGTTACGCCTCGTTCCTCGGTGCGCCGATCATTCACCACCGCCGCGTTGTCGGCGTGTTGGTCATTCAACAGAAAGAACGTCGTCAGTTCGATGAGGGTGAAGAAGCCTTCCTCGTGACCATGAGCGCGCAGCTCGCCGGCGTTATCGCCCACGCCGAAGCCACCGGTTCGATCCGTGGACTTGGCCGTCAGGGCAAGGGTATCCAGGAAGCGAAGTTTGTCGGCGTACCGGGTTCGCCGGGTGCGGCGGTCGGTACCGCGGTGGTCATGTTGCCTCCGGCGGATCTGGACGTGGTGCCAGACAAGACCATCACCGACATCAACGCCGAACTGGGCCTGTTCAAGACCGCCATCGAAGGCGTTCGCGCCGACATGCGCACCTTGTCCGCCAAGCTTGCGACGCAGCTGCGCCCTGAAGAGCGTGCGCTGTTCGATGTCTACCTGATGATGCTCGACGATGCCTCGCTGGGCAGCGAAATCACCACCGTGATCAAGACCGGCCAGTGGGCCCAGGGTGCGCTGCGCCAGGTGGTCACCGAACACGTCAACCGTTTCGAGCTGATGGACGACGCCTACCTGCGTGAGCGCGCCTCGGACGTCAAAGACCTTGGCCGCCGCCTGCTCGCCTACTTGCAGGAAGAGCGCCAGCAGAACCTGGTCTACCCGGAAAAGACCATTCTGGTCAGCGAAGAACTGACGCCGGCCATGCTCGGCGAGGTGCCGGAAGGCACGCTGGTCGGTCTGGTTTCGGTACTCGGTTCAGGTAACTCCCACGTCGCGATCCTCGCCCGGGCCATGGGCATTCCGACGGTGATGGGTCTGGTCGACCTGCCGTACGCCAAGGTCGACGGCATCGAGATGATCGTCGACGGCACACGTGGCGAGGTCTACACCAACCCGAGCGAAGTGCTGCGCAAGCAGTTCGCCGAAGTCGTCGAAGAAGAGAAACAACTGGCTCTGGGCCTCGACACCCTGCGCGACCTGCCGTGCGTAACGCTCGATGGCCACCGCATGCCGCTGTGGGTCAACACCGGCCTGCTGGCGGACGTGGCGCGGGCGCAGAAGCGGGGTGCCGAAGGCGTCGGTCTGTACCGCACCGAAGTGCCGTTCATGATCAACCAGCGCTTCCCGAGCGAAAAAGAGCAGTTGGCGATTTACCGCGAACAGCTCGCCGCGTTCCATCCGCAACCGGTGACCATGCGCAGCCTGGACATCGGCGGTGACAAGTCGCTGTCGTACTTCCCGATCAAGGAAGACAACCCGTTCCTCGGCTGGCGCGGCATCCGCGTCACCCTCGACCACCCGGAAATCTTCCTGGTGCAGACCCGTGCAATGCTCAAGGCCAGCGAAGGCCTGAACAACTTGCGGATTCTGCTGCCGATGATCTCCGGCACCCACGAACTCGAAGAAGCCCTGCACCTGATCCACCGGGCCTGGGGTGAGGTCCGCGACGAAGGTACCGACGTGCCGATGCCGCCGATTGGCGTGATGATCGAGATCCCGGCAGCGGTGTATCAGACCAAGGAACTGGCGCGGCAAGTGGATTTCCTGTCGGTCGGCTCCAACGACCTGACCCAGTACCTGTTGGCCGTCGACCGTAACAACCCCCGGGTCGCCGACCTGTACGACTATCTGCACCCGGCCGTGCTTCAGGCATTGCAGAACGTGGTCCGTGATGCCCATGCCGAAGGCAAGCCGGTGAGTATCTGCGGTGAAATGGCCGGTGATCCGGCCGCGGCGGTGCTGCTGATGGCGATGGGTTTCGACAGCCTGTCGATGAACGCCACCAACTTGCCGAAAGTGAAGTGGATGTTGCGTCAGATCAACCTGAGCAAGGCCAAGGAGTTGTTGGCCGAGTTGATGACCATCGACAACCCGCAAGTTATCCACAGCTCGCTGCAGTTGGCGCTGAAAAATCTTGGGTTGGCGAAGATGATCAATCCGGCTTCGGCGAAAACCCTCTGAAACGCTGATGGCCCCATCGCGAGCCAGCTCGGCTCCTACAATTGTGCTCCGGCGTACACAAAGGCGTGTTCACTGAAGATCAACTGTTGGAGCCGAGCTGGCTCGCGATGAGGCCAGACCTGACAACGCCCCTTTAAACGTTGACCTCCACTTCCCCAAGATGCCCGCCGTACGGCCCGAAACTCCTTTCGACCATCACCCGCGTCCCGTCCGCCTGAACAATCAACGCCGTACTTGCCCGCGTTCCGTAAGTCGGGCTGGCAATAAATACGCTCGACAGCAACGTTTCGGTGGCAAGCCCGACCCCTGTGTCCGGCAATTCGGCGAACGCCGCCGTCTGCGAATCGTTCAGCAGCGCCAGTAATGCCTTTGGCTGCGGATCATTCAGCGCGTCCTCCAGCGCCGCCCGCGCCTTCAGCAACTTGGGCCAGGGCGTATCCAAACCAGCGTTCGACAACCCGTAGACACCCGGCTGCAGCATCACCGCTTCAGTTTCCCGCGAGTTGAAATGCCAGAGCTCGTGATTATTGCCAACGAGCAGGTTAAACCCGGCATATTCGACCGAACGTCCTACAACGTCGGTTAAATAGTCATCAATTGGCATGTCGCCATTGATAAAGCGCGCTACCAGTTCACCGCGGGATTTGCGTGCTGGCGGTTGATGAGGATCGCGAATGTTCGTCAGCGCGGCGAATCGGCCGTTGGCACCGACGCCAAGCCAGGTGCCCCCGGCCTCTAGATCGCGCCCGGCATGCACGTGCGGTGATTCCGGCCATTGGGCCAGGGGCAGGCTGGGACGGGCATAGAATTCGTCGCGGTTGGCCGCCACGATCAACGGCTGGGCGTGACCTGGGCGCCAGGCGAAAACAATCAGGCACATAAGGTGGTCCTTGTGTGTTTTTTGCCCACTCTACGCAGTCATCGTCTGTCGATCCATCGCCTTGCACAGTGGAGCCCAAGGGCATCCATCCGTTACCATGCCGCTCCTATTTTCGGGATGTGCGGGAAACGGCCATGGAATTTCTGCTCTACCTGGCGCTGGGCGCCTGCGCAGGTGTGCTGGCCGGGCTGTTCGGGGTCGGTGGCGGGATCATTATTGTCCCGGTGCTGGTGTTCAGCTTTACCTTGCAGGGCTTCGATACGTCGATCCTGACCCATCTCGCCGTCGGCACATCGCTGGCGACCATTATTTTCACCTCGGTCAATGCGATACGTGAGCATCACCGTCGCGGGGCGGTGCGCTGGCCGATCTTTGCGTGGATGACCCTCGGTATTCTCATCGGCGCCGGTTTCGGCGCGCTGACGGCCGAAGCGATTTCCGGCCCGAACCTGCAGAAGATCATTGGCGTGTTCGCGCTGATCATCGCCGTGCAGCTCGCCCTGGACGTCAAACCCAAGGCCAGCCGAACGGTGCCCGGCAAAGTCGGTCTGACCGTAGCCGGTAGCGTCATCGGCTGGGCCTCGGCGATTTTTGGCATTGGTGGCGGTTCGCTCACGGTGCCGTTTTTGACCTGGCGCAGCGTGCCGATGCAGCAGGCGGTGGCGACATCGTCTGCATGCGGTCTGCCGATTGCGTTGGCCAGTGCGTTAAGTTTCATGATTCTGGGCTGGCACGATCCGTTGCTGCCGGCCCATAGTCTCGGTTTTATTTATTTGCCGGCGCTGCTCGGGATTGCCCTGACCAGCATGTTTTTCGCCCGCGTCGGCGCTCGACTGGCACACAAGCTTTCGCCGAAGTTGCTGAAAAGACTGTTTGCCGCTTTGCTGTTCTGCGTCGGTTTGAGCTTTCTGCTCTGACGCATTCCGCAATACTGGCTTAATCCTGGCGTGACAGCGTCGCCCGGGAATTTCGAACGTTTCAACTCTAACGAGGAGTCGCAATGCTGCCTTACCCGCAGATCGATCCGGTGGCCCTGGCCATCGGTCCGCTGAAAATCCACTGGTACGGCTTGATGTACCTGATCGGCATTGGCGGCGCCTGGCTGCTGGCGTCCCGTCGCCTGAACCGGTTCGACCCGACCTGGACCAAGGAGAAACTCTCCGACATGGTCTTCTGGATGTCGATGGGTGTCATCGTCGGTGGCCGTCTGGGCTATGTGCTCTTCTACGATCTGAGTGCTTATCTGGCCAATCCGACACTGATTTTTGAAGTGTGGAAGGGTGGCATGTCGTTCCACGGCGGGTTCATCGGCGTGATGCTGGCGGCATTGTGGTTCGGTAAAAAGAACGGCAAGTCGTTCTTCCAGCTGATGGACTTCGTCGCGCCGATGGTGCCGATTGGTCTCGGCGCCGGGCGCATCGGCAACTTCATCAATGCCGAACTGTGGGGCAAGGCAACCGACGTGCCATGGGCAATGGTCTTCCCGACCGATCCGGCACAACTGGCGCGCCACCCGTCGCAGCTGTATCAGTTCGCGCTCGAAGGTGTGGCGCTGTTCCTGATCTTGTGGCTGTACTCGCGCAAGCCTCGGCCGACCATGGCGGTGTCCGGCATGTTCGCACTGTTCTATGGCATCTTCCGTTTCATCGTCGAATTCGTCCGCGTTCCGGACGCTCAACTGGGCTATCTGGCCTGGAACTGGCTGACCATGGGCCAGGTACTGTGCGTACCGATGATCCTCGCCGGGTTGTTCCTGATCTGGCTGGCGTATCACCGCGCTCCGGCAACGCCAGCGGCGGCCGTATAAATTCGAACCCCGGGGCGACGGCTCCGGGTTCAAGGACACAGGTAATTCATGAAGCAATATCTCGAACTGGTCGCCCACGTCATCAAGAACGGCACCAAGCAGGCCAACCGCACTGGCGTGAACACCATCAGCTTTCCTGGCGCGATGCTGCGTTACGACCTGAAGGAAGGTTTCCCGGCGATCACCACCCGCAAGATGGCGTTCAAATCGGCTATCGGTGAAATGTGCGGTTTTCTGCGTGGCGTGAACAACGCCGCCGAATTCCGTGCATTGGGCTGCAAGGTCTGGGATCAGAACGCCAACGAAAACGCCCAATGGCTGGCTAACCCGTTCCGTCAGGGCGAAGACGACCTCGGCGAGATCTACGGCGTGCAATGGCGCAAATGGCCAGCGTACAAGCAGATCCCGGTCAGCAACCAGGCCGCTATCGAGCAGACCCTGAACCAGGGCTATCGCCAAATCGCCGAAGGTGAAGAAGACGGACAGGCCTACGTGGTGCTGTACAAGGCGATCGACCAGATTCGCCAGTGCGTCGACACCATCATCAAGGACCCGGGTAGCCGTCGTATCCTGTTCCATGGCTGGAACGTCGCCCAACTCGATGAAATGGCCCTGCCGCCGTGCCACCTGCTGTATCAGTTCCACCCGAATGTCGAGACCAAAGAGATCTCTCTGACCCTCTACATCCGCTCGAACGACCTGGGCCTTGGCACGCCGTTCAACCTCACTGAAGGCGCCGCGCTGCTGAGCCTGATCGGTCGCCTGACCGGTTACACACCGCGCTGGTTCACCTATTTCATCGGCGACGCCCACGTCTACGAAAACCACCTGGACATGCTGAACGAACAGCTCAAGCGCGAGCCGTTCCCGATGCCGAAGCTGGTCATCAGTGATCGTGTGCCGGAGTTCGCCAAAACGGGTGTTTATCAGCCGGAGTGGCTGGAGCAGATCGAACCGAGTGATTTCTCGCTGGAAGGCTACGAGCATCACCCGCCGATGACCGCGCCGATGGCGGTCTGACAATCTGCACGCAGTCCCCTGTGGGAGCTAGCCTGCTAGCGATAGCGCCGGTACATCCAACACTGATGTGACTGAAAAACCGCTATCGCTAGCAGGCTAGCTCCCACACTGGGAACTGTGGAGTATTCAGTGGCCGTGACTGCGGCCCACATGCGAATGCTCAACTTCCGTGGCCACAACTCCGCCACTCACTTCCAGCCGCTGCAAAATCCCGCACTGTTCACTGTCCGGCCCCTCGCCACAGCGTTGGCGCAGGTCGATCAGTTGTGCCTGTAACGCCATCAGCCCGTCGATCCGCGCCTTGACGTGATGAATGTGTTCATCGACCAGCGCATTCACGCTTTGGCACTGGTCCTGCGGACTGTCGCGCAAGGCGAGCAGGCTGCGGATCTCTTCGAGGGTCATGTCGAGGGTGCGGCAATTGCGGATAAAGGTCAGTCGCTCGGCGTGGGCCTGGGTGTAAACGCGATAATTGCCATCGCTGCGGGCCGGCTCTGGCAGCAGGTGTTCGCGCTCGTAGTAGCGGATGGTCTCTACGGCGCAGTCAGTGAGTCTGGCCAGTTCTCCGATCTTCATGATGGCAATCTCCAAAAGGGTGCTTGACCCTATAGTGGCTACAGGGTCTTTACTTGGCAACAGGCACCTTCATGGACGCGACCCGATGAGCGATTCCCTTCACACCCACAAACACAAGACTGATCACGATCACGATCACAGCCACAAGCTGCAGTCTGCACAGAAGCATGGCCACGGCGGCCACGGCGATTCCTGCTGCTCCTCGAAAGTGGCCCCCCCGTCGCTGATCAAATTGAGCGAAACACCGACCGACGGCGCACGGCTCAGCAATTTCCGCATCGACGCAATGGACTGCCCGACCGAGCAGACGCTGATCCAGAACAAGCTGGGCAAGCTCGCTGGCGTCCAGCAGCTGGAATTCAACCTGATCAACCGGGTGTTGGGCGTGACGCACGACCTGCCGAGCACCGCGCCAATCATCGACGCGATCAAGTCGCTGGGCATGGTGGCCGAACCGCTGGAGCAAGGCACCGAAGCGCCAGCTCCCATCGCCGTGAAAAAACACTGGTGGCCGCTGGCCCTGTCCGGCGTTGCCGCCCTGGCGGCAGAAGTCATCCACTTCACTAGTGCTGCACCGGACTGGGTCGTGGCGGTCATCGCGCTGATTTCGATCCTCAGCGGCGGCCTGACCACTTACAAGAAAGGCTGGATCGCCCTCAAGAACCTCAACCTGAACATCAACGCGCTGATGAGCATCGCGGTAACGGGTGCGATCCTGATCGGCCAGTGGCCGGAAGCGGCCATGGTGATGTTCCTGTTTACCGTGGCCGAATTGATCGAGGCCAAATCTCTCGACCGGGCGCGTAACGCCATCGGCGGCTTGATGCAGATGACGCCTGAAAAGGCCACGGTGCAACAGGCGGACGGTAGCTGGATGGAGCAGGACGTCAAAGCCATCGAACTGGGTGCGCGAGTACGGGTGCGTCCCGGCGAGCGAATCGGGCTGGACGGTGAAGTGGTTTCCGGCAGCTCTACCATTGATCAGGCGCCGATCACCGGCGAAAGTCTGCCGGTGGAGAAGACTGTCGGCGATAAGGTGTTTGCCGGCACGATCAATCAGGCAGGCTCTCTCGAGTATGCCGTGACCGCCGCCGCCAACAACTCGACCCTGGCGCGAATCATTCATGCCGTCGAACAGGCCCAGGGCTCGCGGGCGCCGACCCAGCGGTTTGTCGACCAGTTCTCCAAAATCTACACCCCGGCTGTGTTCATCTTCGCCCTGGCGGTCGCGGTCATTCCGCCGCTGTTCATGGGGGCGCTGTGGTTCGACTGGATCTACCGGGCATTGGTGCTGCTGGTCGTCGCCTGTCCGTGTGCACTGGTGATTTCTACACCGGTGACCATCGTCAGCGGCCTTGCGGCGGCGGCGCGCAAAGGCATTCTGGTCAAGGGCGGCGTTTACCTCGAGGGCGGTTACAAGCTCGATTACCTGGCGCTGGACAAGACCGGCACCATCACCCACGGCAAGCCGGTGCAGACCGATTACCTCTCGCTTGATCCCACTGCCGATCGCACCGCCCCGGCGATTGCGGCCGCATTGGCCGGTCGTTCGGACCACCCGGTCTCGCTGGCGATTGCCAACGCTGCTGTGGATAAACAATTTGCAGCGCTGACTGTGGATAACTTCGAAGCGTTGGCCGGTCGCGGTGTACGCGGTGAGATCGACGGTCAGACGTACCACTTGGGCAACCATCGCCTGGTGGAAGAGTTGGGCCTGTGCTCGCCCGAACTGGAAGAGAAGCTGTTCGCGCTGGAAAAGCAGGGCAAGTCCGTGGTGCTGTTGCTCGACAAGTCCGGGCCACTGGCGTTGTTTGCCGTAGCGGATACGGTCAAGGAGTCCAGTCGCGAAGCTATTCAGCAACTGCACGACCTGGGCATCAAAACCGTGATGCTGACCGGGGATAACGTCCACACCGCGCAAGCGATTGCCACTCAGGTGGGCATCGATCAAGCCCAGGGCGATCTGCTGCCGACCCACAAACTGCAAGCTATCGAAGCGCTTTATGCGCAGGGGCATCGAGTCGGCATGGTAGGTGACGGTATCAACGATGCGCCGGCCCTGGCGCGGGCCGAGATCGGTTTTGCCATGGCGGCTGCTGGCACCGATACAGCCATTGAAACCGCTGATGTAGCCCTGATGGACGACGATCTGCGCAAGATCCCGGCGTTCATCAGCCTGTCGCGGCAGACGTCGACCATCCTTAAACAAAACATCGCGTTGGCATTGGTCATCAAAGCGATCTTTCTTGGGGTAACCTTCGCCGGGATCGCCACCATGTGGATGGCGGTGTTCGCCGACATGGGCGTCAGCCTGTTGGTGGTATTCAACGGTTTGCGCCTGTTGCGCAAGTAAGCGATGAGGAAAGGGTGTGCTGAGTGCCGAGCTGAAGGCGTTTTACATGGTGGCCCGTCTGGGCAGTATTACCCTGGCGGCGAAAAAGCTCGGCCTGAGTCAGCCAACGGTGACGACCCAGATTCGGCATCTGGAAAGCCAATACTCGGTTGAGCTGTTTTACCGTGGCGGTCGCCGCCTCAGCGTCAGCGAGGAAGGTGCGCGGCTGCTGCCCATGGTCAAGGCGCTCATGCAGCAAGAGGCTGACATCGAGTTCTTCCTGCGCAACAGCGGTCAGGTGCAGGGCACGTTGCGCATCGCGGCTACCGCGCCGTATTACATTCTCGATCTGGTGAAAACCTTCCGTGCGCGCTTGCCCCAGGTGGAGGTGTCGGTAGAGATCGGCAACTCCCAGCAGGTGCTTGAAGCGCTGGAAGAGTATCGGGTGGATGTCGCAGCGTCATCGCAGTTGCTCAATGATGCGCGGCTGATTCGCCGGGTGCTCGGTAGCGACCCGCTGGTGCTGGCGGTGCATCGCAATCATCCGCTGGCCGTGCATGACCATGTGCCGCTGAGTGCGCTGGCCGGGCACACCTTGCTGATGCGCGAGTCCGGGTCGACCACTCGGCGATTGACCGAAGAACTGCTGTCCAGCGCCGGGGTGAGCTTCGGACCGTTGCTGGAGATTGGCAGCCGGGAATCAATCCGTGAGGCGGTACTGCGCAACATCGGCATCAGCATCATTGCCCGCCAGGAAGTGCCCCATGATCCACAATTGCGCGTGTTGACCATCGAGAACGCACCGCAGATTTCCGAGTATTTGTATTGCCTCAAAGAACGCAAAGGCGCGCGGTTGCCGGCGGCGTTTCTGGGGTTGGCGCAGGAAATGGCCCCCGCGTAGCAGATCCCTGTGGTGAGGGGATTTATCGGAATGCCGCACCACCCCGTTCGGCTGCGAAGCAGTCGCAGATTTAAGGGCCGCTGCGCTGCCCAACGAGGATAAATCCCCTCGCCACTAGTAATCATCTCCCGTTCCATCCAACCAAAATCCCTGAATACCACTATCAGCCGTTTTTGCCTCACTGCCACATGACGGACGCATTACATCCCTAGGATGGCCCTCATCTGCTTGATGAGGTCTGTCCATGAACAACGCGATCGCAACTGCCCTGACCAACCCCGGCGCCCCGATGAAAGTGCGCGGCGTGCAGAAACGCTTCGGCGCTTTCACTGCACTGGATAACGTTTCCCTCGACGTCGCTGCGGGTGAATTGGTCTGCCTGCTCGGCCCGTCGGGCTGTGGCAAAACCACCTTGCTGCGTTGCATCGCCGGCCTTGAAAAACAGGACAGCGGTGAGTTGTACCTCGGTGATCGCGACGTGTCCCACCTGGCACCGCAAGCTCGTGACTACGGCATTCTGTTTCAGTCCTACGCGTTGTTCCCCAATCTCACCGTCGAAGCGAACATTGCCTACGGCCTTGCGGGCAGTGGTCGCGACGAAGTGCGCAAGCGCGTCGGTCAGATGCTGGAACTGGTCGGCCTGCTCGGCAGTGAGAAAAAATACCCCGGCCAATTGTCCGGCGGCCAACAGCAACGTGTCGCCCTGGCCCGAGCCCTGGCACCGGCACCTACGTTGCTGCTGCTGGATGAGCCGATGTCGGCCCTCGACGCCCGGGTTCGCGAGCACCTGTGCACCGAGCTGCGCCAGCTGCAACGCAACCTCGGCGTCACCACCTTGATGGTCACGCACAATCAGGACGAGGCCATGCTGATGGCCGATCGCATCGCTGTGATGAACAACGGCAAGGTCGAGCAGTACGCCACGCCGCAGGAAATCTACGATCGCCCGGCGACGCCGTTTGTGGCGGAGTTCGTCGGCCAGGGTAACTGGCTGCCGTTCAGCCGCAGTAGTGACGGCCATGCGCAGGTTGGCGGGATGAACATGCGCCTGGCCGCCGGCAGCGCGAAAACCGCCTCGGGCCGTCTGTTCTGCCGCCCTGAAGCCATCAACGTCAACCCGCCGGTGCATGAGGAGAACCTGTTTCCGGCCAAGGTTCGCGAAATCACCTTCCTCGGCAACCGTTGCCGCATGAGCTTCGAGCTCGATCAACTGCCGGGCCACGCGCTGCTGGCGGAGCTCGCACCGGAAGCCATGCCGCGTCTCGGCGCGCAGCACATCATGGTCGCCTTGCCTCCACGCAGCCTGCAGGTGTTTGCCTGATGAGCGCGAACATCGCGCTGCCGATACCGCACAAGCAGGTTCGGCAGACCTCCCGTGCCGAGATCGGCGACCGGGTGTTCGTGGTCGGCGGCAAAGTACTGCTGCTGGTGCTGCTGGGTGTCGCGGTATTGATGCCATTGCTGGCAATCTTCTGGCGCGGGTTCAGTGCTGAAGCCGGGCAGGGCGGCGGTCTGGTCGCTGCCCGCGAGTTGGTGACCAGTGCCAATTTTCATTGGCTGCTGGGCAATAGCCTGAAGGTTTCCCTCAGCGTCGCGGCCATTGTCGTCCCCTTGGCTTACCTGTTTGCCTACGCCCTGCAACGCACATTGATTCCAGGCAAGGGCATCTGGCGCGGCATGTCGCTGCTGCCGTTGATGGCGCCGTCGATGCTGCCGGGCATTGCGCTGGTTTATCTGTTCGGCAACCAGGGCATGCTGCGCGGCCTGCTCTCGGACAACATCTACGGTTTCTGGGGCATTGTGCTGGGCGAGGTCATCTACACCTTCCCGCACGCCTTGATGATTTTGCTGTCAGCCCTTTCTCTTGCGGATGCGCGCTTGTTCGATGCCGCTTCCAGCATGGGCGCCAGCCCTGCCAAAGCCTTTCGCAGCATCACCTGGCCTGCGACCCGTCAGGCGGTGTTCGCCGCGTTCTGCCTGGTGTTCACCCTGACCATCACCGATTTCGGCGTGCCTGTGGTGGTAGGTGGTGACTATCAAGTGCTGGCGCTGGAAGCCTACAAGGCGGTGGTCGGCCAGCAGCAGTTCGGTCGCGGCGCTTTGATCGGCATGGTCCTGCTGTTGCCGGCGCTGTTCAGCTTTGGTGTCGACGCCTGGCTGCGTCGACGTCACGGCGACTCCATGAGCGGCCGCGCGCAGGTCTTCCAGCCGGCGCCGTCGAAGCTGCGGGACGGCTGCTACCTGGCGATCGTGATGCTGATCTGCGCGGTGTTGCTGCTGGTGTTCGGCATGGCGGTGTACTCGTCGCTGGTGAAATTCTGGCCTTACAACCTGTCGCTATCCCTCAACCATTACCAGTTCAATGACACGGCGGGCGGCGGCTGGCTGGCCTATGGCAACAGCGTGAAGATGGCGCTGTGCACGGCATTGATCGGCAGCGTGCTGATCTTCACCGGCGCCTACCTGATGGAAAAAACCAAGGGTCAGCGTGGCCTGAATCTGGCGCTGCGCATGCTCAGTTTCGTGCCGATGGCGGTGCCGGGCCTGGTGTTGGGTTTGGGTTATGTCTTCTTTTTCAACCTCACCGGCAACCCGCTGCACGTGCTGTACGGAACCATGACTTTGCTGGTGGTCTGCACCATTGCTCACTATTTGACCACTGCGCAAATGACCGCGACCACTGCGCTGCGCCAACTCGACGCCGAGTTCGAAGCCGCCGCGCTGTCGCTCAAGGCGCCGCTGTATCGGCACTACCTGCGGGTCACCGTACCGATCTGCCTGCCGGCGCTGCTGGACATCGTGCGCTACCTGTTTGTCTCCGCCATGACCACCGTTTCGGCCGCCATCTTCCTCTACAGCCCCGACACCATCCTCGCGGCGGTGGCGGTGCTGAACATGGATGACGCCGGCAACGTGGGCGGCGCGGCAGCGATGTCGACCCTGATTCTGTTCACCTCGGCGGGCGTGTCCCTGCTGCTGGCCTGGGCTTCGCGCGGCTTGCTACGCCGCTCCCAGGCCTGGCGGCAGACCGCGCCTGGTCATTGATTCATACCCTCAACTCACACAGGAATTGCACCATGTTCAAGCCTTTGGCCCTGGCCGCTGCTGTCCTCACCGCTTTTAGCCTGAACGCCTTCGCGGCGAAAACCGAGTTGACGGTGTACACCGCACTCGAAGCCGAGCAACTGAAGACTTACAAAGAGGCTTTTGAAAAAGCCAATCCAGACGTCGAGATCAAGTGGGTGCGTGATTCCACCGGCATCATCACCGCCAAACTGCTGGCCGAAAAAGCCCGCCCGCAGGCTGATGCCGTGTGGGGCCTGGCCGCGTCGAGCCTGGCGATTCTCGATCAACAAGGCATGCTGCAAAGCTACGCACCCAAGGACCTGGGCAAGATCGGCGTCAATTACCGCGACGCCGCCAACCCACCGGCCTGGGTCGGCATGGACGTCTGGGCCGCGACGATCTGCTTCAACACCGTCGAGGCCGAGAAGCAGGGTTTGACCAAGCCTGTGAGCTGGCAGGACCTGACCAAGCCTGAATACAAAGGCAAGATCGTCATGCCTAACCCGGCTTCGTCCGGTACCGGTTTCCTCGACGTCAGCGCCTGGCTGCAAACCTTCGGCGAGAAGCAGGGCTGGCAGTACATGGACGACCTGCACCAGAACATCGGTCAGTACGTTCACTCCGGTTCCAAGCCGTGCAAGCTGGCGGCATCGGGAGAGTTTCCGATTGGTATCTCCTTCGAATATCCGGCCGTTCAGTTGAAGCGCCAGGGCGCGCCGCTCGACATCATCCTGCCGAAAGAAGGCCTTGGCTGGGAGATCGAAGCTACTGCGGTGATCAAGGGCACGCAGCATGAAGACGCGGCGAAGAAGCTTGCTGACTTCTCCGCCAGCCCGGCGGCAATGGAGCTTTATAAAGAGAACTTCGCGGTGCTCGCTCAGCCAGGCATTGCCAAGCCGCAAACCGAACTGCCAGCGGATTATGAGCAGCGTCTGATCAAGAATGACTTTGCCTGGGCCTCGAAGAACCGCGATGAAATCCTGACCGAGTGGCGCAAGCGGTATGACGGCAAGTCCGAGAAAGTGGCTGCCAAGTAAGATCTTCATTGGCTGATGGGGCCTCATCGCGGGCAAGCCCGCTCCCACAGGTTTTGTGAACACCAAGGACCCTGTGGGAGCGGGCTTGCCCGCGATGGCGATTCCAAACTCAAGGCATCTCTTCATGACACACCAAGACGACATACTGATCGTAGGCGCGGGCATCCTCGGCCTGTCCCACGCTTACGCCGCTGCCAAGCGCGGCCTCAAGGTCCGTGTTTTCGAACGCAGCGCTACACCCATTGGCGCCTCGGTGCGCAACTTCGGCCAGGCGCTGGTCACCGGCCAGCCACCGGGCCCGATGCTTGAACTCGCAAAGGCCAGCCGCGAGATCTGGGGCCAATGGGCCCAAGTGGCTGGCTTGCAACTCAAGCGCAACGGCTCATATCTGTTCGCTCGTACCGAAGCGGAAGAACACCTGCTGGAAGTCTTCTGCGAAGGCCGCGCCATCGAGCATGATTACCGCGTTGACCTGCTACGCGGCGCGGCATTGCGTGACCTCTACGGTGGCCAGTTCCGCCATCACCGCGCCGCGTTGCACGGTCTGGACGATCAGCAGCTGTATTCCCGCGAAGCGATTCCGGCCTTGGTCGATTACCTGCACCGCGAACTCGGTGTCGAATTTCATTTCTCCACACTTGTGCGCGACATCGAACCGGGGCGCTTGCACAGCACCGTCGGGATCTTCACTGCGCAACAGATCATCGTCTGCTCCGGTCATGACTATCAGACCCTGCTGGCTGAGCCGATCGCCGCGCTCAACCCGCAGATCTGCCGCTTGCAAATGCTCCGCGCCCGACCACAGATCAACCTCAACTTGCAGCACGCGGTGCTCACTGGATTGAGTTGCGTGCACTACGGCGCCTTTGCCGATCTGCCGGAAGCGGCGGCGGTGCAGGCGCAGATCCTGCGGGACGAACCACACCTGCATGAGAACGGCATTCACCTGCTGATCAGCCCGACGCCTTACGGCGAACTGATCATTGGCGATTCGCACCATTACGGCAGTGACCCTTCACCGTTCAACGCCGAGCAGGTGGACAACTGGATGATCGAACTGGCCGAGCAAACGTTGGCCTGCAAGATCCAGGTGGTCGAGCGCTGGCAAGGAGTCTACGGTGCGCGCGGGCCGGGGCCGTTCTCGTTCTTGCGGCCGGCACCCGGGGTAAGTGTGGCGTTGATGCACACGGGCGTCGGCATGAGCGTCGGTCCGGCGATGGCCGAGCGTAACGTCGCGACGTTGTTGGGAGAGGACTGATGGACCGCCATGAACAGGTGATCGCCGAGGTCTTTGCGCTGTACGAGCGCTTTGGCGGCAGCGATTACATTGGTGAGCCGGTGTCGCAGATCGAGCACATGTCCCAGGCCGCCGAGCTGGCAACAGCTGAAGGCTACGACGATGAAGTGGTGCTGGCGGCGTTCTTCCATGACATCGGGCATATCTGCGCTGCCGAAAGTGCCGAGAACATGGCTGGTTTCGGCGTGGTGAGTCATGAGCGCCTTGGCGCGGATTATCTGCGACGCGCCGGGTTCAGTGAGCGCATGGCGCGGCTGGTGGAGTACCACGTCCAGGCCAAGCGCTATCTGACGCTCCAGGAGCCTGGGTATTACGAGCGCTTGAGTGAAGCCAGTCGTCGTACTCTGGACTATCAGGGCGGGGTGATGACCGCTGAAGAGGCGCAGGTTTTCGAGCGAGATCCGTTGTGCGCGATCAGTGTGCGCATGCGGCAGTGGGATGAGATGGCCAAGGAGATGAATGTGCCAGTGATCGATCTGGATTTTTTGAAGGAGAAAGCGTTGCGCCTGTTGGCGGCGTAAAGACTGGAGTCCGTGTTGCTGCCATCGCGAGCAGGCTCACTCCCACAGGGAATGTGTGTTCATCACAGATCCATGTGGGGGCGAGCCTGCTCGCGAAGGCCCAGCCCAGGCAATACAAATGCTTGAGCTTCTACAACTGTCCCGCCAGCACCTCAATCTGCTCCTGCCTGTCCGCCTGATTCAGCTTCGCCTGCGGATTCAACGACGACCACTGCGGATGCGCCCGAGCCTTGGTCAGGGCTTCGGGCAGTTTGCCTTCGCGCCAGGTTTTGTCCTGGGGCGTAGCGACCTGGATGCTGTCCATCGCCGCGTGTCCGCGCTGGTTCAAGGCGAGCACCAGCTGACGCTGACGCAACGCCAGCAATCGCAGCACGCTGTCGTCGACGGTCAGTTCGCGCTGTCCTTTGATTTTGCCCATTAACCGACTGCCATAACTGCGGGCGGTTTGCAGGGCGCCGCCGGCAATGGCCCCGGCCAGCGCGGCTGCGCCGAGGGTCAGGCCGCCGACCAGCAGGTCTACGCCAGCCCCTGCTGCCGCGCCGGCTGCGATGCCGCCGCCCACGCGCACACCCAACTGCTTGAGGGTTTCGGGGTTGAACAAGTCATCGCCCCAACGGCCATCGAGCAGCGGCAAATCACTGGCCGCCGCGTCCTGTGGGCGAAAGGCGTAGAGCTTGAGGAGCGCCTCGACGCAACGTTGCTCACGTTGGCGTACTGCTTTGCGCAGTTCGCTGATCGCCTGTTGTTCCTGCTCGGGCTCACTGACCACACTGCGTCGGCAGGCGGCGCAATCGATCAACAATTCGGCAATCAACCGCGCTGCACTTTGCTGACGGGCCAGGCGCTGAGCCTGCTGATCGGCGATCAATCGCTCGAGCTGGGGGCGAGCATTTTCAAGCAGTAGCGCGAGACTTTCATACAGCCGACGTTCGCCATCTTCCGGCGGCGCGACACTGTCGAAGCGCACCAGGGCGTGCAATCCAAGGCGCGCCAACGCTTCACGCCAGTCCGGTTCGCGATGGTTGGCGCTGCTGACAAAGTTCAGCACTGGCAGCAACGGTTTGCCGCAGCTGGCCAGTACTTCCAGTTCGTCGCGGTACTTGGACAGCACCGGCTCGCGGGCGTCGATCACGTAGAGGCCAGCGTCGCAGGTGAGCAGTTGGCGCAATACTTTGGCTTCCTGTTCGAAACGCTGCCGGGCTTCGCTGCCTTCCAGGAAACGGGCCAGTCGCGCGGGGCCGTCGAGGCGTTCGCCGGGGCGTTCAATGCGCTCCAGAAAATCGAGCAGGGCGATGGCGTCTTCCAGCCCGGGGGTATCGAAAAGGTCGAGCAGCGGCTCGCCATCCACTGACAGGCGTGCGCCTTCGACGTGTCGTGTCGTGCTTGGTCGATGGGAGACTTCACCGAATCCGACATCGCGGGTCAGGGTGCGCAGTAACGAGGTTTTACCGACGTTGGTGTGGCCCACGACTGCCAATTTCAAAGGTTTAGTCACGACCGTTCTCCAACCAGTTCATCGGCGCGCTGTCGGCGTACGGCAGCTCCAGCTGATGCAGCGCGGTGTGCCAGTCGCCCAGGCGCTCGGCATCCAGTGCTTCACCGGGCGGCGCTTGCAACAACCAGACGCGTGTCTCGCTGGCATTGCGCGCGAGTTCGGCGATCAGCGCCAGGCTGCCACGATCCGGCGAGCGCCGAGGGTCGCACGCAATGCCCAGGCGCGCGGGTGGAAAACGGCTCAGTTGTTCAAGAAGTTTGTGGCGCGATTCACGACTGTCGAGGACGCCCGCGTCGCTGACATTCTTCGGCAGTGGTGGCGGCCACGGGCGCTGATCATCCAGCTCAATGGCGACCAACAGCGCACCGTCGCTTTGCAGGTCGCTGACGCCGCTTTCCACACGATGCAAATGCTCGGGCGCGGCATCGCTGATGCCCAAACGCTCGCTGGTGGGCATCAACCTTTCGCGCAGTTGAGCGCAACCGGGGAGGTTCAGATCGAGGCGTAATTTTGCCTGACCGGTTTTCCAGCGCCACAGGCAGAACAACGCCAGTAACAGGCGCGGCAACACGCCATAAACCACCAGCACACCGACCAGCCATGTGGCCCAGGCCTGGCGCGCGCTTTCGATGTTCAGTGCCGCATCGCCGCTGGCGCGAATCATGTCCACTGTTGGAATAGTGAAGCCGAACAAGGCAGGCAGGGCGCCAAGGGTGCGGGTCATGGCGACAAAAGTGTCGGCGCTGAGCAGGGTGGTTTCCCAGACGAAGCCGTAACGCCGGGTCGCCATCAATGTCAGCAACATCACCAGCGCACTGAGCATCGCCAGTGACCACAAGCCGTTGACCAGCACGCCGATCGCCCAGCGATTGAGTTTCTGCCGTTGCAGTAACAGCAGCAGGGCAGGTGCAAGTTGTGCGGCTTTAGCGTCGCGGGCAAGTTTTTCACTGAGCCATAACCACAAGCGCCCGAGGCTGGCACCGTGTTCACCGGCAAACACCAGGCCCAGCGCCCAGCTCAGCAACAAAATCAGATTCAGCCCGAGCAGGCTGCCCAGGGCCCAGAACACATTGACCGGGGTTTGCCCGTCGCCCAGTGCTGCAAACGCCAGCCCGGCGCCGCTGATCACGGCCAGTACGGCGAGAACAATCAGCGCCAATCGTGCGCCTTGCAGCCAATGCTTGAGGGCGTTGGCCAGTCCATCGCGTTCAGCCAGCCACAGGGCCCGGCGTTGAATCCGTGCCGGCAAGTCGCCGCCAGCACTGCGGGCCAGTCGATTGGCTTCCAGATCATCCAGAGGACCAGCGTGTTCTTCGCGCAGACGAATGGTTTCCGTCAGCCAGAGGTTATTCAGTTCAGTCACGCGGCATCCCGTCGCTTCATTGAACGGTGAGCATAACCGCTGTGGCGCTTATCGGGGTATGGGACGCTCTGGTATCCTCGCCGGCATGACTAAATCACTCCCCCTCAGCCTGATCGCAGCCCTCGGTGAAAACCGCGTGATCGGCGTCGACAACAGCATGCCCTGGCACTTGCCGGGGGACTTCAAATACTTCAAGGCCACCACCCTGGGCAAGCCGATCATCATGGGTCGCAAGACCTGGGATTCCCTGGGTCGTCCACTGCCGGGACGATTGAACATCGTGGTCAGCCGTCAGACTGATCTGCAGCTGGAGGGCGCGGAGGTATATCCGTCGCTTGAGGCGGCCGTCGTACGCGCAGAAGAATGGGCCAGAGAGCAGGGCGTCGATGAGGTGATGCTGATTGGCGGGGCGCAGTTGTATGCACAGGGATTGGCGCAGGCTGATCGGTTGTATCTGACGCGAGTGGCGCTGAGCCCGGAAGGGGATGCGTGGTTTCCGGAATTCGATTTGGAGCAGTGGAAACTGGTGTCCAATATCGAAAATCCGGCGGTGGACGATAAGCCGGCGTACAACTTCGAAGTCTGGGAAAAAGCCTGATCTGTGGCGAGGGGATTTAGCGAAACGTCGCACCGCCCCGTTGGGTTGCGCAGCGACCCCATTATTTTGGGGCTGCTGCGCAACCCAACGGGGATGAATCCCCTCGCCACAAAGTTGTGTTTAAGCCTGCACCAACTCCGAATGCTCATCCGCATCCAGCAGTGCTTTGTCCGTCTGCTGCATCACCTGGCTGGTGATCGCACCGGCCGCAATCGACCCGCTGACGTTCAATGCCGTACGACCCATGTCGATCAGTGGCTCAACCGAAATCAGCAACGCCACCAGTGACACTGGCAAGCCCATCGCCGGCAGCACGATCAGCGCGGCGAACGTTGCGCCACCTCCGACACCCGCCACACCGGCCGAGCTCAGCGTCACAATCGCCACCAGCGTCGCGATCCACAGCGGATCCAGCGGGTTAATGCCCACGGTCGGTGCAACCATCACCGCCAACATCGCCGGGTACAGACCGGCACAACCGTTCTGGCCGATGGTCGCGCCGAACGAAGCGGCGAAACTGGCGATGGCGTGTGGAATGCCCAGGCGGCTGGTCTGCGCTTCGATGCTCAGGGGAATGGTCGCGGCGCTGGAACGGCTGGTGAAGGCAAACGTCAGCACCGGCCAGATCTTGCGGAAGAAGCGCAGCGGGTTGATCCCGGCTACCGAAACCAGCAGGCCATGCACCACAAACATCAGGCCCAGGCCGATGTAGGACACCACCACGAAACTGCCGAGCTTGATGATGTCTTGCAGGTTCGAACCGGCGACCACTTTGGTCATCAGCGCCAACACGCCATACGGCGTCAGCTTCATCACCAGACGCACCAGACGCATCACCCAGGCTTGCAGGGTGTCGATGGCGTTGATCACTTTCTGACCTTTTTCGACGTCATCCTTCAGCAACTGCAGCGCAGCGACGCCAAGGAATGCGGCGAAAATCACCACGCTGATGATCGATGTCGGCTTGGCGCGCGCCAGGTCGGCGAACGGGTTCTGCGGGATGAACGACAGCAGCAACTGCGGCACATTCAGGTCCGCGACCTTGCCCGCGTAGTCGGTCTGAATGGTTTGCAGACGGGCGATTTCCTGCGTGCCAGCCACCAGACCTTCTGCGGTCAGGCCGAACAGGTTGGTCAGGCCGATACCGATCAACGCTGCGATGGCGGTGGTGAACAGCAGCGTGCCGATGGTCAGGAAGCTGATCTTGCCCAGCGACGACGCGTTGTGCAGACGGGCCACAGCACTGAGGATCGAGGCGAACACCAGCGGGATGACGATCATTTGCAGCAGCTGTACGTATCCGTTGCCCACCAGATCGAACCAGCCGATCGAGGCTTTCAGCACCGGGTTGCCGGCACCGTAAATGCTGTGCAAAGCCACACCAAACGCCACGCCCAGTACCAGCGCGAGCAGGACTTTTTTGGCCAGGCTCCATGTAGTGTGGCGGGTTTGTGCCAGGCCAAAGAGCAGGGCGAGGAACACCAGCAGATTGAGGATCAGCGGCAGATTCATTGAGACTCCGATAAAGACTTGTGCCAGCAGCCTTCCGGGGCAGCTGCGAACCGGCAAGCCTAACAGCTTGAAAACTAATGATTTAATACCAAAAACGTATGGCAACTGTCGTTTTTGGAATAAGCGCGCGTCGCTCTCAGGGATGCATCTGGCGCAATGGGTGCGGTAACGGTCGCTGACAGACGAGGACCGTCATATTTATTTGTTAGCGTCGGTTTCTTTTACTCAGGGTCTTTTGATAAGGAATGCATGCCGATGAAGCTCGCACCGAAATTTCTACTCGCCGCACTCTGCCTTGGCCTCGCCGGCCAGGCATTCGCCACGGATTTGAAGCATTGGCCCGCCGATCAGGCCAAGGCGCTGGACGCCATGATTGCCGCCAACGCCAACAAAGGTAATTACGCGGTGTTCGACATGGACAACACCAGTTACCGCTACGACCTCGAAGAATCGTTGCTGCCGTACATGGAAAACAAGGGCCTGATCACCCGTGAAAAGCTTGATCCTTCCCTGAAACTGATCCCGTTCAAAGACACGGCTGACCACAAGGAAAGCCTGTTCAGTTACTACTACCGCCTCTGCGAACTCGACGACATGGTGTGCTACCCATGGGTCGCGCAAGTGTTCTCGGGTTTCACGCTCAAAGAGCTCAAAGGCTATGTCGATGAATTGATGGCGTCCGGCAAACCGGTGCCGGCGACTTACTTCGAAGGCGATGTCGTCAAGAAAATGGACGTCAACCCGCCGAAAATCTTCACCGGTCAGCAAGAGCTCTACAACAAGCTGATGGAGAACGGTATCGAGGTCTACGTCATGACCGCCGCCTCCGAAGAACTGGTGCGCATGGTCGCTTCCGACCCGCAGTACGGTTACAACGTCAAACCGCAGAACGTGATCGGCGTGAGCTTGCTGCTCAAGGACACCAAGACCGGCGAATTGACCACGGCGCGCAAGCAGATCACGGCAGGCAAGTATGACGAGAAGGCCAACCTGGGCCTTGAGCTGACCCCGTACCTGTGGACCCCGGCGACCTGGATGGCCGGCAAGCAGGCGGCGATCCTGACCTACATCGATGAATGGAAAAAACCGGTGCTCGTTGGCGGCGATACCCCGACCAGCGACGGTTACATGCTGTTCCACAGCGTCGACGTGGCCAAGGGCGGCATCCACTTGTGGATCAACCGCAAAGACAAATACATGACCCAGATTAACGGCATGATGGCCAAGCACGCAGCGGCGCAGGCCAAGGAAGGATTGCCGGTGACGGCGGACAAGAACTGGGTGATCGTGAAGCCTGAAGAAATCCAGTAAGCACCGACAAAACCAGTGTAGGAGTGAGCCTGCTCGCGATAGCAGTGTGTCATTCACATTTATGTTGCCTGACACTCCGCTATCGCGAGCAGGCTCACTCCTACAGTAGATCTCCAGCATTTGGGGGGAGCGCAAGCAAAAAAATACCCCGCACTTGGCGGGGCATTTTTTGTTCGACGGTTAAGCCTTACAGCCCGTCAAGCATCGCCTTGTTACGCACAGCGCCCTTGTCGGCACTGGTCGCCAGCAGGGCGTAGGCCTTGAGAGCGGTGGTCACTTTACGTGGACGCTTCTCGACCGGTTTCCAGCCTTTCTGGTCCTGTTCGGCACGGCGGCCGGCCATTTCTTCGTCGCTGATCATCAGGTTGATCGAACGGTTCGGAATGTCGATCAGCACCTTGTCGCCATCCTGCACCAGACCAATCGCGCCGCCAGCAGCGGCTTCCGGCGAAGCGTGGCCGATGGACAGGCCCGAGGTGCCGCCAGAGAAGCGACCGTCGGTGAGCAGGGCACAGGCTTTGCCCAGGCCTTTGGATTTCAGGTAGGACGTCGGGTACAGCATTTCCTGCATGCCCGGGCCGCCTTTCGGGCCTTCGTAACGGATGATCACGATGTCGCCGGCCTTCACTTCATCTGCGAGGATGCCGCGTACCGCGCTGTCCTGGCTTTCGAAGATCTTCGCGTTGCCTTCGAACACGTGGATCGACTCGTCGACGCCGGCGGTTTTCACGACACAACCGTCCAGCGCAATGTTGCCGTAGAGAACGGCCAGGCCACCTTCTTTCGAGTAAGCATGCTCGACGCTACGGATGCAGCCGTTTTCACGGTCGTCATCCAGGGTTTCCCAACGGGTCGACTGGCTGAACGCGGTTTGCGTCGGGATGCCCGCCGGACCGGCCTTGAAGAAGTGGTGCACGGCTTCGTCGTCGGTCTGGGTGATGTCCCACTTGGCAATGCCTTCGGCCAGGGTCTTGCTGTGCACGGTCGGCAGGTCGGTGTGCAGCAGACCGCCACGGGCCAGCGAGCCGAGGATGCTGAAGATCCCGCCGGCACGGTGCACGTCTTCCATGTGGTACTTCTGGATGTTCGGCGCGACTTTGCACAGTTGCGGCACGTGGCGGGAGAGACGGTCGATATCGCGCAGGTCGAAATCGATCTCGGCTTCCTGGGCTGCAGCCAGCAAGTGCAGGATGGTGTTGGTGGAACCGCCCATGGCGATGTCCAGGGTCATGGCGTTTTCGAACGCCTTGAAATTGGCGATGTTGCGCGGCAACACCGACTCATCGTTCTCGGTGTAGTAGCGCTTGCACAGCTCGACGATGGTGCGGCCGGCCTGCAGGAACAGCTGTTCGCGGTCGCTGTGGGTAGCAAGAGTCGAACCGTTGCCCGGCAATGCCAGGCCCAGGGCTTCAACCAGGCAGTTCATCGAGTTGGCGGTGAACATGCCGGAGCACGAACCGCAGGTCGGGCAGGCGCTGCGCTCGTACTCAGCGACTTTCTCGTCAGAAGCGCTGGAGTCGGCGGCGATCACCATGGCGTCGACGAGGTCGAGGCCGTGAGAAGCGAGTTTGGTCTTGCCGGCTTCCATCGGGCCGCCGGAAACGAAAATCACCGGGATGTTCAGGCGCAGGGACGCCATCAGCATGCCAGGGGTGATCTTGTCGCAGTTGGAGATGCAGACGATGGCGTCGGCGCAGTGGGCGTTGACCATGTACTCGACGGAGTCGGCGATGATCTCGCGGCTCGGCAGCGAATACAGCATGCCGTCGTGGCCCATGGCGATGCCGTCATCCACGGCGATGGTGTTGAATTCTTTTGCCACACCGCCAGCGCGTTCGATCTCGCGGGCGACCAGTTGGCCCAGGTCCTTGAGGTGAACGTGGCCCGGTACGAACTGGGTGAAGGAGTTGGCAATGGCGATGATCGGCTTTTTGAAGTCGTCATCTTTCATCCCCGTGGCGCGCCACAGTGCGCGGGCGCCGGCCATGTTGCGGCCGTGGGTGGATGTTTTCGAGCGATAATCAGGCATGAAGCACTCCGGGCGGCTAATCAGGTATCAAAAGGGAAGTGAGCTTCTATTGACGTCTGGAACACTCAGAAATGGCCGTGTGTCCGGAAGTTGCCGATAACTTTGCGGGATCGCCGCGCGCTTCAGCTTGAGCTCATAAACCCGCCGGGGGATGACTGGCGATGAATGTGGCGATTCTACACGGCTGGCAGCGGGAGGGAATGCCTCCACGCATTTGCAGACGCACGGGTAGGAGCGAGCTTGCTCGCGAAAAACGTCAACAATACCGCGGTGTTCCTGGTTACTCGCGTTGCATTTTTGTTCTTCGCGAGCAAGCTCGCTCCTACAACGGGGGCGGTCAGATCCAGATGGCATCCCATAGCGGGTAATCGCCGATGTGGTCGACCAGCCCCGCGCGCAACGGATTGGCGATGATGTATCGAGCCATGATCTTCAAGTCTTCGTCACGACGCAGGGCGCGGTCGAAGTAACCCTTTTGCCATACGGGTTCTGACCGGCCTCGAGCTTGATTGATGAGTCGGGCACTGCGGGATTTGATTACTTGCATGAGCCTTGGCAAATCTCCGTTATGGAGTTCAACCAGCCAGTGAATATGATCAGGCATGATCACCCAAGCTAAAGCCGTTGCGTCGCCGGTTTCATGAGCTCTTCTGAGTTCACGCACGACCAGGCGGCCCGAGCGCCAATCCTTGAAGATCGGTTGTCGTTCATGGGTTACGGCTGTCAGTAGATAGATGCGACCAGATTCTGAGTAGCGGCCGGTACGTAAACGATGGGCGTTTTGGGCGCTGGACATTCCGTTGTCCTCTTCTGTGATTGGAAGAGAAAACGATAGCCGTAACGGAGAGAGAATTTGTGGTGACAGGGATTCTTATTGTGTCGTAAAGCAACTGTAGGAGCGAGCTTGCTCGCGAAAAACGTCAACGATAACGCGGGTGTTTCTGGTTTTTCGCGGTGTCTGTTTGTTCTTCGCGAGCAAGCTCGCTCCTACAGTGGTTTGTGTTGTTAGCTATTCGGCAACAACCGGCAGGTGATGCTCTTGATGTAGCGCGTTTCAGCAATCGCCGGGTGAACCGGATGATCCGGGCCCTGGCCGCCACGTTCCAGCATCTGGATATTGCGGTCCAGGTGGCGGGCGCTGGTCAGCAGGATGTTCTGCAGATCGTCTTCCGGCAGGTGCATCGAGCACGAAGCGCTGACCAGGATGCCGTCCTTGCTGAGCAGGCGCATGGCTTGCTCGTTCAGGCGACGGTAGGCGCCTTCGCCGTTTTTCATGTCTTTCTTGCGTTTGATGAACGCCGGCGGATCGGCCACGATCACATCGAAGCGTTCTTCGCTGGCTTTCAGTTCTTTCAGGGCTTCGAAAACGTCGCCTTCGATGCAGGTCATTTTTTCGGCGAAACCGTTCAGGGCGGCGTTACGCTCGACACCGTCAAGGGCGAAGGCCGAAGCGTCGACGCAGAACACTTCGCTGGCGCCGAACGCGGCAGCTTGTACGCCCCAGCCGCCGATGTAGCTGTACAGGTCGAGTACGCGTTTGCCTTTGGCGTACGGCGCCAGGCGAGCGCGGTTCATGCGGTGGTCATAGAACCAGCCGGTTTTCTGGCCCTGAATGACCGGCGCTTCGAATTTCACGCCGTTCTCTTCCAGAGCAACCCACTCCGGCACCAGGCCGAAAACGGTTTCGACGTAGCGGTTGAGGCCTTCGGCATCGCGTGCAGCGGAGTCGTTCTTGAACAGGATGCCGCTTGGCTTGAGCACTTGGGTCAATGCTGCGATCACGTCTTCTTTATGAGCTTCCATGGTCGCCGAGGCGATCTGGACGACCAGGATGTCGCCGAAACGGTCGACCACCAGGCCCGGCAGCAGGTCGGAATCGCCGTACACCAGGCGATAGAACGGCTTGTCGAACAGGCGATCACGCAGGGACAGGGCAACGTTCAGGCGGTGCACCAGCAGCGATTTGTCCAGCGGCAACTTGATGTCGCGCGACAGCAGACGGGCGCAGATCAGGTTGTTCGGGCTCATGGCAACGATGCCCAACGGCTTGCCGCCGGCGGCTTCGAGGATCGCCTGATCGCCGGCCTTGAAGCCGTGCAACGGGGTGGCGGCCACGTCGATTTCGTTGCTGTAGACCCACAGGTGGCCGTTTCGCAGGCGACGGTCGGCGTTGGCTTTGAGGCGCAGGCTAGGCAGGGACATGACGTCGCTCCGGAAAAAAGAGCGGGAGTATAGCGTGTTGTACAGCGCCTCTGTTCCACGGATAGACCTGTGGCGAGGGGATTTATCGGAATGCCACACCACCCCGTTCGGCTGCGAAGCAGTCGCAAACATTTTGGGGCCGCTTCGCTGCCGAACGGGGTGGTGCGGCATTCCGATAAATCCGCTCACCACATGGGTAAGTGTCAGGCAGACAACGCACTGATCAACTCCCGATTAAACGCCGGAATATCATCCGGCTGACGGCTGCTGATGAGATTGCCGTCCTTGACCACCTCCTTGTCCACCCAGTTCGCGCCGGCGTTCACCAGATCATCCTTGAGCGTCTTGTAGCTGGTCATGGTCTTGCCGTTGACCAATCCGGCCGATATCAGCAACCAGCCGCCATGACAGATCACCGCAATGGGCTTGCCGGCGGATGTACCGGTCTTGACCAGGTGTTGGGCGTCCTGGTCGATACGGATGGTGTCGGAGTTCTGTACGCCGCCCGGCAGAACGACGGCGTCGTACTGATCGATGCTGGTGGCCTTGAAGGTACCGTCAACCTTGAAATCGTCCGCGGGTTTGTCGTGATTCCAGCCTTTGACCTGGCCTTCCTCGGCCGACAGGATATCGACCTGAGCCCCGGCCTCTTCCAAAGCCTTCTTCGGCCCGGTGAGCTCGACCTGCTCAAAACCATCGGTCACCAGAATTGCGACACGTTTGCCATTCAGGGAATTGGACATGAATACAGCTCCTGACGTGAGTAAGTGGATGCCCGAGGGCATTACTCAGTCCGAAGCCTGCGCCTGAATGAAAGTTCCTCCGATGTGCCGGCTGGTGTGTCGGATCCAACTTCATAAAGGTTAGAATCGCCGCCTGTCCAAGAGCGTGTACTTATGTCCCAAGAGCTGACCACCGAACAAATTCAACAGACCCTGCAAGGCATCAGCGTGCCGGCCCAGCCGCAGATCATGGTGGATTTGCAGATGGAGCAGTACATGCCGGACCCGGACCTGGAGGTGATCGCCAAGCTGATCTCCCAGGATCCCGGCCTCTCCGGTTCCCTGTTGAAAATCGTCAACTCGCCTTATTACGGTCTTTCCAACAAGATCGCCTCGATCCAGCGCGCAGTGAACCTGCTGGGCAGCCGGTCCGTCATCAACCTGATCAACGCCATGTCGATCAAGGGCGAGATGAACGATGACACCATCGTGACGTTGAACCGTTTCTGGGATACCGCTCAGGACGTGGCGATGACCTGTCTGACCCTCGCCAAACGCATCGGTGGCCAGGCCGGTGACGAGGCCTATGCGCTGGGTTTGTTCCACGATTGTGGCGTGCCGCTGATGCTTCAGCGCTTCCCTGACTACATGAGCGTTCTGGAAAAGGCCTACGCCAATGCCAGCCCGGAATGCCGAGTAGTGGACACCGAGAACAGCCTGTTCAATACCAACCATGCAGTTGTCGGTTACTACACGGCCAAATCCTGGCGTTTGCCGGAACACGTCAGCCACGCCATCGCCAACCACCACAACGCCCTGGCGATTTTCAGTGACGAGTCCTCACGCAACAGCCAGCTGAAAAATCTGTTGGCGATTCTGAAAATGGCCGAGCATATTTGCGCGTCCTACCGAGTGCTGGGCAATCAAAAGATTGACCATGAGTGGAACAGCATCAGCCATCTGGTGCTCGATTATGTCGGCCTCTCGGACTACGACTTCGAAACCCTCAAACAAACGATTCGCGACCTCGGCAATCACCGCTGAGTATTGAACCTCCTCTGATCCAGAGCCTGATTCGAGAGCGCCATGCCTGAACTGCCGGAAGTCGAAACCACCCGCCGCGGGATTGCCCCGCACCTGGAAGGACAGCGTGTCAGTCGGGTCATTGTGCGTGATCGCCGGCTGCGTTGGCCGATTCCCGAAGACCTGGATGTTCGGCTGTCCGGCCAGCGCATCGTGCTGGTGGAGCGCCGTGCCAAATACCTGCTGATCAATGCCGAAGTCGGCACCTTGATCAGCCATTTGGGCATGTCCGGGAATCTGCGCCTGGTGGAAGCCGGTTCGCCGGCGGCCAAGCATGAGCATGTGGACATCGAGCTGGAGTCCGGTCTGGCGCTGCGTTACACCGATCCACGGCGCTTTGGTGCAATGCTCTGGAGTCTTGATCCGCTCAATCACGAACTGCTGATTCGCCTGGGGCCGGAGCCGTTGACTGACTTTTTCGACGGCGAGCGTTTGTTTCAGCAGTCCCGCGGGCGTTCGATGGCCGTGAAACCGTTCATCATGGATAACGCGGTGGTGGTGGGCGTGGGCAATATCTACGCGACCGAGGCACTGTTCGCTGCCGGTATCGACCCGCGGCGCGAGGCCAAGAGCATTTCCCGGGCGCGCTATTTGAAACTCGCGATCGAGATCAAGCGCATCCTCATCCATGCCATCGAACGTGGCGGCACGACGTTGCGGGACTTCATCGGCGGTGACGGTCAGCCCGGCTATTTTCAGCAAGAACTGTTCGTCTACGGCCGAGCGGGCGAGCACTGCAAAGTCTGCGGGACCGGGCTGCGGGACGTGAAGCTGGGTCAGCGCGCCAGCGTCTTTTGCCCACGCTGCCAGACCTGAAAACGTCAACGGTCTATAGTCACAGTTCTCACTGCCTAGCCGAAGGACCGTGCCATGAATTCGTTTCGAACCCTTGCCGTCGTTTTACTGCTGAGCATCGCCGCGCCGGTGCTGGCGGACAGTAGCGGCAGCGGTGATCCCCGTTACACCATCCAGAACCCCCCGGCTTACGCCATGATCGGTGACTTGCTGATCGCCCGGCCTTTGCTGGTTGTGGCGACGGTCATCGGTGCAGGAGCGTTTGTGCTGTCGTTGCCGTTCACCGCGCTGGGTGGCGGGATTGGCGATGCGGGGCAGGCGCTGGTGGTTGATCCGGCGAAGGCGGCGTTTGTGCGGTGTCTGGGGTGTATCGGGGAGGGGTTCGAGCAGCGGGAGTGACTTCAGTTACCTCAGCGGTGTACCTGATGGCCCCATCGCGAGCAGGCTCACTCCTACACTTGATCTGCGTCGTCCGCGAGACCCCTGTGGGAGCGAGCCTGCTCGCGGTGGCGTCAGGACAGACGCCGTAATGTTCAGGCCTTACCGGTAATTACCCGATACTTCTCCATCAACTGTTCTTCAGTCTCCGGATGCGCCTCATCCAGTGGAATGCAATCCACCGGGCAGACTTGCTGGCATTGAGGTTCGTCGTAATGGCCGACGCACTGCGTGCACAGGTTCGGATCGATCACATAGATCTCTTCGCCTTGGGAAATGGCGGCGTTCGGGCACTCGGGTTCGCAGACGTCGCAGTTGATGCAATCGTCGGTGATGATCAGGGACATGCTAACTCCAGCCAGGGCGGACAGCCCGGGCGCTATAAACCAATGCGCGCAATTGTGCCGCATTGGCGCCCGTAGTGCACGCGGGCGCCGCTTGAGCGGTCGTTACTTCTTGAAGCGTTCGGTCAGGGCATCCGCGACAGCGGGGTGCACAAACTTGGTGATGTCGCCACCGAGCGCTGCGATTTCACGGACCAGCGTCGAGGAAATAAACGAATAACGCTCGGACGGTGTAAGGAAAAGACTTTCCACATCCGGAGCCAGTTGGCGGTTCATGTTGGCCAGCTGGAACTCGTATTCGAAGTCCGACACCGCGCGCAAACCACGCAGGAAGACGTTGGCGTTCTTCTCTTTGGCAAAATGCGCCAAGAGCGTCGAAAAGCCGACAACTTCAACGTTCGGCAGATGTTTGGTGACCTCGCGGGCCAGCTCCACACGTTGTTCCAGGGGAAACAACGGGTTTTTCTTCGGGCTGGCAGCGACGGCAATGATCACGTGATCGAACAGGCGCGAGGCGCGTTCGACCAGATCGCCATGGCCCTTGGTAATAGGGTCGAAGGTACCTGGGTACAACACTCGGTTCATCGCGTCGTCCTGGCGGGAGTCCGTTGGGGAGTCGGATGGTATCGCAGCATTCCCGGTCGGCCAAGTCGCCTGTTCGGTAAGAAAGCACTATAGACGATGGGAATATTCCTCGTTTTCATGGGTTTTTTAAACGATCCGCCAATGAAGTCGCCAATTGCGCCGTCAACCCGTAGACCGATAACTGCGGGTTTGCGCCAATGCTGGTGGGGAATAGCGAACCGTCATGGATCGACAGATTGCTGATCTGGTGATGACGACCCAGGCTGTCGGTCACGGCGTTTTTCGGGTCTTCGCCCATGGCGCAACCGCCCATCACATGGGCGCTGCCCAATCGCGTGCGATACAGCTCAAGGCTCAAGCTGTCGATCAGCGTGCGCGCTTCGGCCAGGGTTTTCACGTAGCGAGCGTCGGCGTGCATGGGCATGACGGCCTTGGCGCCACCGGCAAACTGGATCTCGGCCATGCTATGGAATGCCCGGCGTAACCCGTCCCAGGCATAGGCTGAAACCTGGTAGTCGAGCACCGGCGTGTCGTCACCGCGCAGTTCGACGCTGCCCCCGGGGCTGTCCGGGTGAAAGCCATCGCGCAGCAGTGCGAGCATGGCGTGGGTGTGCGGCAGGTTTTCCATGTGTTGCGCGCTTTCCTTGCCCAAGCCACCGAGCAGGGTGGCGGCCAGCGCCGGGTGCAATGGCGGTACTTCGAGTTTGTAGGACATCTTGCCGGTGGCGCCGTCCGGCCACTGGAAATGGTCGGAGTAAATTGACTGCGGCGCGCCGTAGAACGGGTTGATCACCTCGTCAAACACCCCGGCGGACATGTTGACCAGATGCAGGAAGGTGCGTTTGCCCAAACGCTTGTGGGGATCGGGTGCGTCTGAGCGCAGCAGTAGGGCGGGGCTGTTGATTCCGCCGCCGGCCAACACGTAATGCCGGGCCTTGACCGTGATGGTTTTGCCGGTTGGCGCGACGCAACGATCATCCATCGCGACGCACGTGAGGCCGGTGACTTTGCCATCCTTGATCGACAGTTTCTCTGCGCGGGCGAGATACAGCAGTTCCCCACCTTTTTCGAGGGTCGCGGGAATGGTCGTCACCAGCATCGATTGTTTGGCATTGGTGGGGCAGCCCATGCCGCAGTAACCGAGGCTCCAGCAGCCACGCACATTCCGCGGGATCACATGCCAGGCGTAGCCGAGTTTTTCGCAGCCTTTGCGTATCACGTCATTGTTGGCGTTGGGTGGCACCATCCACGGGGCAACCCCCAGGCGCTGCTCCATTTTTTCAAACCACGGCGCCATCTCGGCCGGGCTATGGCCTTTGACGTCGTGTTCCTTGGCCCAGTGGTCGAGCGTCGGGGCAGGGGTGCGGAAACTCGATGTCCAGTTGATCAGCGTGGTGCCACCGACTGCGCGGCCCTGAAGGATGGTGATGGCGCCGTCCTTGCTCATGCGACCGATACCTTCCTGATAAAGGCTGGTGTAGGCCTGGTCTTCGAGCATTTTGAAGTCGCTGCTGGTCTTGAGCGGGCCTTCTTCGATGAGCAATACCTTGTAGCCTGCAGCGCTGAGGATTTCTGCGGTGGTGCCGCCGCCCGCGCCGCTGCCGATGATCGCCACGTCGGCTTCGAGGGGCAGGTCCTGGGTCAGTTGCGCGCCATTGTAGGTTTTCCAGCCGCGGGCCAGGCCTTCACGGAACGGATCGGGTACGGGCATGTTCAGGTTCTCGTTATTATTTTAAGTTCGGTGGTGTGGCGGCATTCCGACGATGGGGGCGCCACGGTTTCAAACGGCAGGCGGCCCCGGATACCCACAATGCGCCCAGGATTCCCGCCGGCTGTACCAGGCCATCATCACCAATTGCAGCAGCGAGCTGTGCCCCATGCGCAACAGGCTTAAAGAACTGTTTTCCCAGCGATGGAGAAACTGCCGAATGTCATCTGCGCTGGCGTTTTCCCAACTTCCCCAGATCCCGGTCAGCGGTCCGCGAGTGACCGACATTCCGAGTACATCGAACAGCTGCTGAGTCAACTTGAGCATTTCCGGCGACAGGTGATTCAGGCCGTTATCCAAGGTCTTGAGGGTGCTATCGACGGCGGCCGGCATGTGTTCGGCGGTCACCGCGCCGTCGAGCATCACCGGGATCAGCGCCCGTAAAAACAGCAGGTCACCGCGACGCAATATGACGAAACCGCTGGCGGGGGTGCTTGAGGAGCAGCCGCTGAGGCTCGCGCCCAATCCAGCCGTAGCCAGAAAGGCGCTGGCGCCCAGGCTGAATTTAAGCAGCCCGCGTCGTGACAGGGCGGGTGTATCGGAAAGGCTGGGGCTCATTGTTTTTATTACCCGGCGGTGATGATCGTTAGCGAATAAACAACTTCTGGATCAGTTTCTGAATGGCTTTTCCGTACGGCGGATAAATCAGCTTCGCCGCGTTGAAGCGCTGTTTGATCAGCACGCCCTTGGCTTTGCTGAAGGTCAGGAAACCCTCATGGCCGTGGTAATGCCCCATCCCGGAAGCGCCAATCCCGCCGAACGGCATATCGTCCTGGGCGACATGCAGCAACGTGTCGTTCAAGCAGACACCGCCGGAATGGGTTTCGTGGAGCACGCGATTCTGTTCGCGCTTGTTGTAGCCGAAGTAGTACAGCGCCAGTGGGCGCGGGCGCTGGTTGATGTAGGCAAAGGCTTCATCAAGGTCGGTGTAAGGCACAACCGGCAGCAACGGACCGAAGATCTCGTCCTGCATCACGGTCATGTCGTCGCTGACGTTAAGCAGCAAGCTATGACTCATGCGGCGCGCCTGACCCTGGTCGAACAACGGAATCAGCAGCGCACCCTTGCTGGTGGCATCGCTGATGTAGCCGTTGAGCCTGGCCAGCTGTCGGTCATTGATAATCGCGGTGTAGTCCGGGTTGTCGGTCAGTGTCGGATAGAACCCACGCACTGCCTGACGATAAGCTTCGACGAACGCTCCGACGCGCGCTTCCGGTACCAATACGTAGTCCGGGGCCACGCAGGTTTGTCCGGCATTGAGGGTTTTGCCGAAAGCGATGCGTTCCGCAGCGTCCTTGAGCGGGACGTCGTGGGAAACGATAGCCGGGGATTTGCCGCCCAGTTCCAGGGTCACGGGCGTCAGGTTTTCCGCCGCCGCACGCATCACATGTTTGCCGATGCTGGTGGAACCGGTGAACAACAGGTGATCAAAAGGTAGCCGGGAGAACGCCACGCCGACGTCAGCCTCGCCCAGGACGACGCCGACCAGGTCCTGTGGAAAAATCCGGCCCAGCAGTTCCTTGAGCAGTAATCCGGTGGCGGGTGTCGATTCGCTCAGCTTGAGCATCACCCGATTGCCTGCCGACAGCGCCCCCACCAGCGGCCCGATAGCCAGATACAGCGGGTAGTTCCACGGCACGATCACACCGACCACACCCAGCGGTTGATAAACGACTTTGGCCGATGCGGGCTGAAAGGCAACCCCGACTTTTCGCCGCGAGGCTTTCATCCAGCCTTTGAGGTGCTGGCTGGCGTAATGAATGCCATGCAGGCTTGGCATCAGTTCGGCGAGCAGGGTTTCATCGGCGCTGCGGTGGCTGAAGTCCTGGCTGATGGCGTCGATCAGTGCCTGGCGTTCGTCGCTCAACAGGTCCCGCAGTGCTTTGAGCCATTGCTGGCGCTGGGCTGCCGGCGGCATCGGGTTGGCTGCGTAGGCGGCGCGCTGAGCGTCGAACAGGGTTCGAAGTTCATCCAGCGGCTGCTGTAAGTCTTGCAGGTAAGCGATGTCAGCGGTCATGGCCAGCTCCGGATTTTTATTGTACTGAAACACTTTTTAGAGTCTATGCTCTATAAAGTCAAATGACATCCTGGCGCAGCTTTGTTTTATCCCATCGTGGATAGGTCGTAAGATGCCCTTCATCGCACTCTGAATTTAAGCTCAAGCCATGGCCCCTCGAATAAAAACCAGCGAGCGCATCGTGCAGAACAGCCTGGAGCTGTTCAATCAGCAAGGCGAACGCAGCATCAGCACCAATCACATTGCCGCCCACATGGAGATATCTCCGGGCAACCTGTACTACCACTTCCCTAACAAGCAGGCGATTATCGCCGTGCTGTTCAGCGAGTATGAAAGCCTGGTGGACAGCTTCCTGCGCCCGCCCCAGGGCCGTGCTTCGACGGTGGAGGACAAGCGCTTCTATCTGAAGGAACTGCTCGCGGCGATGTGGCGCTACCGGTTTCTACACCGCGACCTCGAGCACTTGCTCGACAGCGATCCGGAACTGGCCGCCCGTTATCGGCGCTTTTCCCAGCGCTGCCTGATTTACGGCACGCACATCTACGCCGCCTTCGTCGACGCCGGCATCCTGCGCATGGACAAGGTGCAGATCGAATCCCTGACCCTGAATGCCTGGATCATCCTCACGTCGTGGGTGCGTTTTCTGTGCACCACGCGGGAAAACTCCAATCACTTGAGCGAGCAAGCCATCAAGCGTGGCGTGTATCAGGTGCTGGTGCTTGAAGCCGGTTTTGTCACGGATGAGGCGCGCGACGCGGTCAACGCGTTGTATGAGGAGTTTTACGTGCCGCTGGGTCAGGCGCTGGAAGAAGTGCAGCCGGAATCAGAACCGCTTTAATCACAGGAGCCTGTTATGCCTATTGCGCAGTTGATCAGCCCGCAAGCGTTGGACCTGAAAAAGGAGCAGCCGGGGCTGGTGATCCTGGATTGCCGTTTCGCCCTTGAAGACCCCGATTACGGTCAGCGTAGCTATGCCGAAGGGCATATTGCCGGGTCGAGTTTTGCCGACCTGGAACGTGATTTGAGTGGGACGGTGGTCAAAGGCGTGACCGGGCGCCATCCGTTGCCGAAGCCTGAAGACCTGATCGAACGGCTGCAATCCTTCGGCATCAATGCCGACAGCGACGTGGTTTTGTACGACGACGGCCCCGGCGCCTTTGCGGCACGCGCCTGGTGGTTGCTGGCCTGGCTGGGCAAACGTGACGGTGTGTTCATTCTGGATGGCGGGCTAAAAGCCTGGCACGCGGCGGGTCTGCCACTGAGCCTGGATGCCTGCAATAACAAGCGCGGTACCTTCACTGGAGCGCCGGACGATTCGTTGACCCTGACCGCCGAAGAGCTTCAACAGCGTCTCGGCCAGCCATCGCTGACGTTGCTCGATGCCCGCGCGTTGCCACGATTCAAAGGTGAGGTGGAACCGATCGATCCGGTCGCTGGGCATATTCCTGGCGCGCAATGTGCGGCGTTCACCGACAACCTGGACAGCGACGGGCGTTTCCTGCCGGCCGATCAGCTCAAGCAGCGATTCGCCGCGAAGCTCGGTGAGCGCTCGCCGGCGGAATTGGTGGCGTATTGCGGTTCTGGCGTGACGGCTTGCCATAACCTGTTTGCGTTGAGCCTGGCGGGATATCCGTTGGGTGCGTTGTATGCAGGGTCGTGGAGCGAGTGGATCAACGAGCCTGCGCGGGGCATTGCGAAAGGCGAGTGACAGATCAAAAGATCGCAGCCTCGTTCCACTCGACAGCTCCTACAGGGTTATGCGCCCACCTGTAGGAGCTGTCGAGTGGAACGAGGCTGCGATCTTTTAATGGTTGGCCAACCACTGCGGGATGCGTCTTTCCAGGTAGTAACCCGGCCGCCGGAACGTGCCATCCACAAAGCCGACATGCCCACCTTTGGCCTGCAATTCGAATTCAGTGCATGCGGACAATTCGTCCGCTTGCGGCAGGCTGTGCGGGAACACAAAGGGGTCGTCGGCCGCCTGAATGATCAACGTCGGTGTGCGGATCTCGCTCAGGAAATATCGGCTTGAAGCACGGCGATAGTAATCCTCGGCATCAACGAAACCATGTAGTGGCGCGGTCACCCGACCGTCGAAATCCCAGAAGGTGCGCATGTTTTCCAGCGAACCAAGGGCCGCTAACGCTGCGATGCCATCCTCCCGGCCATCATGCTGAAACTGGCGCTGCTTGTTCTTGATGTAGCCGACCATCTCGCGCATGAAGTGCGCCTGATAGACCTTTGAGAATCCCTGGCCGATACGGTCGGCGCACTGATCCAGACGAAAAGGCACGGACACAGCCACCGCGCCGAGCAGCCCGCTTTCACTGCCCGTCTCACCCAGATGCTTGAGCAGGACATTACCGCCCAACGAGTAACCCACCGCATACAAGGGTGCCAGCGGCCGTTTGGCCCGCAGGTGCTTGATGGTTTCGGCCAGGTCTTCGCTGGCCCCGGAGTGATAGCTGCGCGGCAGCAGATTCGGTTCGCCCGAGCAGCCTCGCCAGTTCAGCGCCACGCTCGCCCACCCTTGGGCCGCCAGCGCTTTTTGCACGCCGGCCACGTACGGCGAGTTCGATGAACCGGTCAGACCGTGCAGCACCAATACCAACGGCGCATCGGCACTGTGCGGGCCGTGCCAGTCCAGGTCGAGGAAGTCACCATCCTCGAGCCACAGGCGCTCACGCTCCCGAGTGATGTGTGTGGTTTTGCGCCATAGCGGTCCCCACAAGGTCTGCAGGTGCGGGTTGCCAAGGCCGAAGGCGGGGGAAAATCGTTCTGAAGAAGGGGGCACAATTGTTCTCGATGCAGCGGTGCGCGCCTTGAGCAAGGTGCGCACCTTTTTCAGGCCAGTCGATTAACCGGCGATCTCTGCCATACGTTGCCACAACGCGTAGTACACCCGCCCGGATTTTTGCTCCCGGTGGAGGCGCCAGTTACCGGGCAGGCCCAGGGCAGAAGGCGCATTTTCGCTTTCGGTGTAGATCCAGGCTTCATTGGCCAGCCATTGGCGCTCTTCCAGCAGCGTGCAGACGGTTGGCAGCAGATTCTGGTTGAACGGCGGATCCAGGAATACCAGGTCGTATTCAACCGCGGTCTGGGTTTCCAGATAGCGTAAGGCATCGGCCGTCTGGATCTGGCCAGTGGTGCAGCGCAGGGTGCCCAGGTGTTCCTTGATGCTCGCTACCGCGATGTTGCTGGCGTCCAGGGCCTGGCCCATCGCTGCGCCACGGGACAACGCTTCGAGAAACAGCGCGCCACTGCCGGCGAACGGATCAAACACTTTGGCGCCAGCGACATAGGGCGCGAGCCAGTTGAACAGGGTTTCACGCACCCGGTCAGGCGTCGGACGCAAGCCCGGCGCATCGGGGAAGCTCAGCTTGCGGCTGCCCCATTCCCCGCCAATGATACGAAGTTGGTTCACACCGTTGTGGACGTTGTGTACGGGTTTTTTAGCACGAGTGGCCATTAATGCTCCGGAACCCCGAGCGGTTGCTCGGCAGGTTTTTCAGATGGGGCCGGTAACGGCTTTTGCGGCACGGTCGGGCCAGCGCTGACGATGACCAGTTTGTCCGTGCTCAAGTGTTTGTTCAGTGCAGCTTTGACCTGTTCCACCGTCAGGCTCTGGGACTCGCGCATGAAGTCATCCAGGTAGTTCAACGGCAGGTTGTAGAAGCCCATTGCACCCAGTTGCCCGACGATATCGGCGTTGCTGGCGGTGGACAGCGGGAAGCTGCCCGCCAGTTCACGCTTGGCGTCGTCGAGTTCTTTTTCGGTAGGACCGGTTTTAAGGTAGTCGGCGAGCACGTCCTGTACCAGTTTCAGCGTGCCTTCGCTCATCTCGGCGCGGGTCTGCAGGTTGATCATGAACGGGCCGCGCGCCTGCATCGGGGTGAAGCCCGAATAGACACCGTAAGCCAGGCCGCGCTTCTCGCGCACTTCGCTCATCAGTCGGGTGCCGAAGCCACCGCCGCCGAGGATCTGGTTGCCCATGGACAGTGCGGCATAGTCCGGATCGTCCCGGTCGATGCCCAGTTGCGCGAGCATCAGGTTGGTCTGTTTGGACGGGAATTCGATATGACCAACGCTGGCCTTCGGATCAGCTGGTTGCGGGATTTTTGCCAGGGCCGGGCCTTTTGGCAGCGCGCTGGAAACCTGCGAAGCAATGGCCTCGGCTTCCGCGCGGGACAGGTCCCCCACCAATGCGATCACGACGTTGCCGGCGGCATAGGCTTTCTCATGAAACGCCTTGAGCTGCGCCAGCGTGATAGCCGGTATGGATTTCGCCGTGCCGTCGCTGGAGTGCGCGTAAGGGTGATCGCCGTACAGGCGATTCATCAGCTCCAGGCTCGCCAGTTTGCCGGGGTTCTGTTTCTGATATTCGAAGCCGGCGAGCATCTGGTTCTTGATGCGCGCGAAGGAGTCGGCCGGAAAGGTCGGTTGACCCGCGACTTCGGAGAACAGTTTCAGCGCAGGCTCTCGTTTATCCGCCGCGCTAAGGCTGCGTAGCGAAAGGAGCGCCATGTCCTTGAACGCGCCGTTGCCAAAATCTGCACCCAGGCCTTCGAAGCCCTGGGCGATGGCGCCGACATCCTTGCCCGCAACACCTTCGTTAAGCATCGCGTTGGTCAGCAACGCCAGGCCCGGTGCGTTGCCGTCCTGGCTGCTGCCGGCGGCGAAGATCAGACGCATGTCGAACATCGGCAGCTCGCGGGCTTCGACGAACATCACCTTGGCGCCTTCCGCCGTGTTCCAGGTTTGCACGTTGAGTGTGCGATGACTTGGGGCTTTGCCGTCGAGTTCGGCCAGCGATTGCAGCTTTTGGCTGGATTTGGCTTTGTCGAGGGCTTCGCTGGCGGTCGACTCGTCGGGCCGGAACAGGTAGGCGACGGCGGACCCGATCAGGGCGACAACGATCAAGCCGATCAGGGCTACGCGTGGTTTTTTACGCTCACTCATGAGTCGTCTCCAATGGCAGTACATGGGCGACGCTGAGACGTTCGCGTGTGAAGTACAACTTGGCGGCGTTCTGGATATCTTGCGGGGTCACGCTTTCCAGGTCGGCGAGTTCCGTGTCCATCAGCTTCCAGGACAGGCCCACGGTCTCCAATTGACCGATGGCAGTGGCCTGGCTGGTGATCGAGTCGCGCTCGTAGACCAGGCCGGCGATAACTTGAGCGCGCACGCGTTCCAGTTCTTCGGCAGTCGGCGCGGTGGTTTTCAACTGTTCGAGCAGTTTCCACAAGCCGGCTTCGGCTTGGGCGATGGTTTTGTTTTTCTGAGTGTTGGGCGTTGCCGACAGGGTGAACAGGCTGTCGCCACGGGTATAGGCGTCGTAGCTCGACGCGCCACCGGACACAAGCTCTTCGCCGCGTTCCAGCTGAGTCGGGATGCGTCCGCTGTAGCCGCCATCGAGCAGGGCTGAAATCAGGCGCAAGGCGTTTACCGAGCGTTTGTCTTCAGCAGTAGCGATGCTCGGTACGTTGAAGCCCAGCATCAGGCTCGGCAATTGAGTCTGCACGTGCAGGGTGATCTGCCGTTCGCCAGGCTCGGCCAACTCAAGCGGGATTTTAGCGGGCGGCACGTCGCGCTTGGCGATCGGGCCGAAATAGCGCTGGGCCAGGGTTTTCACTTCGTCCGGGGTCACGTCGCCGACCACCACAAGGGTGGCATTGTTCGGCACGTACCAGGATTGATACCAGTGGCGCAGTTCTTCGACTTTCATGCGGTCCAGGTCAGCCATCCAGCCGATGGTCGGCGTGTGGTAACCGCTGGCCGGATAGGCCATGGCCTTGAAGCGCTCGTACGCCTTGGACATCGGCTTGTCGTCGGTGCGCAGGCGGCGTTCTTCTTTAATGACCTCGATTTCGCGGGCGAACTCGTCAGCCGGCAGGCGCAGGCTGGCCATGCGGTCGGCTTCGAGCTCAAACGCCACGCCCAGACGGTCACGGGCCAGTACCTGGTAGTACGCGGTGAAGTCGTCGCTGGTGAAGGCATTCTCTTCGGCACCGAGGTCGCGCAGGATCAGCGACGCTTCGCCGGGGCCGACTTTTTCGCTGCCCTTGAACATCATGTGTTCCAAGGCGTGGGACAAACCGGTCTGGCCTGGGGTCTCGTAGCTGGAGCCGACCTTGTACCAGACCTGGGAAACCACGACGGGGGCACGATGGTCTTCGCGCACAACGACCTTCAGGCCGTTATCAAGGGTGAATTCGTGGGTGGGTTGCGGGTCGGCAGCCAAGGCTGAAAGTGGCAGACAAACTGTGCTGAGCAGCAGGCCTGCAGCGCGGCGGGCTAGAGCATTCATTCGTTTTTAAACCTGTTGGGCTGCCCGCTTGGTCTTAGCGTCAGCGGGCGAGAGGGTGCTAGGATACTGATCCGTTTTACTGGCGGCCACGCCTATAAGGCCTTTGATCGGTCAGCAGGTTGTTTGGGTTTGCGGCGTGAACTTTGAGTTTGTCAGCTAAACTCTGCGTTTTCGCCGACGATGCCGTTCCAGTCCTTCGTATTAGTCGACCTTTGAGGTGCCGTTGGCACCTCGACAAAATGTTGCGCGTGAACAAGCTGGATCAATCGCAGTCTGTTCTGCATCGAATATTTATTTGCCGGGGCGCCCTTAGGCGCGTCGCTACCGTGAGATAGCCGTCCTCCATGTTTGGTTCCAACGACGACAAGAAGACCCCAGCTGCGGCTGGTGAGAAGAAAAGCCTGTTCGGATGGCTGCGCAAAAAGCCGCAGGAACCCGTCGTCGAACAGCCACAGCCCATTCCTGAGCCAACGCCTGCGCCTTTAATAGAAGAAGAGCCCGCGCCGATTGTCCTGCCGATAGCCGAGCCGGTACTTCAGCCAGTGGTTGAGGCTGAGCCGGAAGTGGTGGCTGAGCCATCGAAGCCAGCTGCCGAGCCGTGGCTGACGCTGCCAGTGGCGGAAGAGCCGGTGGCGCTGGTCGAGGATGATGTGGCGCCGCACGTGACGCCACCGATCCCTGCGCCAACTTCATTTACGCCTGAGCCTGTCCAGGCGCCAGTGATTGAGCCAATCGTCGAGCCTGTTTTGGTTGTGGCCGAGCCTGCGCCTGTTGCCCCGGAACCTGTCATCCCTGCGTTCGTTGCGCCCGCCGCTCCGGTGGTTCAAGCGCCTGAGCCTGCGCCGATCGTTGCTCCGGTTCCTGCTCCTGCTGTTGAAGTGCCTGTCGTACCGGTCGAAACCCCAGCTGAACCTGCGCGCACTGAAGAAACCAAAGCCGGTTTCTTCGCCCGCCTCAAGCAAGGCCTGTCGAAGACCAGCGCCAGTATCGGCGAGGGGATGGCCAGCCTGTTCCTGGGCAAGAAAATCATCGATGACGAGTTGCTCGAAGACATCGAAACCCGTTTGCTGACCGCTGATGTCGGCGTGGAAGCCACCTCGGTGATCATCCAGCGCCTGACCCAAAAGGTTGCGCGCAAAGAACTGGCTGATGCCGATGCGCTGTACAAATCCCTTCAGGCTGAACTGGCTGCAATGCTGAAGCCTGTCGAACAGCCGCTGAAAATTGCCTCGCAGAATAAGCCGTTCGTGATTCTGGTTGTCGGCGTCAATGGCGCCGGCAAGACCACCACCATCGGCAAACTCGCCAAGAAACTGCAGCTGGAAGGCAAGAAAGTCATGCTCGCCGCAGGCGACACCTTCCGTGCGGCGGCGGTCGAGCAATTGCAGGTCTGGGGTGAGCGCAACAAGATCCCGGTCATCGCCCAGCACACCGGTGCCGATTCCGCTTCGGTTATCTTCGATGCCGTGCAGGCCGCCAAGGCTCGTGGCATCGACGTGCTGATCGCGGATACCGCCGGTCGTCTGCACACCAAAGACAATCTGATGGAAGAGCTGAAAAAGGTTCGTCGGGTGATCAGCAAGCTCGACGCTGATGCGCCCCACGAGGTGCTGTTGGTCCTCGACGCGGGCACGGGTCAGAACGCGATCAGCCAGGCTAAACAGTTCAACCAGACCGTTGAATTGACTGGTCTGGCACTGACCAAGCTCGATGGCACCGCCAAAGGCGGGGTGATTTTTGCCCTGGCCAAGCAGTTTGGTTTACCGATTCGCTACATTGGCGTCGGTGAAGGCATCGACGATTTGCGTACTTTTGAAGCAGAACCCTTTGTCCAGGCACTGTTTGCCGAGCGGGAGCGTTCATGATTCGTTTCGAACAGGTCGGTAAGCGCTACCCGAACGGTCACGTCGGCTTGCATGAGCTGAGCTTTCGAGTTCGTCGGGGTGAATTCTTGTTTGTAACCGGGCATTCCGGCGCCGGTAAAAGCACGCTGTTGCGCCTGTTGCTGGCCATGGAGCGTCCGACCACAGGTAAATTGCTGCTGGCCGGGCAAGATCTGGCCACCATCAGCAATGCGCAGATTCCATTCCTGCGGCGGCAGATTGGGGTGGTGTTCCAGAATCACCAGTTGCTGTTCGATCGCACGGTGTTCAACAACGTCGCGTTGCCATTGCAGATCCTGGGCCTGTCCAAGGCCGAGATCGTCAAGCGTGTGGATTCGGCTCTGGAGCGCGTGGCGCTGTCGGACAAGACCGACCTGTATCCGGGTGACCTGTCTACCGGCCAACAGCAGCGGGTGGGCATCGCCCGGGCCATTGTTCACCGTCCGGCGTTGCTGCTGGCGGACGAACCCACCGGTAACCTCGACCCGCGTCTGGCGGCCGAGATTATGGGCGTGTTCGAAGACATCAACCGCCTGGGTACCAGCGTGTTGATCGCCAGTCACGACCTGGCACTGATCGCCCGCATGCGTCATCGCATGCTGACCCTGCAGCGTGGCCGATTGATCGGCGACGGGGAGGCCGGCGTATGAGTGCGACACGCACCCCCAAGGTTTCCGAGCGCGTGGCCCCGAAGGCCGCCGACCCGCAGCCGCAGAAGAAGAAACGTAACGATGATGATGGTCCGGATTTCGCGACATTGTTTCGTGCCTGGGTCGAGAGCCACCGCGCCAGCTTGCTGGACAGCTTGCGTCGATTGGGCAAGCAACCGATCGGCAGCTTCTTTACGTGCATGGTGATGGCGGTTGCCCTCAGCTTGCCCATGGGCCTGTCACTTTTGCTAAACAACGTGGAGCGGCTGGGCGGGTCCTGGCAGCGTGCAGCGCAGATTTCCCTGTACCTGCAACTCGACGCCAGCCCGACCGAGGGTGAAGCGCTGCGCGAGCAGATCAAGGGCATGCCCGGTGTCGCGGAGGCCGAATACGTTGGCCGTGATCAGGCGCTGGAAGAGTTCCAGCAGCAGTCCGGTCTGGGTGACGCGCTCAAGGAGCTACCGGAAAACCCCTTGCCGGGCGTGGTTCTGGTGACGCCCAACGAAGTCGACAAGCCCGCGCTTGAAGCATTGAGACAAAAACTTTCCGAGTTGCCGAAGGTACAGCAGGCGCAACTTGATCTAGTCTGGGTCGAACGTTTGGCGGCGATTCTCAAGCTGGGTGACCGATTTGTCTTCGGCCTGACCGTGCTTCTGGTTTCTGCATTACTTTTGGTGATAGGCAATACCATTCGTCTTCATATTGAAAACCGCCGCACAGAGATAGAAGTGATTAAACTCGTCGGCGGCACTGACAGTTATGTGCGCAGACCTTTTCTGTACATGGGTGCGTTGTATGGCTTCGGTGCGGGGATTTTTTCATGGGGCGTCCTGGCGTTCGGCCTGGACTGGCTGAACGATGCAGTCGTCGGACTGGCTGGTTTGTACGGCAGTAATTTTGCGCTGGCGGGAGTGCCAGTAGCCGACGGTCTGTCTCTCTTGCTTGGCGCTGTGCTGTTGGGGTATATCGGTGCATGGATTGCAGTCGCACGCCACCTGCGGGAGCTTGCGCCAAAGTAATATCATTTTGCTCGTATTGACCTTTCAGCGTTTATGGGAACTTGTTCTTCGGTTTCCGGTCAATTTTCGCAGTGCTGAACTGCACGAGTTTGTAAGTCGGAGGTTTTTTCGTATGACCAATTCTTTGCAACCTGCATATGCTCTAGTCCCAGGCGCGAACCTGGAAGCCTATGTGCACACGGTGAACAGCATTCCATTGCTGACGCCGGAGCAGGAGCGTGAACTGGCCGAGAGTCTCTATTATGAGCAGGATTTGGGGGCGGCTCGGCAGATGGTGCTCGCCCACCTGCGTTTTGTTGTACATATCGCCCGTAGCTATTCCGGCTACGGTCTGGCTCAGGCTGACCTGATCCAGGAAGGCAACGTCGGCTTGATGAAAGCCGTGAAGCGCTTCAACCCGGAAATGGGCGTGCGCCTGGTGTCCTTTGCCGTGCACTGGATCAAGGCGGAAATCCACGAGTTCATCCTGCGCAACTGGCGCATTGTGAAAGTGGCGACCACCAAGGCTCAGCGCAAGCTGTTCTTCAACCTGCGCAGCCAGAAGAAACGTCTGGCCTGGCTGAACAACGAGGAAGTCCACCGTGTGGCGGAAAGCCTTGGCGTAGAGCCGCGGGAAGTGCGTGAGATGGAAAGTCGCCTGACCGGCCACGACATGGCATTCGACCCGGCTGCGGAAGCGGACGACGACAGTGCTTTCCAATCGCCGGCCAACTACCTGGAAGACCACCGGTACGATCCGGCTCGTCAACTGGAAGATGCCGACTGGAGCGACAACTCCAACCATAACCTGCACGAAGCGCTGGAAGTGCTGGACGACCGTAGCCGTGACATCCTCTATCAGCGCTGGTTGGCTGAAGAGAAAGCCACGCTGCACGACCTCGCGCAGAAGTACAACGTGTCGGCCGAGCGTATTCGTCAGCTTGAGAAAAGCGCGATGAACAAGCTCAAATTGTCGATTGCTGCCTAACCGGCGAACCGGCAATAAAAAACGCCCCGATCATTGATCGGGGCGTTTTTTTTTGTACCTGCTCAAGCCCTGATCCCTGTAGGAGCGAGCTCGCTCGCGAAAAACCAAAGGGCGCCGCTGGGTAACTGGGTTTACGGGTTTTCGTTCACGACCATCGCGAGCAAGCTCGCTCCTACAGGGGAAAGCTGGCGGGTTACTGCGCCCAAGGCGCCCGACGGGAATCGTTCAGCCCCACCAGGTAGCTATCGCCCCCCAGCTGGCTCATCTGCTGCCGAATCCAGCCTGCCCGCCGCGCAACATAGTTAGTTGGATGGCTCGCGCTCCACACCCGAGGATTTGGCAACACGGCAGCCAGCAAGCTAGATTGCTGACGGCTGAGGCCTTTGGCGCTGACGCCAAAATGATGCCTGGCTGCGGCTTCCGCACCAAACACGCCCTCATCCCATTCGACGCTGTTCAGGTAAACCTCAAGAATCCGCTGCTTGGGCCAGAGCACTTCGATCAAGCCGGTAAACCAGGCTTCGAGCCCTTTACGCAGCCAGCTGCGGCCAGACCACAGGAACAGATTTTTCGACACCTGCTGACTCAAGGTGCTGGCACCGCGAATAGACCCGCCAAGCTCGTTATGGGCAAGGGCTTTCTGGATCGCGCCAAAATCAAACCCCCAGTGTTCCGGGAATTTCTGGTCTTCACCGGCAATGACCGCCACTTTCAGGTCATCGGAGATTTCATCCCAGGGTTTCCAGGTGCGCTGCAGGTCGATGGGTTCGCCGTCGAACCAGGATTCGACCTTGCGCTCGACCATCAAAGCCGTTCCGGGGGGCGGCACGACGCGAAAGATCAGCACCAGCAATACGCTGCCGCCCGCGAACCAGAGTACGGCCTTGGTAAATCGTCGTAGAAATAAACGCAGCATAGAGATGGCTTGGCCGAACCCATTGAGCGGGCCATTATACAGACCCTGTTGATCGAGAATGACTGGAGTTCTTCATGCTGCGTGGCTTTCTGATGCTGGCCGCTTTTTTCGGCTTCACCGGTGTCGCCCTGGGGGCGTTTGCGGCCCATGGCCTGAAAAACCGGCTGACGCCCGAGTACCTGGCGATTTTCCACACCGGTGTCACCTATCAACTGGTGCACACCTTGGCGTTGCTGGGCGTGGCTTTGCTGGCCACACAGATTCCAGGTCGCTTGATCAACTGGGCAGGCGCCTCGTTCTGCATCGGCATTCTGCTGTTTTCCGGCAGCCTGTACCTGTTGACCATGACGGGCGTCAGCAAGCTAGGAATCATCACACCGTTTGGTGGTCTGGCCTTCCTGGTCGGCTGGTTCTGCCTCGGGCTCGCTGCCTGGAGGTTGAGCTGATCCGGGACATTGCCAAATAGCCTGAACTTGTCCCGCAGGAGTTGCCGCAGACCCGGGCCGCGCTCGGACGATCTTCCGATCTTTAAAGAACAGGATCAAAAGATCGCAGTCAGCGGTAGGTCCAACAGGGGGGAGCATTTCAAGACGAATGGCTTGGGTCGCCAAGTCTGATCGGGCTAGAATGCCAGCCCCTAAAAATGATGGCGGCATTCGGTATGCGCATTCAGTTGAACGGCGAATCCCTTGACCTGCCCGACGGTGAAACCGTTGCGGCCCTGCTGACCCGTCTGGAATTGACCGGACGCCGGGTGGCGGTCGAACTCAATCTGGACATCGTCCCGCGCAGCCAGCATGAACAGACCACGCTCAACGACGGCGATTCAGTCGAAGTGGTACACGCCATCGGCGGCGGCTAGTCACCGGGTCCGCAAGGGCACAGAATTTCGCAAGAACCTCACCCCAACAGAGGATTTCCCATGAGCAACGTTCGTAGCGACAAGCCCTTCGTCCTGGCCGGTCGTACTTACCAGTCGCGTTTGCTGGTAGGCACCGGCAAGTACCGCGACATGGAAGAAACCCGTCTGGCCATCGAGGCCTCGGGTGCCGAAATCGTCACCTTCGCCGTGCGTCGCACCAACCTTGGCCAGAATCCGGGTGAACCGAACCTGCTCGAAGTCCTTTCGCCGGATCGCTACACCTTCCTGCCTAATACTGCCGGTTGCTTCGACGCTACCGAGGCTGTGCGCACTTGCCGCCTGGCCCGTGAGCTGCTCGGCGGGCACAACCTGGTGAAGCTGGAAGTGCTGGCGGACCAGAAAACCCTGTTCCCCAACGTGATCGAAACCCTCAAGGCCGCCGAAGTGCTGGTCAAGGAAGGCTTCGACGTGATGGTCTACACCAGCGATGACCCGATCATTGCCCGTCAACTGGCGGAAATCGGCGTTATCGCGGTGATGCCGCTGGCCGGCCTGATCGGCACGGGCCTGGGAATCTGCAATCCGTACAACCTGCAGATCATCCTCGAAGAAGCCAGGATTCCCGTGTTGGTGGATGCGGGTGTGGGTACCGCCTCGGACGCCACCATCGCCATGGAACTGGGTTGTGAAGCGGTGCTGATGAACTCGGCCATCGCCCATGCCCAGCAGCCGATCATGATGGCTGAAGCCATGAAACATGCCATCGTCGCGGGCCGTCTGGCCTACCTCGCTGGTCGCATGCCGAAAAAACTCTATGCCAGCGCCTCTTCGCCGCTGGATGGTCTGATCAAGTAAGAGCCATTGATGACTGAATCGAACGACACGCCTATCCAGCCGGAAGAAGGCGACGAGCGCCAACACCGCCGCATCAAGAGTTTCGTGATGCGCGCCGGTCGCATGACTGAAGGCCAGCAGAAAGGTCTGGAGCAAGGCACACCGCTGTTCGTGCTGCCGCTGGCCGATGCCCCGGTGGACTTCGATCAGGTGTTTGGGCGCTCTGCACCACGCTCGCTGGAAATCGGTTTCGGCATGGGCCATTCGCTGCTGGAAATGGCCGCAGCCTCGCCGGAACAGGATTTCATTGGCGTGGAGGTTCACCGTCCGGGTGTTGGTGCGCTTCTCAATGGCGTCCTGACTCAGGGACTGACCAACCTGCGGGTCTACGATTGCGATGCGATCGAAGTACTCAACCAGTGCGTGGCGGACAACAGCCTCGATCGGCTGATGCTGTTTTTCCCGGACCCGTGGCACAAGAGCCGTCACCATAAGCGTCGTATCGTTCAGGCGTCTTTCGCCGAACTGGTACGCAGCAAGTTGAAGGTCGGCGGTGTGCTGCACATGGCCACGGATTGGGAACCGTACGCCGAGTACATGCTGGAAGTGATGAACGTTGCACCGGGTTATCGCAACCTGGCAGAAGACGGCAAATGCGTCCCGCGTCCGACCGAGCGCCCGATCACCAAGTTCGAACGCCGCGGCGAACGCCTTGGGCATGGCGTTTGGGATTTGAAGTTCGAAAAACAGTCCTGAGCCCTACGCGTCCACTGTAGGAGCTGCGGCACGCTGCGATCTTTTGATCTTGATTCTGAAGATCAAAAGATCGCAGCGTGCCGCAGCTCCTACAGTTGTTTTTGGGTGTTGCTGAAAATTCAGCGCCGGTCGGCGACCACACCGATAAGCACCAACACCACCACCAACACCGGTGCCAGGCTGTAGTTGTTGAACTGGCTCAGGCCTTTGACGATCCACGGCGTGGCGTAGATCAATGCCGCGCCGCTGCCGACCATGCACAGCAACGCCATCATCGGCACGCGCAGGGCGCCGGCGACGCTGCCTAGGCGTTGTTCAACCCAGCCTTTGAAATCCGCACCGAACAACACCAGCAAACAACCCACCAGCGCCAGGGCGATTTCCGAGAGGTTGCTACGGCTCCAGCGAGACACCGTGGCAAGCAGGTCGAGTATCAAATCCATTCGTTGTCCCTTAAGTCTGAAATCAGCTCAGAAATTTCTGCAGCAGGTCATTGAGAAATAGCTGGCCGCGCTCGGTGGCCGCCAGGCGTGACGGTTCGACCTGCAACAAGCCACTTTGTTCTGCCTCGAGCCGGCCTTCGGCAAGGCTTTCCACGGACAAACCCGTACGTTCCGGATACAGCCGCGATTCCACGCCCTCGGTCAGGCGCAAGGCATTCATCAGGAACTCGAATGGCAGCTCGTCATTGGTCAGCGCTTTTTCCCCTGCCTTGAAGCTTTTGGCCGGGTTGAGGTAGTCCTTCGGCAAGCGGGTCTTCCAGGTACGAACGATGCGACCGTCCGGATGGCTGAGCTTGCCATGGGCGCCGGCACCGATGCCGATGAAGTCGCCAAAACTCCAGTAATTGAGGTTATGCCGCGCTGCACGGCCGGGTTGCGCATAGGCCGAGACTTCGTATTGCGCGTAACCGTGCTCGGCCAACAGTGCCTGACCGGCTTCCTGGATGTCCCACAACGTGTCGTCTTCCGGCAGCGTCGGCGGCTGGTTCCAGAACACCGTATTGGGTTCCAGGGTCAGCTGATACCAGGACAGGTGAGTGGGTTTCAAGGCAATGGCGGTACGCAGGTCGGCCAGCGCATCGTCCAGGGACTGATCGGGGAGCCCGTGCATCAAGTCCAGGTTGAAGTTGTCGAACCCGGCCTGACGCGCCATGCCAGCGGCTCGTACCGCTTCATCACCGTTGTGAATCCGCCCCAGAGCCTTGAGTTTTTCTTCCTGAAAACTTTGGATGCCGATCGACAGGCGATTGATACCGAGAGCCCGATACGCCACGAATTTGTCCTGCTCGAACGTGCCCGGGTTGGCTTCCAGGGTTATTTCGATGTCGCTGGCAAACGGAATCCGTTGCTCGACACCTTCAAGCAAACGGCCCAACGCCTCGGCGCTGAACAGGCTCGGCGTGCCGCCACCGAAGAAGATCGAACTCAGTTCACGGCCATAGACGGCGTGCAGGTCCTGATCGAGGTCGGCCAGCAGTGCGTCGACGTACTCCTGCTCCGGCAGCACAGGGCTCGCCGTGTGGGAGTTGAAGTCGCAGTAAGGGCATTTGCGCACACACCACGGGATGTGGATGTACAGCGCCAGGGGCGGCAGCACGGGGAGTGCGGCCCGAGGCGATTGCGCGGCGCCGCCGAAGATCAGCGGCGACGCGGATGATTCATGGGTCATATCAGGCCTAGACGCTGGCGCAGCAGATCCATTGCACGGGCGCGGTGGCTGATGAGGTTCTTTTCGCTCGGGCTCAGCTCGGCGCTGGAGCAATCACGCGATGGCACCCAGAACAGCGGGTCATAGCCAAACCCGTGCGCACCGCTGGCGGCCCGCAGGATGCGGCCATGCCACAGGCCTTCGCAGAGGATCGGCAGCGGATCATCCGCATGACGCACCAACGCCAGCACGCAGACGAATTGCGCACCGCGTTCGGCGTCAGGCACGTCTTTCATGGCGTCGAGCAGCTTGGCGTTGTTCGCCGCATCGCCCTGTCCGTCAGCGTAACGCGCCGAATAGATACCCGGCGCACCGCCAAGGAAATCCACCGCCAGGCCCGAATCATCGGCCAGCGACGGCAGACCGGAGATGCGCGCGGCATTGCGGGCCTTGAGAATGGCGTTCTCGACGAACGACAGCCCGGTTTCATCAGGCTCGACAGTGCTGAACTCGCCAATCGAGCGCAATTGCACCGACTCGCCGAGCATGGCCTGGAGTTCCTTGAGTTTGCCGGCGTTGTGGCTGGCCAATACGAGTTGCGTGAAGTTCATCATTCGCCGGGGAAAAGCTCTTGGTTGAAATTGATGGTGTGGATTTTATCGCCGTTCTGCACCTTGATTTCGAAAGTGCGAATTTCCTGCTGATCCACCGGGTATTGCGCGATGTAGTAGACCGCACCCTGCTCGGTAATCTGCTTGAATTTCAGCGGAACGCTTTGGCTGGTGAGGTCTTTGACCGTCCCGTTGACCTGGGCGATGAGCGGCTTGCCGTCCTTGATCACCGACACGTTGATCACACCCTGGTTCTTGCTGCGCACCAGCTCGGCCGCTTTGGCGATGTCCGGCGTCAGGAAGGTGGAGTTGAAGGTGTTGTAGTGCACCGTCACGTCGCCAAAGGTTTCCTGACGGTCGCCCTTGATGACGTCGGCGGCCATGGCAGTCACGCTCAGGCAGGCGGTAAGTAAAAACAGCGCTAGACGACCCATGTTCGTTCTCCTGGAAATGTCGTGTTTCAGACCGCGACCTTGTGGTCTTGCAGCCCCGGGCTGCTGACGCGGTAGATACCGATTTCACCTAATAGATTAGGCCATAGCTTACTGGCCCACCCGTGGCGATGCTGTTGATCCACGGCAAGTCGATCAATGACCTTGGCTTCACGTTCGCGACACAGCTCTTCAAAGTCACCGAAGGTGCAGAAGTGGATGTTCGGCGTGTTGTACCAGGTGTACGGCAGGAAATCGGAAACCGGCATCCGGCCCTTGCTGGCCAGGTACCAGCGGCAGCGCCAGTGGCCAAAGTTCGGGAAGGTGATGATGCACTGGCGACCCACGCGCAGCATTTCGTCGAGGATTCGGTCCGGGTAATGCACCGCTTGCAGCGCCTGCGTCATGACCACGATATCGAAGCTGTTGCTGGCAAAGTTGCCCAGGCCCTTGTCCAGGTCCTGCTCGATGACATTGATGCCCTTGGCCACGCACTCGGCAATGTTGTCCGGGTCGTTTTCCAGGCCATAGCCGGTGACTTGCTTGTTGTCGCGCAGCCAGGTCAGCAATTCGCCATCACCGCAGCCGAGGTCGAGCACGCGGCTGCCGGCGGGAATCCATTCCTGGATGATTTCCAGATCGGCTCTCATGGCTTTCTCACAATTTGATTCGATTCATGTAGTTGCTGAACGCCTGCAAATAACGCGGGATCGGAATCAGGAAGGCGTCATGGCCTTGCGGAGCGTCGATCTCGAGGTAGCACACGTCTTTTTTGGCCGCCATCAGGGCGTCCACCAGTTCCCGCGAGCGGGCAGGGGAGAAGCGCCAGTCGGTGGTGAATGACATCACGCAGAACTTGGCCTGTGCGTTGGCGAAGGTTTTTGCCAGGTCGTCGTCAAAGTTTGCGGCCGGATCGAAGTAGTCCAGGGCCTTGGTCATCAGCAGGTAGGTGTTGGCGTCGAAACGCCCTGAGAACTCTTCACCCTGATAACGCAGGTAGCTTTCGACCTGGAACTCGACGCTGTGGAAGTCGTAGTTGAGCTTTTCGCTCTTCAGGCCCCGGCCGAATTTCTCGCCCATGGAGTCATCGGACAGGTAGGTGATGTGTCCGACCATGCGCGCCAGCATCAAGCCACGCTTGGGGATGACACCCGCTTCCTGGAACGAACCGCCGTGGAACTCGGGGTCGGTGAGGATCGCCTGGCGGGCGACCTCGTTGAAGGCAATGTTCTGCGCTGACAACTTTGGAGCCGAGGCGATGGCCAGGCAATGACGAATGCGTTCGGGGTAGGTGATGCTCCATTGCATCGCCTGCATGCCGCCCAGGCTGCCACCGATCACGGCCGCCCATTGGCCGATGCCGAGCCGGTCCGCCAGGCGTGCCTGGCTGTGCACCCAGTCTTCCACGGTCAGTACCGGGAAATCGGCGCCGAACGGTTTCCCGGTGTCCGGGTTGATGCTGCTCGGGCCGGTAGAGCCATTGCAACCGCCAAGGTTATTGAGGCTGACCACGAAGAACTTATTGGTGTCGATCGGCTTTCCGGGGCCGATGCAGCTGTCCCACCAACCGGGTTTGCGGTCGTCGGGGCTGTGGAAGCCGGCGGCGTGATGGTGGCCAGACAAGGCGTGACAGATCAGCACGGCGTTGCTCGCCGTGGCGTTCAGCGCGCCGTAGGTTTCGTAGATCAGGTCATAAGCCGGGAGCGAACGACCACAGGCCAGGGCCAGGGCTTCGCTGAAGTGCGCCACTTGCGGCGTCACCAGACCAACAGAATCGGGGGGAAAGGCAGTTGGCATCGACCCTGCTCTCGTTGAAATGAGGCGTAAGTCTAAAGACCGGTGGGGTTAGCGGCAAGCAAAGGGCGGGCCTGATTTCATTCAGTCAGCGCCGAGGCGCAGCCATCGCGAGCAGGCTCACTCCCACATTGGAATGTATTCCCTGTGGAAGCAGCCTGACTCCACCTTGGAATGTATTTTCCTGTGGAAGCAGCCTGACTCCCCTTTGGAATGCTTTCCAATGTGGGAGTGAGCCTGCTCGCGATGAATATGCCTCTGTGAGCCTGCGTGTTACATCAGCAGGCGCAGGATTTCCGGCATCATCGTCATGGCAGCGAGGTTGTTGATCACCAGCATGTCGATCAACTTGAGCACCATGAAGGCCAGGATCGGCGAGATATCCAGGCCACCCAGGTTCGGCAGGATCTTGCGAAACGGCGCCAGGGCCGGCTCGCAAATCTGATTGACCAGTTCGGCGCCAGGGTTATGGCTGCCAGGTGCGACCCAGGACAGGATCACGCTGATGATCAGGGCGAAGAAGAAAATCTTCAGGAACAGCGCGGTGACGCCAATCAGCGACCAGATCACCAGTTGCAGCGGGTTGCCGGTGGTGCCGTAGGTCAGCAGCAGCGTCAGGGCCATCAGTGCCAGTTGCACCAGGATCGCCAACACCAGCGAAGACATGTCCAGCCCGAACATGCTCGGGATGATCCGGCGCAGCGGCTTGAGCAGCGGCTGGGTGGCTTTCACTGTGAATTGGCAGAGCGGGTTGTAGAAGTTCGCACGCACCAGTTGCAGCACGAAGCGCAGCAGCACGATCAGCAGGTACAGACTGCCGAGGGTTTGCAGCACGTAGACCGCTGCAGTGTTCAATCCAATCATGTAAGGCTCCTTATTGACCCAGTTGTTCGGCCATTTCGGCCGAGCGGTGCGCAGCGGCGCCAAGTGCTTTTTCTACCAGGGCTTCGAAACCGCCGGCCTGGAACGATTTGATGGCGGCTTCGGTAGTGCCCGCAGGCGACGTGACGCGACGACGCAATTCAGCAGCATCGACATCGCTGGCGACAGCCATGTGAGCAGCGCCCAGCGCGGTCTGCAGGGTCAGTTGCGCGGCGATTTCAGCTGGCAGGCCGAGTTTCACGCCTGCGGCGGTCATGGCTTCTATCAGCAGGAAGAAGTAAGCCGGGCCCGAACCGGACACCGCGGTTACCGCGTCCAGCTGCTGCTCTTCGTTCAGCCACAGGGCAATGCCGACGGCAGAGAGCAGTTCTTGCGCTTGCTCGCGTTGCTCGGCCGTGACGTGTTCGGTGGCGAACAAACCACTCACGCCCTGACGCAACAGCGCCGGGGTGTTGGGCATGCAACGCACGATTGGTTGGTCGCCAAGCCAGTTGTTCATGCTGGCGCAGGTGATGCCGGCAGCAATCGAGACCACCAGTTGATTGGGCTTGAGGCTCGGACGAATCGCCTCGCACACGGCCTTCATCGCCTGGGGCTTGACCGCCAGTACGACGACGTCCGCGCCTTGAATGGCTTCTGCGTTGTCCGCGAATACTTCAATGCCGTGCTCGGCGTTCACACGAGCGCGGGTTTCGGCGCCCGGATCGCTGGCGCGGATCTGCGTGGCATCCAGACCTTTGGCACGCAGGCCGCCGATCAGGCTGGCGGCCATGTTTCCGGCACCGATAAAGGCAATACGAGTCTTGCTCATGTCAGGTCCTTATATAGAGGGGAATCAACCACGTTGTGGCTGGCTATAGTCGCGAGCGCCAAACAGGGCTGTACCGATGCGAACCCAGGTGGCGCCCATGGTAACGGCGGACTCGAGGTCATGGCTCATGCCCATGGACAGCGTGTCGAGCGGCAAGCCCAGGCTGTCTTGCAGGCTTTTGTTCAGGTCCCGCACGGCCGCAAAAGCTGCGTCCTGGGCGGTGCGGTCTTCAGTCGGTTCGGGAATCGCCATCAACCCGCGCAACGTGATCCGTGGCAGCTCGCTGATGGCTTTGGCCAGGGCCGGAAGGTCTTCCGGTGTGCAGCCAGACTTGCTGGCCTCACCGCTGACGTTGACCTGAATGCAGATATTGAGTGGAGGCAAATCGGCAGGACGTTGTTCGGACAAGCGTTGTGCGATTTTCAAACGATCCACAGAGTGCACCCAGGCGAAGTGCTCGGCGATAGCGCGAGTCTTGTTCGATTGAATGGGGCCGATGAAGTGCCAGATCAAGGGCAGGTCGGCCAATTCGAGCTGTTTGCCCAAGGCTTCCTGCAAGTAATTCTCGCCAAAGTCGCGAAGCCCGGCGGCATACGCTTCGCGCAAGGCTTCGGCTGGCTTGGTTTTGCTCACGGCCAGCAGCTGAACGCTGTGCTCATCGCGTTGCGCGGCCTGTGCAGCAGCGTGGATGCGTGAACTAACCTGAGCGATGTTGTCTGCTATCGTGGACATTCAAGAGGCGCCAGGGTCTGTGGTTTGGCGGCATTCTACTGGAATTGAGGAGCGCTATGGATATCACTGAGCTGCTGGCCTTCAGCGCGAAACAGGGCGCGTCCGACTTGCACCTGTCTGCCGGGTTGCCACCGATGATTCGCGTCGACGGCGATGTGCGGCGCATCAATTTGCCTGCACTGGACCACAGGCAGGTGCAGGAGCTGATCTACGCGATCATGAACGACACCCAGCGCGTGGACTTCGAGAAGCATCTGGAGACCGACTTTTCCTTCGAAGCACCCGGCGTAGCACGCTTCCGGGTCAATGCCTTCAACCAGAATCGCGGTGCAGGCGCCGTGTTCCGGACCATTCCTTCCAAGGTGTTGAGCATGGAAGACCTGGGCATGGGCGAGGTGTTTCGCAAGATTACCGAGGCGCCTCGTGGCCTGGTGCTGGTGACCGGCCCGACAGGCTCCGGCAAGTCCACGACCCTGGCGGCAATGATCGATCACCTGAACAATCATCGCCACCACCACATCCTCACCATCGAAGACCCTATCGAATTCGTCCACGAATCACGCAAATGCCTGATCAATCAGCGTGAAGTCCACCGTGATACCCGCAGTTTCGCCACCGCCCTGCGTTCGGCACTGCGCGAAGACCCGGATGTGATTCTGGTGGGCGAAATGCGCGACCTGGAAACCATTCGCCTGGCGCTGACCGCCGCCGAGACCGGTCACCTGGTCTTTGGCACGTTGCACACGACGTCGGCGGCGAAAACCATCGACCGCGTGGTGGACGTGTTTCCGGGGGATGAGAAGTCGATGGTGCGGTCCATGCTGTCCGAGTCATTGCTGGCGGTGGTGTCGCAGACACTGGTCAAGAAGATGGGCGGGGGGCGGATCGCGGCGCATGAAATCATGCTGGGGACATCGGCGATCCGTAACCTGATCCGCGAAGACAAGGTGGCGCAGATGTATTCGTCGATTCAGACCGGCGGGAATCTGGGGATGCAGACGCTGGATATGTGCTTGAAGGAGCTGGTGACCAAGGGCTTGATCAGTCGCGAGCATGCGCGGGAGAAAGCGCGGTCGCCGGATAATTTCTGAGAAGTTGAAAGCAAAAGATCGCAGCCTGCGGCAGCTCCTACAGGGAGAAACCTATCTCCTGTAGGAGCTGCCGAAGGCTGCGATCTTTTGATCTTGCTTTAATTTATCGCTGAACCACCTGAAGACCACTCTTCTCTTTCGGCAGAACCCGCTTGGCAACCACGTAGTGCTTTTCCCAATACGGCTTGTTCAGCGTATCGATGCTCACCGACTTGCCACGACGAGGTGCGTGGATGAAGCGGTCGTTGCCCAGGTAGATGGCAACATGATTGACCCGGCGACTCTTGATGTTGAAGAAAATCAGGTCGCCCGGCTTCAGATCCTTGCGATCGACTTTCTCGCCATGACCACTGGCCATGGCGTTTGAAGTACGTGGCAGGTCAAAAGTGGCATCGTTAAATGCGTATTTCACCAGACCGCTGCAATCGAACCCTTTACTTGGGCTGCTGCCGCCCCAACGATAAGGTGTACCGAGGACGTTGACGGCACGGCTCAGCACATTGCTGCTTTCCTTGCTCGCCATCGGCGGAACCAGGCTGCTTTTGCTGGTCAGTTGCGGTGCGCGGTTGGCGGTTTTCTTGTTTTTGCTCGAAGGAGCAGAAACATGGGATTTTGGGGTGTAACCATTAACGTTTGGAAGACGTTGCTCACGATTGGTGGCGTGGGCGGCCAGTGGCATTAACAGGCAAATGGTTAGCCATGTCTTGAAAAATGGACGCATTAGGCAAGGCTCATATAGGTGAACGCGCAACTTTATAACAGCTTTTTTGTCCTTTTTTGGCCCGTTGGTCGATTCAACCTGGGGGCAACGGAACCAAATAAGCGGCAAATTGACGCGATTGTCGGACAGAAGTCTGGTGTTATAAGGCTTTGGCGGGAGTGAAGGTATCACTTGCCATACGTCGGCCACCTGTAAAAAAGTCACAAAGATTTAAAGAATATTTATCTATCGTGTGATTCGAGGTCATTCATGAACACCTATCAACACCCCGTTCCACATCAAGACACCCACAGCAAAGTGATCGGATACCTGCTGTGGATTTTGGGTTTCACCGGGGCTCACCGCTTCTATTACGGCAAGCCGGTGACCGGGACGATCTGGTTTTTTACTTTCGGTTTGCTGGGTATCGGCTGGCTGATCGATTTGTTCCTGATTCCAGCCATGGACCGTGAGGCAGACCTGCGTTTCACCGCTGGGCCAATCGAATACAACGTGGCGTGGATTCTGCTGACGTTCCTGGGTGTGTTCGGTGTGCACCGGATGTATCAGGGGAAGTGGATCAGCGGGTTGCTGTACCTGGTGACGGGCGGGTTGTTCTTCCTGGGGGTTTTGTATGACTTCTGGACGCTGAATGATCAGGTGTCGATTCGCAATGCGCAGAACAGAGGCGCTTTCCAGTAAGCCATCGCCAGCAGGCTGGCTCCCACAGGGGATATGTGTGGTTCACAGATCCCCTGGCTCTAACAGGGGATTTGTGTTGCTCACAGATCCCTAGGCTCCCACAGGGGGTTTGTGTGGTTCACAGATCCCCTGGCTCTAACAAAGGATTTGTGTGGTTCACAGATCCAGTGTGGGAGCTAGCCTGCTAGCGATTGGGGCAACCCGGTATCAAGCCTGATGGCTGATTCGCCCATCCACCAGGGTGTAACGCACAACACTCGGCAAGCTGTGCCCAATGAACGGGCAGTTATCGCCCTTGGACAGCCAGGTCTCGCCCGCAACGGTCGAGGCCGCCGGGTCGAACAGCACAATGTCTGCTGCCCCGCCCACCACCAACTTGCCCGCAGGCAAACGCAATGCCTCGGCCGGTCCGGCGCTCAAGCGTGCCAGCAACGTTGGCAGATCCAGCAAACCATCCTCTACCAGCGTCATCGCCAGCGGCAGCAGCAGTTCAACGCTGCTGATACCCGGCTCGGTGGCGCCGAACGGTGCCAGTTTGGCGTCTCGCTCGTGGGGCTGGTGATGGCTGGAAATCGCCGAAATCACCCCTGACTTCACCGCGTCACGCAGGCCATCACGGTCGGCGCGTGTGCGCAGCGGTGGCTGGACGTGATAGAGGCTGCTGAAATCGATCAGCGCTTCATCGGTCAGGATCAACTGGTACAAGGCGACATCGGCGGTTACCGGCAGTCCGCGCGCCTGGGCTTGAGCGATCAGGGCCACGCCGCGAGCGCTGGTGAGCTGGCTGAAGTGCGCGCGCACGCCGCTTTGCTCGACCAGCAGAAGATCCCGGGCCAGGGCCACGGTCTCTGCTGTTTCCGGAATACCCGGCAAGCCGAGGAAGCTGGCGGTCGGGCCTTCATGGGCCAGGCCGCCTTCAGCCAGGTCATGGTCCTGAGAGTTGAAGATCACCGTCAGGTCGAACGTCGCCGCGTATTCCAGCGCCCGGCACAGGGTGCGGGTGTTGCGGAAGCTGTCCAGGCCGTTGCCGAAGGCGACGCAACCGGCATCGCGCAGTGCCACGAGCTCCGCAAGCTGTTCGCCCTCCAGGCCTTTGCTCAGAGCGCCGATTGGAAAGACTTTGGCGTTGCCAGCCTCACGAGCGCGGTCGAGGATCAGTTCGGCGACTGCCGAGGTGTCCAGCACCGGCTTGGTTTTCGGAGGGCAGCACAGGCTGGTCACGCCGCCAGCTGCAGCGGCGCGGGTTTCGCTGACAATCGAACCTTTGCGGCTATAGCCCGGTTCGCGCAGGGCGACGTTCAGGTCGACGAGACCCGGGGCGGCCACCAGGCCTTGTGCATCGATGGTGTCGACCGCGACGAAACCGGCAGGCGCGGCGCCAATGGCGACGATTTTGCAGGCTTCAACGTGGATATCAGTCACTTGATCCAGGCCACTGACTGGATCGATCACGCGTGCGCCGAGAATGCTGAGCTTCACTGGGCGTTCTCCTGCTCGAATTGGCCTTGTTCGAATTGACGTTGCGCTGTCTGTCCGCTCATGGCCATCGACAATACGGCCATACGAATGGCGATCCCGTAGGTCACCTGATTGAGAATCACCGAGTGCGGACCATCGGCCACCGCTGACTCGATTTCCACCCCGCGGTTGATCGGCCCCGGGTGCATGACGATGCAATCCGGCTTGGCCCCGGCCAGGCGTGCGGTGGTCAGGCCGAACAAGCGGTAGAACTCGCCTTCGCTTGGCAGCAGGCCGCCGGTCATGCGTTCGCGCTGCAGGCGCAGCATGATCACCACATCGACGTCCTTGAGCCCTTCGGTCATGTCGGTGTAGACCTTCACGCCGTATTGCTCGACGCCAATCGGCAGCAGGGTTTTCGGCGCGATCACGCGGATGTCCGGGCAACCCAGGGTTTTCAGCGCCAGCATGTTCGAGCGCGCAACCCGCGAGTGCAGGATGTCGCCGACGATGGCTACCGAGAGATTTTCGAAACCGCCCTTGTGTCGGCGGATCGTCAGCATGTCGAGCATGCCCTGGGTCGGGTGGGCGTGACGGCCGTCGCCGCCGTTGATGATCGCCACTTGTGGGCAGACATGCTCGGCAATGAAGTGCGCCGCGCCGGAATCACCGTGACGCACGACAAACATGTCGGCGGCCATGGCCTCCAGGTTGCGCAAGGTATCCAGCAGGGTTTCGCCCTTGCTCGCCGACGATGTGGACACGTTCAGGGTGATCACGTCCGCCGACAGCCGCTGAGCGGCCAGTTCGAAGGTGGTGCGGGTGCGGGTAGAGTTCTCGAAGAACACGTTGCAGACGGTCTTGCCGCGCAGCAACGGTACTTTCTTCACCGCCCGGGCGCCGACTTCAAGGAACGAGTCGGCGGTGTCGAGGATTTCCGTCAGAAGCTCGCGGCGCAAACCGTCGAGCGAGAGGAAGTGGCGCAGCTGGCCCTGATCATTGAGCTGCAGCGGGCGCTTGGTGTCTAGAGGCGTCATCGCGAGGGGACTCTCAATAGGGCGAATTAAAGGGCGAGGTCTTGCAGTTCAAGCACAAGCGGCGACGGGCCGGACAGCTTCACCCGTTCGTGGGCGGCCAGTGACAACGTCGCGCCAACCACATTCGGGCGGATCGGCAGCTCGCCGGCGTCCAGGTCCAGCAGGCAAACCAGGGTCACGCTGGCTGGACGGCCGTAGTCGAACAGTTCGTTCATCGCGGCGCGGATGGTGCGGCCACTCATCAGTACGTCGTCGATCAGCACCAGGTCCTGGCCTTCGATCTCGAAGGGCAGCGCGGACGGCCGTACTTGTGGGTGCAGGCCGTTCTGGCTGAAGTCATCGCGGTAGAAGGAAACATCCAGGGTGCCGAGGGGCGAATCGCTGCCCAGCTCTTCAAGCAGCGCCTGAGCGACCCAGATGCCGCCCGTGCGAATGCCGATGTAACGGGGTTCGCTGATGCCGCGGTGTTCCAGGTGCGCCTTCAGACGGATCGCCATCTGGCTGATCAGTTCGGCGGGATTGGGCAGGCTCATGGTTGCTCCTTCTTGGGCCCGAGCCGGGTGTGCGTCATGTCATGGCTCGGGTTGTAGCTAAGAGAGACGGGCTAACGGCTCTTCAGGATTGGGTGCGATCAGGATTCGAACAGGGCGCTGTTTTCGTCGAGCCAGCCTTGCAGCAGCAGGGCGGCGGCGATGGCGTCGACCGGGTTGTCGCGGTAACTGCCTTTTTGGCCGCCGCGATCACGCCGTTCGCCCTTGGCTTCAAACGTCGTCAAGCGTTCATCGTGGGTATAAAAGGGCAGGTTGTAGCGGCCGTTCAGGCGGCGGGCGAATTTTTCCGCTCGCAAGCACATGTCGCTTGGCGTGCCATCCATGTTTAAGGGCAAGCCGACCACCACAGCGTCAGGCTTCCATTCCTTGATCAAGGCTTCGACCTGATTCCAGTCGGGAATACCGTTTTGCGCCTTGAGGGTACACAGCTCGCGAGCCTGGCCGGTAATCACCTGGCCGACCGCAACGCCGATCTGTTTGGTGCCGTAGTCGAAACCCAGAATCAACCGCAGGGCCATCAGGCGTGCCCCGCCTGGCTGGTCAGCAAACTCAGATTGATGCCCAGGTGCCTGGCCGCTGCTTCAAGGCGCAGTTCACTGCTGGTGTTGAACAGAATGTCGGCATTGAACGGGCAGGTCAGCCAGGCGTTGTCGGCCAGTTCGGCCTCAAGCTGCCCGGCTTCCCAGCCGGCGTAACCCAGGGCAATCACGCTTTTCGCAGGTCCGACACCGTCGGCGATGGCGAAGAGCACGTCCTGGGAGGTCGACAGGGACAGCTCGCCTTCCAGATCAACGGTCGCCTGGTAGCTCTGTCCTGATGGATGCAGGACAAATCCGCGATCGGTTTGCACCGGTCCGCCAATGAAGATCGGTACGTGGCGGCAGAGCGCTGGCGGTTCGATGTCTGGGCGCAATTGCTCGAGAATCTCCGCCAGGTTCAGGTCTTGCGGACGGTTGACCACCAGTCCCATGGCACCACTGGCCGTGTGCTCGACGATGTAGGTCAAGGTATGGGCAAAGTTCGGGTCGGCCATGTGCGGCATGGCGATCAGGAAGTGATGCTTGAGGTAGCTGGGGCTGACGTTTTTCATGAGCGCTAGTGTGGCGTTGGAGGGGCGAACTGACAAGCTGGGGATGCCGCAATTTGGCAGCCAACACCTCTCGAATGTGGGAGTGGGCGTTTGTGGCGAGGGGATTTATCCCCGTTGGGTCGCGCAGCGACCCCAAGCTTGCAACTCCGTTGGATCTGACAAACGCATGCAATAGCTTTACGACTGCTGCGCAGCCGAACGAGCCGGTGCGACGTTTCGCTAAATCCCCTCGCCACACAAGCCCGCTGCCACAAGGGATTTGTGGGTGTCAATTACTGGACAACCTATCCCCGCGCGCAAACTTCCACGTCCGAATGATCTCCAGCCGGTCGATGTCCGACAAATCACCGCTGAACGGTGAAAACGGCGCTGCCAGCCGCACGATGCGCTGGGCTGCCTGATCCAGCAACGGTTGCCCGGAGGATTCCAGCACCAGCACTTCATACAGCGAGCCATCGCGGTTGATCGAGACCATCAGGCGCAAATTGCCGTAGATCTGCTTGCGGCGTGCTTCGTCCGGGTAATTGAGGTTGCCGATACGCTCGACCTTCTTGCGCCATTCGTCCTTATACCAGGCACCTTTGTCGCGCATGGTCGAGGCGGCGCTCAAGCGATGGATGCGTGGCCGCTTGGCGTACAGCTGTTGTTCGTTGGCCAGTTCCGCTTCCAGGCTGGCAATGTCGCTGGACAGCTGCTCAGTGTCGAACGTCGGCGCAGCCACCTTGGGTTTGGTGTCTGTCTTGGGGGCTTCGGTTTTGGTCGGGGCTTTTTTCGGCTTCGGTGCGACGGTTGTCACGGCAGCCTTGGGCGGCGCTTCCTGGGCTTCAGGCTGGGCGGCCGGCGGAGGCGTGACTTTCTGCACTTTATTGTCCTGGAATGGCGCGACCTCAGTGGTCTTGGGGATGGCCTTCTTGTCCAGGGTGCCGCTGCCTTGCTGATTGTCCTGCGCGAGGAAATCGGCTTTCTCAGGCTTCTTTTCGCTTTTGAAGGTGGCGAGGGTGATTTCCAGGGTTTTGCTGATCTGCTTGGGTTCGACCATGGTGAACCCGACGCCCAACAGCAAGGCCAGGTGAATCAGCGCCGCGAGAAACAGGGTAAATCCGAGGCGATCGGCCGGGCGCACACCACGGTGGGCGAGTTCGGCGGGCAGATCGGACGGAAGAGTCATAACTAGAAAACCAACATCGCGTTTTTCACAGGCCGCGCATGATAACGCAATGTTGGTGATTTCCTGGCTGTTCTATATCAACGAGCCTTGAGCTTCTGATCGATGGCATCCATCAGCAGGCCGCCGATATCGGTGCCGAATGCATTGTCGATCTCGCGAATGCAGGTCGGGCTGGTGACGTTGATTTCGGTGAGGTGTTCGCCGATCACGTCGAGGCCGACGAACAGCAGGCCTTTTTCCCGCAGGGTCGGGCCGACTTGCGCAGCGATCCAGCGGTCTTTTTCACTCAGCGGGCGGGCTTCGCCACGACCACCGGCGGCCAGGTTGCCACGGGTTTCGCCGGCGGCCGGGATACGCGCCAGGCAATAATCAACCGGCTCGCCGTCGATCATCAGGATGCGCTTGTCGCCATCCTTGATTGCCGGCAGATAAGCCTGGCCCATGATCTGCTGGGTGCCCAGTGCCGTCAGGGTTTCCAGGATCACCGAGAGGTTTGGATCACCGGCGCGGTGACGGAAGATCGAGGTGCCGCCCATGCCGTCCAGCGGCTTGAGGATCACATCGCCGTGCTTGGCGGCGAATTCACGCAACACATCGGCGCGACGGCTGACGACGGTCGGCGGTGTGCACTGCGGGAACAGCGTGGCGAACAGTTTTTCGTTGCAGTCACGCAGGCTCTGCGGCTTGTTGACCACCAGCACGCCTGCGCGCTCGGCTTGTTCGAGTAAGTACGTGGAGTACACGAACTCCATGTCGAACGGCGGATCCTTGCGCATCAGGATCACATCCAGATCGCTCAGCAACGCGTCAGTCTCGGCTTCCAGCTCGAACCACTTTTCAGGGTTGGCGAAGACTTTCAGAGGCCGCATCCGCGCCCGCGCTTCGCCTTCTGCCTGATACAAATCGCGCTGTTCCATATAGAACAGTTCCCAGCCGCGCTTCTGTGCGGCCAGCAGCATGGCCAGCGAGCTATCCTTCTTATAGGAAATGCCGGCAATAGGATCCATGACAATCCCGACGCGAACGCTCATGGGTTTTTCCTCGAAATTTGGGGGGCCAAAGGACCGTATAAAAGTGGCGTCAGAGTGGCGCTGAGTGTGTTCCCGGTCAAGGAAAAACCACTGCGCAGGCTGGCCGATAGATTGGTATTGGAGACTGTGCTAAAAAGACTGCCAAGCAGTACTGGCCCTTGAGTATCAAGGGTTTCGAGCCTCCGGTGGACCGGAAACGGACAATTTGATTCGCAAAGGCGACGGTAGAGCAACTATGGATCAGCATTCCAGCGCCTTGAAGGTCATGGTGATCGACGATTCGAAGACGATTCGCCGCACCGCCGAAACGTTGCTGAAAAACGTGGGCTGCGAGGTCATCACGGCCATCGACGGTTTCGATGCGCTCGCCAAGATTGCCGACAACCATCCTGGCATCATCTTCGTCGACATCATGATGCCGCGTCTGGATGGTTATCAGACCTGCGCTTTAATCAAGAACAACAGTGCGTTCAAGTCCACGCCAGTGATTATGCTGTCGTCGAAGGATGGCCTGTTTGACAAGGCAAAGGGGCGCATCGTCGGCTCCGACCAGTTTCTGACCAAGCCTTTCAGCAAGGAAGAACTGCTGAACGCGATCCAGGCCCATGTACCGGGTTTCGCCGCCGTTTTGCCGCAGTAGGACACGCACAGTGACGCTCGGCCAACGGGCCTGGCGTCGACAAGAATGGGGAAAACCATGGCACGTATTCTGATCGTCGATGATTCGCCGACCGAAATGTACAAACTGACCGGCATGCTGGAAAAGCACGGTCATGAAGTGTTGAAAGCCGAGAACGGCGCCGACGGCGTAGCCCTCGCTCGTCAGGAAAAACCCGACGCCGTGCTGATGGACATCGTCATGCCCGGCCTCAACGGTTTCCAGGCAACCCGTCAGCTGACCAAGGATCCGGAAACCGGGCACATCCCGGTCATCATCATCACCACCAAGGATCAGGAAACCGACAAAGTCTGGGGCACACGCCAGGGCGCCAAGGATTACCTGACCAAACCGGTCGACGAAGACACCCTGATCAAGACCCTGAACAGCGTGCTGGCCGGTTGATCTGACCGCCATGACCGAATCACTGACTGCCTTCGAATTGCTGCTGCAGATCGATCAGCGTTGTCGGCTGCTGGTAGCGGACTTGCCGTCCCAGCCAACCCGGCAGGACAGCTGGAGCGGTATCGGCTTCCGCCTGGGCGAGCACTGGTATGTCGCGCCCATGAGGGAAGTCAGCGAAGTTCTGCCCGAGCCGCGGCTCACTCAGTTGCCAGGGGTGAAACCGTGGGTGAAGGGTGTCGCTAACCTGCGCGGCCGACTGCTGCCTGTCATGGATGTGTGCGGCTTCTTCGGTGATGAATTGTCGGCGGTGCGCAAGCAACGACGCGTGTTGGTGATCGAGCACAGCGATGTGTTTGCGGGGTTGATGGTTGATGAGGTTTTCGGCTTGCAGCACTTTGCCCAGGACAGTCTGGAACCGGTAGATGGCTTGGGCGGCACGATTGCACCATTCATCCAGGGCCAGTTTCAGCGTGAGCAGACCTGGCAGGTATTCAGCCCGTTTGCGTTGGTGCAGTCCCAAAGCTTCATGCACGTCGCGCTGTAACCCATGTGGGAGCGGGCTCTGGCGGTTCTAAAGGTTGGTTAACAGGCGAGGACCGATGACAAAAGCAAAAACAGGCAAGTCAATGGAAGGGTCGCGCAGCCGCTCGCAGATCATCGTGCTGTTCATCGCGCTGATCATCTTCATCATGCTGCTCTTCGCCAACTTTGCTTACCTCAACACCCAAGCCACGTACGACAAACAGTACATCGGCCACGCCGGTGAACTGCGCGTGCTATCCCAGCGCATTGCCAAAAACGCCACCGAAGCCGCCGCCGGCAAGTCCGCCGCATTCAAGCTGCTCAGCGATGCACGCAATGACTTTGCCCAGCGCTGGAGTTACCTGAAAAAAGGCGATCCCTCCACCGGACTGCCGCCGGCGCCGTCCACCGTGCGCCCGGAAATGCGCGCCGTGCAGCTGGATTGGGAGCGCCTGCTGAAAAACACCGACACCATTCTCTCCAGCGAACAGACCGTATTGTCGCTGCATCAAGTCGCGGCGACGTTGGCCGAAACCGTGCCGCAATTGCAGGTCGAGTACGAAAAAGTCGTCGAGATTCTTCTACAGCGCGGTGCACCGGCCGCCCAGGTCGCGATGGCTCAACGTCAATCGCTGCTGGCCGAGCGTATTTTGGGCGCGGTGAATACCGTACTGGCCGGCGATGAAAGTTCGCAGCAAGCCGCCGACATCTTCGGACGTGACGCAGCGCGATTCGGCCAAGTGCTCAACGGCATGCTTCAGGGCAATCCGGCGCTGAAAGTCAGCCAGGTCGAAGACCGCGATGCGCGAGCGCGTCTGATCGAGATTTCCGAGCTGTTTGAGTTTGTCTCGGGCTCTGTCGATGAAATCCTCGAAACCTCACCGGAGCTGTTCAAGGTCCGTGAGTCCGCCACCAACATTTTCAGCCTGTCGCAAACCCTGCTCGACGAAGCTTCACACCTGGCCACCGGTTTTGAGAACCTGGCCGGCGGGCGCACCACCGACACCATCGGCGGCTACGTACTGGGGCTGCTGGCTCTGGCGTCGATCATCCTCATCGGCATGGTGATGGTGCGTGAAACCAATCGTCAGCTGCGGGAAACGGCCGAGAAGAACGAGCGCAACCAGACCGCGATCATGCGCCTGCTCGACGAAATCGAAGACCTGGCTGACGGTGACCTCACGGTGACGGCCTCGGTGACGGAAGACTTCACCGGCTCCATCGCTGACTCGATCAACTATTCCGTGGACCAGCTGCGGGACCTGGTCGCCACCATCAACCTGACGGCCGGCCAGGTCGCGGCTGCCGTGCAGGAAACCCAGGCCACCGCCATGCATCTGGCGCAGGCGTCGGAGCATCAGGCCCAGCAGATTTCCGAAGCGTCCACGGCCATCAATGACATGGCGCAGTCCATCGACCAGGTATCAGCCAACGCCGCGGAATCTTCGGCGGTGGCCGAGCGTTCGGTGGAAATCGCCAACAAGGGCAACGAGGTGGTGCACAACACTATCCACGGCATGGACAACATCCGTGAACAAATTCAGGACACCGCCAAACGCATCAAGCGCCTGGGCGAGTCCTCTCAGGAAATCGGCGATATCGTCAGCCTGATCGATGACATTGCCGACCAGACCAACATCCTCGCCTTGAACGCAGCCATCCAGGCGTCGATGGCCGGTGACGCCGGACGCGGTTTTGCGGTGGTCGCCGATGAAGTGCAGCGCCTCGCCGAGCGTTCCTCCGCCGCGACACGGCAGATCGAAACCCTGGTGCGGGCGATTCAGACCGACACCAACGAAGCGGTCATCTCCATGGAGCAGACCACCACCGAAGTGGTGCGCGGAGCACGCCTGGCGCACGATGCCGGCGTGGCCCTGGAAGAAATCGAAGGCGTTTCGAAAACCCTCGCGGCGCTGATCCAGAGTATTTCCAACGCCGCCCAGCAGCAGACGTCTTCGGCCGGACAGATTTCCCTGACGATGAACGTAATCCAGCAAATCACCTCGCAGACCTCGTCAGGTTCCACCGCTACCGCCGAGAGCATCGGCAACCTGGCGAAAATGGCCAGTCAGCTGCGGCGCTCGGTGTCCGGTTTCACCTTGCCGGCGGCCAAATCGCAAGCAGCGGATAAAGTGTGAAGCGCCAACAGGCGTATGCTTTTTTTTGAGAGGGGCAGTGAGCGGAGTGGTTATGGGTGATCGGCACGACTATGTGGCCCTCGAGTGGGTCAAGGGTGAGATTGCCGAAACGCTGAGGCAGGCGGCTCTTCACCTGGAAAGCATGGCCATCGACGAGGAGCAGACAACGCCTGCGCTCGGTGAATGCCTGGCGTGCATCCATCAGGTCCATGGCGTGCTGCAGATGGTCGAGTTCTACGGCGCGGCGTTGCTCGCCGAAGAGATGGAACAGCTGACCCTGGCGCTGTTGCAGAACCGCGTCAGCCATCGTGATGAAGCGATCCACCTGCTGTTGCAAGCCCTCGGGCAGTTGCCGATCTACCTCGATCGGGTACAGGGCGCACGGCGGGACCTGCCGCTGGTAGTGCTGCCGCTGATCAATGATTTGCGTAGCGCACGTGGCGAGAGCCTGCTGTCAGAAACCAGTCTGTTCAGCCCGCAACTGCCGGACTTGCCCGCGCTGGATGAAGAAGAACTCGCGCTTCTGGAGCCGGCGGAATTACCCAACGTATTACGCAAGTTGCGGCAGATGCTGCAGATGGCGCTGGTCGGTTTGCTGCGCGAGCAGGAGGACGATACTCACCTTGGCTACCTGGCCAAGGTCTTTGCGCGCCTGGAAGGCATCTGTGGCGATGCGCCGCTGAGCCCTTTGTGGCAAGTGGCTTCGGCGTTGGTCGAAGGCATGCGCGGCGGTGCCATTGCTAACAGTCCGGCATTGCGCAGCCTGTTCAAGGACGCGGACAAAGAACTCAAGCGCCTGCTCGAACAGGGCATGCGCGGCATCAACCAACCAGCGCCTCCAGAGTTGCTCAAGAGTTTGCTGTTCTACATTGCCAAAGCCGACCACCCCACCGGGCAGATGCTGACCATGAAAGATCGCTACTCACTGGACGACGCATTGCCTGACAGCGCAATGGTCGACGAAGAACGCGCCCGGTTGGCCGGCCCCGACCGCGATGCCATGCGCTCGGTGCTGGCGGCGCTCTGCGAAGAACTGGTGCGGGTGAAAGAGCGCCTGGACCTGTTCGTCCGCAGCGACCGCCAGCACACGTCGGACCTCGAAAGCCTGCTGTCGCCCCTGCGACAAATCGCCGACACCCTGGCGGTGCTGGGATTTGGTCAGCCGCGCAAGGTCATCATCGATCAACTGGCGGTAGTGCTGAGCCTCGTTCAAGGCCAGCGCGAACCCAGCGATGCCGTTCTCATGGACGTCGCCGGTGCCTTGCTCTACGTCGAAGCCAACCTGTCCGGCATGGTCGGCACCGTTGAGCCGGAAAGCCAGGAAGACAGCCGCTTGCCAACCACCGACCTGACGCAGATCCACCAGATCGTCATCAGGGAGGCGCGCATCTGCCTGCAACAGGCCAAGGACATGATCGTCGACTACATCGACGCCGACTGGGACCGCCAGCACTTGCAGCCATTGCCGGCCTTGCTGACACAGGTGCGTGGGGCGCTGGCGATGATTCCATTGAGCCGCGCAGCCAGCCTGATCGAATCCTGCAATCACTTCATTCGCGAGCACTTGTTGCTGGACCCGGACCAGCCCGGCTGGCAGGAACTGGACAGCCTCGCCGACGTTATCACCAGCATCGAATATTACGTGGAGCGTCTCAGTGATGACCCGGAGGCTCCGGGGGAGCACCTGCTCGACGTGGCGCAAAAAGGCCTGGCTGTCCTGGGTTTCTTCCCCAACGAGCGGCATGTGCCGGTGCTGGAAGATGTGCTGAGCCCCAGCGAAGCGCAGGTGATGCAGGAACAGCAGGCGCTGGAAGATCCAGACGTGGTCCAGACCTTGGCCGATGTATTGGCCAGTCCCGTTTCCACCGTGAATCCCCCCGCCCTGAACACGCCTGGCAGTCTGCTCCCGCCACCCGCGGACGAAGAGCCGGTGGACGATGAATTGCGTGAAGTGTTCCTCGAAGAAGCTGAAGAAGTTCTGGATACCCTTCGCGAATATTTGCCGCGCTGGACCGCCACACCCGAGAGCACATCGGCCCTGAGTGAATTACGCCGGGCCTTTCACACCTTGAAAGGCAGTGGCCGGATGGTCCGGGCATTGGTGTTGGGCGAGCTGGCCTGGGCGGTGGAGAACCTGCTCAATCGCGTGCTCGAACACAGCGTCAAACCCGGGCCTGCGGTGAATCAGCTGCTGGATGATGTGATGCAATTGCTGCCGGAACTGGTGGCTGAATTTGCGAGCAACACCCAGCGCCAGCGCAACGATGTCGACCAGTTGGCCGCCCGAGCGCATGCCTTGGCCAAGGGCGTTGAACCGCTGCTGGACGAGGACGTGCAAGACGTCGCCGCGCTCGATCCCCTGCTGTTGGAGATCTTCCGCAACGAAGCCGAAACCCATCTGGCCAGCCTCAACCGATTCCTCGAACAAGCCGCCGAGCATGTACCCTTGCAGGCCAGCGACGACTTGCAGCGCGCCTTGCATACCCTCAAGGGCAGCGCCTCCATGGCCGGCGTTTTGCCGATTGCCGAACTGGCGGCGCCGCTGGACCAACTGGCTCGCGAGTACAAGGCGCATCTGTTAGCGCTGGACCTGGACGAAGTCGAGTTGTTGCTGGAGGCCGAAGGCTTGTTCCGGCTCGGATTGCGCCAGCTGAAAATCGATCCACTGGCTGACATTCCCGGTGCGCGTACCTTGATCGAAAGAACCCAGGCACTGCTGGCCGAGCGTCTGGAAACCCTTTTGAACGCACCGCATACCCGGATGCGCATCAAGCGTGATCCGCAACTGATCAACAACTTCCTCGCCCAAGGCATGGACATCCTGCTGGACGCTGAAAGCCTGTTGCAACGCTGGCAGCAACATCCGGGCGAGCGCCAGGAACTCAGTGCACTACTGGATGAATTGACCACCTTGGGCGAAGGCGCGCACCTGGCTGATCTGCACCCGGTGGATGAACTCTGCGAAGCCTTGCTCGACCTGTATGGCGCGGTGGAAGAAAGCAGTCTGGCAGTCAGCGACCGGTTTTTTCACGAAGCGCAAAGTGCCCATGAAGCGTTGATCAACATGCTCGACGAACTGGCGGCGGGCCAGGAAGTCAGCCCTCAACCGGAGCGAGTGCGAGCCTTGCGCGGCTTGCTCGATGAGAGTCTTGATCCCTCGGCGATGGGCCTGATTCGCAGCGACGGCAGCCGCACCTTGAGCATCCGTGAACTGGGCAGTGCCACCGCCGAACTGGCGAAGACCGAATCTCCTGCCGAGCGCGACGATGCAATCGTTTCGATCTTTCTTGAGGAAGCGGTCGATATTCTCGAGAGCGCCGGGCAGGCCTTGCAACGCTGGTTGAGTGATCCGGACAACGCCGCGCCGCTGCTGTCTCTGCAGCGTGATCTGCACACCCTCGAAGGCGGTGCGCGGATGGCCGGAATCGAGCCGGTGGGCGATCTGGCCCATGAGCTGGAAGGCCTTTACCAAGGGTTGGCAGACCGCCGTTACAGCCACAACGACGTGTTGGCGCAGCTGCTTGAGCACAGCCATGACCGCCTCGCACAGCTGCTTGAGCAGTTGCACAGTCACACGCCGTTGGACAATCCGGATGAGCTGATCGAGGCCATCCGTGAGTTCCGCCAGCACAACGTCGTCAGTGCGGAAGCCGCGCAAACAACACCCGTCAGCGATTCGCCAAGCCATGATCCGGAGTTGCTCGATATCTTCCTGGAAGAAGGTTTCGACATCATCGAAAACTCCGGCGCTGCCTTGGTGCGCTGGCAGGCGGAACCGTCGAACCGCCAGGAAGTGGAAACCCTGCTGCGGGATTTGCACACCCTCAAGGGCGGGGCACGGATGGTGGAAATCGCACCCATCGGCGACCTGGCCCATGAGCTGGAAACCCTTTACGAAGGCTTGTCCGCGGGTGTGTTGCAACCGACCGGGGCGTTGTTCGCCCTGTTGCAAAGCAGCCATGACCGACTGGCCCAAATGCTCGACGCGGCCCGCGCTGGCCAACCCTTGCCGCCGGCCGACCGGCTGATTGATGCGATCAGGAATTTCAGTCATCCGGCAGTGACTGACGTCGCGGTGGTCGCACCCGCCGCGCTCAAGCCCGAACCGCCGATCCTGCAGCCCGATATCGGCGCGGACATGGTCAAGGTCTCGGCGGAACTGCTCGACGATCTGGTCAACCTGGCGGGTGAAACGTCGATATTCCGTGGCCGCATCGAGCAACAGGTCAACGATGCCCGCGTGGCCCTGAGCGAGATGGAAACCACCATCGAGCGGATGCGCGATCAGCTGCGTCGGCTCGATACGGAAACCCAGGGACGCATCCTCAGCCGGCAGCAGGTCGAAGCCGAACGCCTGGGTTACGAGGAATTCGATCCGCTGGAAATGGACCGCCATTCGCAACTGCAGCAACTCTCACGCGCGTTGTTCGAATCCGCCTCCGACTTGCTCGATCTCAAGGAAACACTCGACCGGCGCAATCAGGACGCGCAGAACCTGCTGCAACAGCAGGGCCGCATCAATACCGAGTTGCAGGAAGGCCTGATGCGTACGCGCATGGTGCCGTTCGAACGAATGTTGCCGCGGTTGAAACGCATCGTCCGCCAGGTCTCCAGTGAGTTGGGCAAGGACGTGGAATTCATCGTCGGCAACGCTGAAGGCGAGATGGACCGCAATGTGCTCGAACGCATGGCGGCACCCTTGGAACACATGCTGCGCAACGCGGTGGACCATGGGCTGGAATCCACCGAAGCACGCATTGCGGCGGGTAAGCCGGCTCAAGGCATGATCACCCTGGACCTGTCGCGAGAGGGTGGCGACATCATTTTCGACATCCGCGACGACGGCGCCGGCGTGCCGCTGGACGCCGTGCGCCGCAAAGCGATCAAGCGGGGTTTGCTGGCGCCCGACAGCGATATCAGTGACCGCGACGTGCTGCAATTCATCCTGCAGCCGGGGTTCTCGACAGCGGAAAAAATCACCCAGATTTCCGGGCGTGGCGTCGGCATGGACGTGGTCCATGAAGAAGTGCGGCAACTGGGCGGCAGCATGAGCATCGACTCCCGGCCGGGGCAGGGCGTGCATTTTCGGATTCGCCTGCCCTTCACGGTGTCGGTCAACCGGGCATTGATGGTGCAGTGCGGTGAGGATCAATACGCGATCCCGCTGAACACTATCGACGGCATTGTTCGCGTGCTGCCCAACGAACTCGAAGGGCATTACCGGCTGGATCCGCCGACTTATAAATACGCCGGACAGCACTATGAATTGTGCTACCTGGGTGAGCTGCTCAAAACCAGCTCTCGCCCGAAACTGTTGGGCCAGAGCCTGCCATTACCGGTGTTGCTGGTGCAGTGCAACGAGCGTCACATCGCTGTGCAGGTCGATGCCATGGCCGGGACTCGTGAGATCGTGGTCAAAAGCCTCGGTCCGCAATTTGCGGCCGTGAAAGGCTTGTCGGGGGCGACCATTCTGGGTGATGGCCGGGTGGTGCTGATTCTTGATCTGCTGGCGCCGCTGCGCGCCATGCAGGCCCGTGTCCCTCAGGCCACTGACGATGCGGAAGTCGAACCGCACAAGCCATTGCTGGTGCTGGTGGTCGACGACTCGGTCACGGTGCGCAAGGTGACGAGTCGCCTGCTCGAACGCCACGGCATGAACGTGCTCACGGCCAAGGACGGTGTCGACGCCATGCTCCTGCTCGAAGAACACCTGCCTGACCTGATGCTGCTGGACATCGAAATGCCGCGCATGGACGGTTTCGAGGTGGCCGCACAGGTTCGTGCCGACGAACGTTTGCAGCACCTGCCCATCATCATGATCACCTCCCGCACCGGCCAGAAACACCGCGACCGTGCCATGGCCATCGGCGTCAATGACTACCTGGGCAAGCCGTATCAGGAATCGGTGTTGCTCGACAGCATCGCCTTGTGGAGCAAACCCCATGCTTGAACACCGCACCAGCAACCTCACCGGACTGCTGCTGCCCCTGGCAGATCGCAACCTGATCCTGCCCAACGTCGCGGTCGCCGAGCTGATCGACTATCAGCCCGGTGCTTTCGATCTGGATACACCGCCGTGGTACCTGGGGCGAGTGACGTGGCGGGATCGGCACATTCCATTGCTCAGTTTCGAAGCGGCGTGTGGCAGCAAAATCGTTATCGGGGACCGTGCGCGGATCGTCATCCTCAACGCTCTGGGCGGGCGGCCGGAGCTGCGGTTCATCGCGCTGCTGGTACAAGGGATCCCCAGGTCCTACAAGCTGGACAGTCAGCTGAGCTATGTGGATGTGCCGTTGTGCGCGCTGGAAATGGCGGCGGTGCAGGTGGGGGATCAGGTGGCGAAGGTGCCGGATTTGCTGGCGCTGGAAGAACTGCTAGTGAGTGCGGGTCTGGTCTGACCGGATCCCTGTGGCGAGGGAGCTTACTCCCGCTGGGTCGCGAAGCGGCCCCAAAACCTGCAATCGAGGTGTATCAGGTACACCGAGAACATTGGTTTTACGACTGCTTCGCAGCCGAACGGGAGCAAGCTCCCTCGCCACTAGGGTTTCTGCGCTAAGCCCTGGCCTGAGCCTTCATCTGCGCAGACTCGTGATGATCCAGCGCCCGCTCCACCAACAACTGCACCCCATCCGCCATGCGGCTGAGCGCCAAGGCTACAGAGCGGCGTGAGCCTTCCACATCGTCCGCCAGATCGGCAGCAATAGCGCTGATGGACAGCAGGTCTTCGGATGCATTGGCCAGAAGGGCTTCGGTGTCGATACCGGGGGAGACGCTGAAGAGTTGATGTTTGCGGCGCTTGCCCGGTTTTTCATGAGGTGGGAAGTAGCAGGAAAAGATGCGGTCGACGGCTTCCTTGAGTTTTTCAGCTTCGAGGGATGCTTCGGAGTCGGTGTCGGATTCCGGCGGGTTGGGAGTTGGTTTAAACATGGCAAAGATCCTTGTAGTGATGGAGCTGCCGTTTTTCGTTTTCCAGACGAAAAGGGTGGCAGCTGTACGCGGACTGGAAAAACCGAGAAAGGATCAAACCCGGCAGACCCGAAGGTCTCCCACGCACAGCCGCCATAACTTAGAACTACGGAGCAAAAAAAGCGCCGCATTATGTCATGTGCATTGATCCTGTTCTTCGGGTTTTCCAGACCCGATCGCTGAATTGGCAGCGACCCGGAAACGATAAAGATCAACGCAAAACCGCACCAGTCGGCGAGTTCTGGCATTGCTGTAGGCAGCGACGCCAGACTGCGTAGCTGCTCACCCTCCTGCGGAGAAACTTTTAAACACAAATCCCCATTTGGCTGGTGAAGGTTGAAGAGTCCCAAAAAGGGACTGATAGGTCCTTTTTTGGGACTTGTCGATGATTGCCGTGGAGCTTTATCAGGACAGATAACTAGGTGTGTTCGAAATCCAACTCTCTGGGGAGAAGTCTAGGGTGAGAGGCCAATCTCAAACCATTACCCTGACCGTAACTATCCACCACTCTGCTTGATTGATGCCCCCACTCAACGCTCCTAAGGTGACCCCCACGATAGCGAACCCGTGGAGTGGTCATGACAACAACAATATCCCCCGACTCGCGATGGACGCGGCGGCGCAGCGAGAAGCAGCGGCGTCTGGAGTTGGTCAAGGATCTGGCCGACGGTGTGGTCCTTCCCACCGACAAGATCGTTGCCGCGCTTGAAGCGTTGATCCTGCCGGGCGACCGTGTGGTGCTCGAGGGCAACAACCAGAAGCAGGCGGATTTCCTTTCCCGTTCCCTGGCCAAGGCTGATCCCGCGAAGCTGCATGACTTGCACATGATCATGCCCAGCGTCGGTCGTTCCGAGCATCTGGACCTGTTCGAACGCGGCATTGCCCGCAAGCTCGACTTTTCGTTTGCCGGCACCCAAAGCCTGCGCATCAGCCAGTTGCTGGAAGACGGACTGCTGGAAATCGGCGCCATCCACACCTACATCGAACTCTATGCACGGCTGGTGGTGGACCTGATTCCCAACGTCGTGCTCTCGGCCGGCTTCATGGCCGACCGCGCCGGCAACATCTACACCGGCCCTAGCACCGAAGACACCCCGGCGCTGATCGAGCCGGCCGCGTTCAGCGACGGCATCGTGATCGTCCAGGTCAATCAGCTGGTGGACGATGTCAGCGAACTGCCCCGTGTCGACATCCCCGCGTCCTGGGTGGATTTCGTGGTGGTGGCGGACAAGCCTTTCTATATCGAACCCCTGTTCACCCGCGACCCGCGGCACATCAAGCCTGTGCATGTGCTGATGGCGATGATGGCGATCCGCGGGATCTACGAAAAACACAATGTCCAGTCGCTCAACCACGGCATCGGATTCAACACCGCCGCCATCGAATTGATCCTGCCGACCTACGGCGAGTCCCTTGGCCTGAAGGGCAAGATCTGCCGCAACTGGACCCTCAATCCCCATCCCACACTGATACCGGCGATTGAAAGCGGCTGGGTCGAAAGCGTGCATTGCTTCGGCACCGAACTGGGCATGGAAAACTACATTGCCGCCCGGCCAGACGTGTTCTTCACCGGGCGCGACGGCTCTCTGCGCTCCAACCGGATGTTCTGCCAACTGGCCGGGCAATACGCCGTGGACCTGTTCATCGGTGCGACCTTGCAAGTGGATGGTGACGGGCATTCATCCACCGTGACGCGTGGACGACTGGCTGGCTTCGGTGGCGCGCCGAACATGGGCCACGACCCGCGCGGTCGTCGCCATGGCACACCGGCGTGGCTCGACATGCGCCACGACGATGCGCCTGAAGCGCTGCTCGAGCGCGGTAAAAAACTCGTGGTGCAAATGGTCGAGACCTTCCAGGAGGGCGGAAAACCGACCTTTGTCGAAACTCTGGACGCTGTGGAAGTCGCGCGCAAAAGTGGCATGCCGTTGGCGCCGATCATGATCTACGGTGACGACGTCACGCACCTGCTGACCGAAGAAGGCATCGCTTATTTGTACAAGGCGCGCTCGCTCGAAGAGCGTCAGGCGATGATCGCCGCCGTCGCCGGAGTCACCACCATCGGGCTGCGCCACAACCCCAAAGACACCGCCCGCATGCGCCGTGAAGGCTTGATCGCCTTGCCCGAGGATCTCGGTATCCGCCGCACCGACGCCACTCGCCAATTGCTGGCGGCGAAAAGCGTGGCAGATCTGGTGGAATGGTCCGGTGGCCTCTACAACCCGCCCGCCAAGTTCAGGAGTTGGTAATGCACGCATTCAATCTGCAACCCAAACCTTTAACCCTGGCCGAACGGCTGGCGGACCTTGCGGTGGACGCACTGATCGATGAAGCGGATCTGTCGCCGAAACCGGCGCTGGTCGACCGTCGCGGCAATGGCGCTCACACCGATTTGCACCTCGGACTGATGCACGCCTCGGCGCTGTCGTTGTGGCCGGCGTTCAAGGAAATGGCTGAAGCGGCCATCGAGCTTGGCGAAGTGAATGTGCAACTGCGCGAAGCCGTCGGGCGTATCGGCCGGGAAGGGGAGTACGCCATGCTCACCACCACGGCCGGTGTGAATACCCATCGTGGCGCTATTTGGGCCTTGGGTCTTTTGGTCTCAGCCGCCGCTTTGGCGCCTCAAGCCAATACCCCGCATAGCGTGGCCCTGCGAGCGGCGCGATTAGCCCTGCTTGATGACCGTTACGCGCCGCGCCCCCTGAGTCATGGCGCCCAGGTCGCCCAACGATACGGCGCACGCGGTGCCCGTGAAGAAGCGCAGCTGGGTTTTCCGGCCGTGATTCACCGCGCGTTGCCACAACTCAAACGCAGTCGTGCCGCTGGAGGCGGCGAGCAGAATGCCCGCCTCGATGCGTTGCTGGCGATCATGACTCAACTGTCCGATACCTGCGTGCTGTACCGCGCCGGTGAGCAGGGTTTGCACGCCATGCAGGCTGGCGCCCAAGCGGTGCTCGACAAAGGTGGCAGCGCCAGCCTCGCCGGTCGCCGTCATTTGCATGAACTCGACCAACAACTTATCGCATTGAATGCCTCGCCCGGCGGTGCCGCAGACCTGCTCGCCGCCTGCCTGTTCCTCGATCGCATCGAGTCCGGCGCCGGCATTATCCAGGGAGCGTCCTGATGGAAACCTTATCTTTTGAATTCCCCGCCGGTCAGCCACCCCGTGGCCGCACGCTGGTGGGCTGTGTCGGCTCGGGCGATCTGGAAGTGCTGATCGAGCCCGGTCAGGCGGGCAAGTTGAAGATCCAGGTTCAGACCTCTGTCAACGGTAGCGAGCAGCGCTGGCAGCATCTGTTTGCGCGCATGTTCGAAGGCCAGACACCCCCGGCGATGGACATCGATATCCACGATTTCGGCGCGACCCCGGGCGTGGTGCGTCTGCGTCTGGAGCAAGGCTTTGAGGAGATCGGCCATGACTGACAACGCAGCGCTTGCCCACAAACACAGCTTCGTCGAACTCGGCGCGCGACAACGGGCGAAAGCCTTGCTCGATGCCGGCACTTTTCGCGAACTGCTCGACCCCTTCCAACGCGTCATGTCGCCGTGGTTATCGCGCCAGGGCGTGGTGCCACAAGCCGATGACGGTGTGGTTATCGCCAAGGGCAGCCTCGGCGGATTACCCGTGGTCATCGCCGCTATCGAAGGCGCATTCCAGGGCGGCAGCCTGGGGGAAGTCGGCGGGGCCAAGATTGCCGGCGCAATGGAACTGGCGGCCGAAGACAACCGCAAGGGCACGCCGACCCGTGCTGTATTGCTGCTGGAAACCGGGGGCGTGCGGTTACAGGAAGCCAACCTCGGTCTGGCCGCGATTGCCGATATTCACGCGGCCATTGTCGATCTTCAGCAGTACCAGCCTGTCGTCGGCGTCGTGGCGGGCAGCGTCGGATGCTTTGGCGGGATGTCGATTGCCGCCGGGCTCTGCAGCTATCTGGTGGTGACGCGCGAAGCACGGCTTGGCTTGAACGGTCCGCAAGTGATCGAACAGGAAGCGGGACTTGAGGAATACGACTCACGTGATCGTCCTTTCATCTGGAGCCTGACCGGCGGCGAGCAACGTTTCGCCAGCGGTCTGGTAGACCGCTACGTCGCCGACGACGTCGAGCAGATCCAGCAACACGTCAGTCAATTGCTCAAGCAAGGGTTGCCGGCACAACCGCGCAGCCATCAGGCCGAACGGTTTCTGCAACGCCTGGCCCGTCTGGGCGCGGTACCGCAAATCGAGCCGGCGACGGTTCGCGATCTGTATCAAGGAGAGCGCTCATGAGTTCCTATTCAGTGCGAGGCTTGAACTGGTTCGAGGCCTTGAGTGCCGGCGCAAAATCGGTTGAAGGTTTGCCGCCCTCGCTAAAGGTCGCTGATGGCGTAATGGGTGATCAAACTGTTCGGTTCATTGCCGTTGTGGCCGATCCCGACAACCGTTTTGTGCGCGCCCGCAATGGCGAAGTCGGCCTGCTGGAAGGGTGGGGGCTGGCCAAGGCTGTGGATGAAGTCATCGCAGCCGATCAGGACACACCGCACAAACGCGCGGTGATCGCTATTGTCGATGTGCCCAGTCAGGCCTACGGCCGACGCGAAGAAGCGCTCGGCATTCACCAGGCGTTGGCGGGTGCGGCAGACAGTTACGCCCGCGCTCGATTGGCTGGTCACGCGGTGATCGGGTTGTTGGTGGGCAAGGCGATGTCGGGTGCGTTTCTGGCTCATGGTTACCAGGCCAACCGGCTGATCGCGCTGCGGGATCCGGGGGTGATGGTGCATGCCATGGGCAAGGCATCGGCCGCGCGCGTGACGTTGCGCAGCGTCGAAGAACTTGAAGCCCTGGCCGCCAGTGTGCCGCCGATGGCCTATGACATCGACAGCTATGCCAGCCTTGGATTGCTCTGGGAAACCTTGTCGGTGGAGCAGATTGAACAGCCCACCGCTGCTGATCTGGAGCGGGTGACTGAATGCCTGAGTCAGGCGATTGCTGACGTCGCTGTCAGCGGTCGCGACCTGAGCAGCCGTTTGGGCGCGAGCAATCGTGCCGCCTCGAGCCAGGTTCGCCAACTGTTGAGAGAGCAGTGGTGAGCGCCATTCTGGCCCATGACCTGCTCTGGGGAATGACCCTGGAGCAGTTGCCAGCGGGCGCGCCTGCGTGGGTGATCGATTCGATCGACGCAGGGCAGCCAGTGGTGGTTCGACGGGCGTTGTGCACGGCGGGCGACATCGCAGTCGGGGTGCGTGGGCGCTTGCGTGAACAGCGCTTCGCAACGGTCATGCGGGTCGACGGGATTCAGCGTCGCGTTCAACCGGAAGCGCTGTGTCACGTCTTGATCGAACGGGATCTGCCGGCAGTACGCGCCCTCGATCAACTGCGACCGATGCTTGACGACTGCGGTTGGGTCTGGGGTGTCAGTGGCAGTGCCGGGTTCGAGCTGGCCAGCGGTATTGAGGCATTGCACCCGCAGAGTGACCTCGACTTGATCCTGCGTACGCCGCAACCAGTGTGTCGGTCGCAAGCCCAGGAACTGGTGAACCTGCTGGACGCTGCGTTATGCCCGGTGGACATGCAGTTGCAGACGCCTTTCGGCGCCGTCGCATTGCGCGAGTGGGCCGGTTCTACGCGAAAAGTCCTGCTCAAAAGTGCTATCGGTGCCTGCCTGGTCGACGATCCCTGGAACCCACAGGAGCAGGCAGCGTGAGCAGTTTGCTGGTGTTCCCGGGACAAGGCGCGCAGCAGCCGGGCATGCTCCATCGTTTACCCCGCGAGACGGTTCGCGAGGCGAGCGAAGCGCTGGGTGAAGATGTTTTGCTGCTGGATGACGCCGACGCTTTGAAGTCGACGAGGTCTGTGCAGCTGTGCCTGCTGATCGCCGGCGTGGCGGCTTCGCGTCAGTTAGCAATGACAGCGGATTACGTGGCCGGCTTATCCATTGGCGCTTATCCCGCCGCCGTGGTGGCTGGTGCCTTGAGCTTCAGTGATGCGCTGCATCTGGTCAGCCTGCGCGGTGAGCTGATGCAGCAGGCTTATCCACGGGGCTACGGGATGACTGCGATCATCGGCCTTGATCTGGCCACGGTAGAAGGTTTGCTGGCGCAGGTTCACGGTGTCGACGCACCGGTCTACCTGGCCAACATCAACGCCGATAACCAGGTGGTCATTGCTGGCAGCGATGACGCGATGCAAGCGGTTGCGGCGCTGGCAAGAGATCAAGGTGCAGGCTTGGCCAAACGCCTCGCGGTCAGCGTTCCGTCGCACTGCCCGTTGCTGGAAGGCCCGGCCAAAACCCTGGCGCAAGCGTTCACCGAGGTGCCGATGAAAACGCCGGTGTTGGGCTACCTGAGCGGTAGTCGCGCCCGGCCAATCATCAACACCGATGCCTTGCGCGACGACCTGGCGTTCAACATGTGCCGCGTCGTCGATTGGCGCGGCACCGTGCAAAGCGCCTACGAACGTGGGGTTCGTCTGCAGATCGAACTGCCGCCTGGCGCGGTGCTGACGGGACTGGCGCGTCGGGTATTCGAGCAAGGCACCGTCATCGCTTTCGATGGCGCGCGGCTCGATACCCTGCAAGCGCTTTTGCGTGAGGAGGGAAGCCGCCAACACTAGATCTGCGACTCAGGCTTCGAACAACAAAAACAATATTCGACGATGCACTTTGAGGACTACAACAATGATTATCTACGGTGTGGCGCTGTTGGCGATTTGTACGCTGGCAGGCGTGATCATGGGTGACATGCTTGGCGTGTTACTGGGCGTGAAGTCCAACGTGGGCGGCGTGGGGATCGCGATGATCCTGTTGATCTGCGCCCGGTTGTGGATGCAAAAACGCGGTGGCATGACCAAGGATTGCGAGATGGGCGTCGGCTTCTGGGGCGCCATGTACATTCCCGTGGTGGTCGCGATGGCCGCGCAACAGAACGTTGTTACCGCGCTGCATGGCGGTCCGGTGGCGGTGCTGGCGGCGATCGGTTCGGTGGTGCTTTGCGGCTGCACCATTGCCTTGATCAGCCGGACCCACAAGGGAGAACCCTTGCCCGATGAGCCGGCGGAAATTACCCCGGTCAGTACACCTGTAGGAGGACGCTGATATGTGGGATCTCATTGAAAAAGGCCTTGAGCATAACGGTCTGGTCACTGCGTTCGCTTTTGTCGGTGTGATCATGTGGGTGTCGGTGATCTTGTCCAAACGACTGACGTTCGGACGGATTCACGGTTCGGCGATTGCCATCGTCATCGGTCTGGTGTTGGCCTGGGTAGGCGGCACCATGACCGGTGGGCAAAAAGGCCTGGCGGACCTGACATTGTTTTCCGGTATCGGTTTGATGGGCGGCGCGATGCTGCGTGACTTCGCCATTGTTGCCACGGCGTTTGAAGTGCAGGCGACCGAGGCGAAAAAAGCCGGGCTGATTGGTGTGATTGCGTTGTTGCTGGGCACGATCCTGCCGTTCGTTGTCGGCGCGAGCATTGCCTGGGCGTTCGGTTATCGGGATGCCGTGAGCATGACCACCATCGGCGCGGGAGCGGTGACCTACATCGTCGGGCCGGTGACTGGTGCGGCGATCGGGGCGAGTTCGGATGTGGTGGCGCTGTCGATTGCCACCGGGTTGATCAAGGCGATTCTGGTGATGGTCGGCACGCCGATGGCGGCGCGCTGGATGGGGCTGGATAACCCGCGCTCGGCAATGGTATTCGGTGGCTTGGCCGGCACTGTCAGCGGTGTGACCGCGGGGCTGGCGGCGACGGATCGTCGGTTGGTACCTTACGGCGCATTGACCGCGACTTTTCATACCGGGCTTGGGTGTTTGCTGGGGCCTTCGTTGTTGTACTTCATTGTCCGCGGGATTGTGGGCTGACTGCAGGGTCTGAGTTGCCAGGATTGACGCCATCGCCAGCAGGCTAGCTCCCACAGGGGGAAAGGGGGATGCACTCCCACAGGGTATGCATTCCCACTGTGGGAGCCAGCCTGCTGGCGATTGGGGTCAACCCGTTTTCAACCCTGCCGATTGGCATACATCCGACACTCCGCCAGCAACGCCAGCAAATTCGGATCGCGCTCCTTGGCCTTCAGGAACACCACGCCAATGTGCTGCTGCAGCCGGTACTTTTCCTGCAGTGGAATCAGCTTCACCCGGTTCTCATACACCGCCGCAATTCGCCCTGGCAGCAACGCATAACCCACCCCGGAGCTGACCATGCTCAGCAGGGTAAAGATGTCGTTGACCTGCATCGCCACCTTCGGCTCGAACCCCGCCTGCTCGAAAACCCGCTTGCCGTCCTGATGGGTGGCGAAGCCTTGGGTCAGGGTGATGAAGGTTTCATCTCGCACTTCGGCAAGGTCGACTTCAGTCCTGTTGGCAAACTTCGAATCGGCCGGCGTGGCCAGGAAGATATCGTCGGAAAACAGCGGAATGTGCTCGCAGTCCGGGTCGTTGATGCTGTCGTCCAGGGACACCAGAATCGCGTCGACTTCCATGTTCTTGAGCTTGTACAGCAAGTCGAAATTGGAGCCCAGAATCAGATCGATGTTGAGTTCGCTGCGGCGAATTTTCAGGCCCATGATCAGCTGGGGCACGGTCTTCACCGTCAGCGAATACAGTGAGCCCAGCTTGAAACGCTCGGCAGAGAAACCGGCGGCCTCGCGGGTGAGGCGCACGCTTTCCACGACGTCCTGAATGAGTTTCTGCGCCCGCTCTTCCAGCACATAAGCGCTCTCAAGTGGCGTGAGATTGCGGCCTTCGTGCTTGAACAACGGGCAACGCAGGGCGCTTTCAAGGGAATGGATGGCGCGGTGCACGCTGACGTTACTGGTCTGCAACTCGGCAGCGGCTCGCGCCAGGTTGCCGGTACGCATGAAGGCCAGGAACACCTCGAGTTTTTTCAGGGTCAACTCTTCGTCGATCAGCATGATGGGGACTCTTATTCGAATGGCTCGATTGTGCACGCATACGAGGGATTTGTTTTTTGAAACATTGCGCTTTTAGCCTCAAGGCCTGAGCCTTGCTCAATGCTGTGACGAATTAAGAGGTGTGCAATACATGTATCACGGGGAAAAATTGAACGCCTGGACGCATCTGGTCGGGGCGGTTGCGGCATTTGTCGGTGTGGTGTGGATGCTGGTCATTGCCAGCCTGGACGGCAGTCCGTGGAAGATTGTCAGTGTGGCGATCTACGGGTTTACGTTGCTGGTGCTGTACAGCGCCTCGACGGTTTACCACAGCGTGCGCGGGCGCAAGAAAGCGATCATGCAGAAGGTTGATCACTTTTCGATCTATCTTTTGATTGCCGGCAGCTACACGCCGTTCTGCCTGGTGACCCTGCGCGGGCCATGGGGCTGGACGTTGTTCGGGATTGTCTGGGGGCTGGCGCTGATCGGCATCCTGCAAGAGATCAAGCCGCGATCCGAAGCGCGCGTTCTGTCGATCGTGATTTATGCGGTGATGGGCTGGATTGTGCTGGTGGCGGTCAAGCCGCTGATGGCGGCGCTGGGTGGCGTCGGGTTTGCCTGGTTGGCAGCGGGGGGGATTCTGTACACCGTGGGCATTGTCTTTTTTGCCCTCGATCATCGCCTGCGCCATGCCCACGGGATCTGGCATCTGTTCGTGATCGCCGGGAGTTTGCTGCATTTTGTGGCGATATTTTTTTATGTCCTTTGAAGGGAAGATCAAAAGATCGCAGCCTGCGGCAGCTCCTACAGGTGTAATGCGTTCCCAGGTGGGAGCTGCCGCAGGCTGCGATCTTTTGATCTAGAAATCACCCCACAGCTGCTGCGCCACCGCCAGCGCCACAACCGGCGCGGTCTCGGTTCGCAGCACGCGTGGACCTAGTCGGGCAGCATGGAAATCGGCGCCCTTGGCCTGTTCAACCTCGGCATCCGACAACCCGCCTTCTGGGCCAATCAGGAACGCCAGCGTCGCAGGCTTGGCATGACTGACCAGCGGCTCGGCCACCGGGTGCAGCACCAGTTTCAGCTCGGCTTGCGTCTGCTTCAACCAATCGGCCAGCAGTAGCGGGGGATGGATCACCGGCACCCGCGAACGCCCACATTGCTCGCAGGCGCTGATCGCTACCTGGCGCCAGTGCATCAAGCGTTTGTCGGCGCGTTCATCTTTTAATCGGACTTCACAGCGGTCGCTGAAGATTGGGGTGATTTCGGTCACGCCCAGTTCGGTGGCTTTCTGAATCGCCCAGTCCATCCGCTCGCCACGGGACAGACCCTGGCCGAGATGGATCTGCAGCGGCGACTCGACCTGACCAGGGAAGCTTTCATCGATCTGCACCACGACGCGCTTCTTGCCGACGTCGACCAGCCGAGCGCGAAACTCGTCGCCCGAGCCGTCGAACAGCTGCAACGCATCGCCTTCGGTCATGCGCAGCACACGGCTGATGTAGTGCGCCTGGGCCTCGGGCAATTCGTGCTCGCCGATGCTCAGGGGGGCGTCGATAAAGAAGCGGGACAGTCTCATGCTGGGTCTCTACTGAATCTGTAAGTTGCAACGAGTCGCAAATGTGGCTGGCTTTTGTGGCGAGGGGATTTATCCCCGTTGGGCTGCGAAGCGGCCCCCAAATGGGACTGCTGCGCAGTCCAACGGGGATAAATCCCCTCGCCACAGATAAACCCCTAACAACAGGGGAACTGCGTCAAGCTTTAGCCCGGATCACGGAAACCCGGATGAAAGTCTTTCGGCACCGACACGCTGACGCTGTCACGCGTTGCGATATCGATGCCTTCGCTGGCCACTTCGGCCAGGAAGTCGATCTGCTCTGGCGTAATGACATACGGCGGCAGGAAATACACCACGCTGCCCAACGGACGCAACAGGGCGCCACGCTCCAGTGCATGCTGGAACACCTTCAAGCCGCGGCGTTCCTGCCATGGATAAGCTTCCTTGGTGGCCTTGTCCTTGACCATCTCGATGGCCAGCACCATGCCGGTCTGGCGCACTTCCGAGACATTGGGGTGATCGACCAGGTGCGCGGTGGAGGAAGCCATGCGCTGCGCCAGCGCCTTGTTGTTTTCGATGACGTTGTCTTCTTCGAAAATATCCAGCGTCGCCAATGCCGCGGCGCATGCCAGGGGATTGCCGGTGTAGCTGTGGGAGTGCAGGAATGCGCGCAGCGTCGGGTAGTCGTCGTAGAAAGCGCTGTAGACGTCTTCGGTGGTCACGCACGCGGCTAGTGGCAGGTAGCCACCGGTCAGGGCTTTGGACAGGCACAGGAAATCCGGACGGATGCCGGCCTGTTCACACGCGAACATGGAGCCGGTGCGGCCAAAGCCGACGGCGATTTCGTCGTGGATCAGGTGCACGCCATAACGGTCGCAGGCTTCCCGCAGCAGCTTGAGGTACACCGGGTGGTACATGCGCATGCCGCCAGCGCCCTGGATCAACGGCTCGACGATCACGGCAGCGACGGTGTCGTGGTTGTCCGCGAGGGTCTGTTCCATAACGGCAAACATGTTGCGCGAATGCTCTTCCCAGCTCATGCCTTCCGGGCGCAGGTAGCAATCGGGGCTTGGCACCTTGATGGTATCGAGCAACAACGCCTTGTAGGTTTCCGTGAACAGCGGCACGTCGCCCACCGACATCGCCGCCATGGTTTCGCCGTGGTAGCTGTTGGTCAGGGTGACGAAGCGCTTTTTGTTCGGCTGGCCGCGATTGAGCCAGTAGTGAAAGCTCATCTTCAGCGCAACTTCGATGCAGGACGAACCGTTATCGGCGTAGAAGCATCGGGTCAGGCCTTCCGGCGTCATCTTCACCAGGCGCTCGGACAACTCGATCACTGGCTGGTGGCTGAAACCGGCGAGGATCACGTGCTCCAGCTGATCGACCTGATCCTTGATGCGTTGATTGATCCGTGGGTTGGCATGGCCGAACACATTGACCCACCAGGAACTGACGGCGTCGAGGTAGCGTTTACCTTCGAAGTCTTCAAGCCACACGCCTTCACCGCGCTTGATCGGGATCAGCGGCAGTTGTTCGTGGTCTTTCATCTGGGTGCAGGGATGCCACAACACGGCGAGATCGCGCTGCATCCACTGATTATTCAGGCCCATGTTCAGTCTCCTCGAGGCTTCCTGCGACATGCGCGGAAATACAATCGCGCAAGCCTATGCAATGCGCGGCATCGGAACAACCCATTGTGTCAATTGAGCTACTTTGTATAGGGCGATAGACGTCGCTGGCGGCCATTTGATGGCTGACGTATTCTTCGCCGTTCCTTGAGTCGTCTGACTCGAAAAAACTGTTTCCTTGTGTATTTCCGGAGTTCTCTGAATGTCTGCTGGTTGGCTGCGCGCCTGTGCGCTGGTGATGTTGGGGCTGTTCAGCGTGTCTGCGCTGGCCAAGGATAAAACGGCGATCGTGATCGGCGGGGGCCTGTCGGGCCTGACGGCTGCTTACGAACTGCAAAACAAGGGTTGGCAAGTGACCCTTCTGGAAGCCAAGCCGAGCCTGGGCGGGCGTTCCGGCATGGCCACCAGCGAGTGGATCGGTAACGACAAGACTCAGCCGGTGTTGAACAAGTACGTGTCGAACTTCAAGCTGAGCACCACGCCAGCGCCGGAATTCGTGCGTACGCCGAGCTATCTGATCGACGGCGTGTATTACTCCGCCGCTGATCTGGCGACCAAGGATCCGACCACTGCCCAAGCGCTCAAGCGCTACGAAAAAACCGTGGATGATCTGGCGCGCTCGATCGAAGATCCACAGAACCCTGCCGCGAACAACACGCTGCACGCGCTGGATCAGATCAACGTATCCAACTGGCTCGACCGTCTGACGCTGCCTGCCACGGCCCGTCAGTTGATCAACCAGCAAATTCGCACCCGTTATGACGAACCTTCGCGTCTGTCGCTGCTGTACTTCGCACAGCAGAGCCGCGTTTACCTGGGGGTGTCTGACCGTGACCTGCGTGCGTCGCGCCTGCTCGGCGGTAGCCCGGTGCTGGCTCAGGCGTTCGTCAAACAACTGAAAACGATCAAGACCAGTTCCCCGGTCTCGTCCATTACCCAGGACAAGGACGGCGTGACCGTCAAGGTCGGCAGCGTTGGCTATCAGGCGGACTACGTGATCGTGGCGGTGCCCTTGCGCGCACTGGCCAAGATTTCGATGATCCCGTCGCTGGATGCCCAGCACATGGGCGCGATCAAGGGCACCAACTACGGCTGGCGCGACCAGATCATGCTGAAATTCAAGACGCCGGTGTGGGAACCCAAGGCGCGCATGTCCGGCGAGATCTACAGCAATACCGGTCTGGGCATGCTGTGGATTGAGCCAGCGCTGAAGGGTGGCGCCAATGTAGTGATCAACCTGTCCGGCGATAACGCCCGCGTGATGCAGGCTTTCGGCGACAAGCAGATGGTCGATCAGGTGCTGATCCGTCTGCACGCGTTTTATCCACAGGCCCGTGGTTCGTTCACCGGTTATGAAATCCGCCGCTACAGCACCGACCCGTCGATGGGCGGTGCTTACCTGGCCTTCGGCCCAGGGCAGATCAGCAAGTACTGGCGCCTGTGGGAGCGTCCGTTGCAGCGCGTAGCGTTCGCTGGCGAACACACCGACACCTTGTACCCGGGCACGCTGGAAGGCGCATTGCGCACCGGTCAGCGCGCGGCGAGTCAGGTTGAAGACCTGGCCGCTGGCAAATCGTTTGAACCGGCGAAGGTTGTCCCGGCAGCGGCCGCTGTAGCGGCAGGTGCAGTGGCAGCGAAGAAGGGTAACTTCTTCACCAACCTGTTTGGCGGCTCGGATGATGATAAAAAGCCGGAGCCGGCCAAGGCTCCAGCGCCGGTCGCTCCAGTGGCTCCAACGCCTGCGCCGACCCCGGCACCTGCGCCGATCGAAGCACCGAAGCCTGCGGCACCGGTAAAAGCCGAGCCTGTTAAAAAGGCGCCTGCGAAGGCACCGGTGAAGAAGCCGGTGGCAAAAACCGAGGCTAAAAAGGCTCCGGTGAAGAAGGCTGAACCGGCGAAGAAGCCAGCAGCCAAACCCGCTGCGACGACTCCGGCAGCGACAGATACCAAAGCGCAGTAAGGTTTTGGAGTGAAAAAAAGCGCGGCTTAAGGGCCGCGCTTTTTTTTGCCTGATAGATGGCTATCGCGAGCAGGCTCACTCCTACAGGGGACGTTTGCCATTGGTATCCGGCCCTGCTGTCGACATACATTTCCCTGCTCGCCACCAAACATCCCGCCACACTTTGGCCTTTAATCTTTCCTTAACTAAGCTATTTCAGACTCTTCATCGTATTTCTCGATATTTCAAAGCGAAATTTTCCGCTTTAATTCGATAGATAACTCGATAGTCTTGGTCGCAGTTCTCACGGGATTTGGGCAATGCAACTACGTAATTCTTCCTCGCGCTACGGTTGGGTCAGCGTCTTCATGCACTGGGGTGTGGCGCTGGCAGTCTTTGGATTGTTCGCGTTGGGCTTGTGGATGGTCGGTCTCGACTACTACAGCACCTGGCGCAAAGACGCGCCGGACCTGCACAAAAGCATAGGCCTGGTGTTGTTTGCCGTGATGCTGGTGCGGGTGGTGTGGCGTTTTATCAGCCCGCCGCCACCGACATTGGAAAGCTATAGCCGAACGACGCGCCTTGGCGCCAAGCTCGGGCATTCGTTCCTCTACCTTGCCTTGTTCGCTGTGATGATTGCCGGTTACCTGATTTCCACCGCAGACGGTGTCGGTATTCCGGTGTTTGGCTTGTTCGAAGTGCCTGCACTGATTTCCGGGCTACCGGACCAGGCGGATACCGCCGGTGTCATTCACTTCTACCTGGCATGGGCGCTGGTAATTTTTTCCGGCCTCCATGCGTTGGCAGCATTGAAACACCACTTTATCGACCGTGATGCGACCCTGACGCGAATGCTGGGCCGCAAAGCTTGAAGTTCAACCTCGACTCCAAAGGAATAGAAAGCATGTTGAAAAAGACTCTCGCCGCTCTGGCAATTGGTTCTGCTCTGCTGTCCGCTAACGTGATGGCGGCTGACTACACTGTCGACAAAGAAGGCCAGCACGCCTTCGTTGACTTCAAGATCAGCCACCTGGGTTACAGCTACATCACCGGTACCTTCAAGGATATCGATGGCAAGTTCAGCTTCGATGCTGCCAAGCCTGAAGACAGCAAGATCGAATTCAATGTGAATACCGCCAGCGTATTCACCAACCATGCCGAGCGTGACAAGCACATCGCCAGCAAAGACTTCCTGGACGGGTCTAAAGCCAAGTTTGTTTCTACCAGCGTCAAATCCACCGGCAAAAACGCCGCTGGCAAAGACACTGCCGACGTGACCGGCGACCTGACCCTTCTTGGCGTCACCAAGCCGATCGTGGTCAAGGCCACTTTCCTGGGTGAAGGCAAGGATCCATGGGGCGGCTACCGTGCCGGCTTCGAAGGCACCACCAGCATCAAGCGTTCGGACTTCGGCAAGCAGAAAGACCTCGGCGCAGCGTCCGATGCAGTCGAGCTGTACATCTCGTTTGAAGGTGTGAAAGCGAAGTAATGCTGAGATTGTAGGAGCTGCCGCAGGCTGCGATCTTTTAAGATCAAGAGATCGCAGGCTTCGCCAGCTCCTACAAAAGCTTTTCCCAGCATCAAAAAAATGCCCCGGATCTTACGATCCGGGGCATTTTTTATTGCAGCGTCAAATCAGCGATTGCGGGTCAGCAACGCTGGTTTCTCGCCGCGAGGACGGCCTGGCAATTGATCAAGCTGTTCAGGTGTCGGGAAACGATCAGTTTTCGACTCCTTGTGAATGATCTTCGGCGCTGGACCGCGCGGGTTCTGCACAGCTGGTTCAGAGCGCGGTTGGTCGTCACGAGCGGGACGACGGTTGCGGCCTTCTTCGCGACGGGCCTGACCGTCACGTGGAGCACCGCTGCGTGGGCCGCTGCGCTTGGCTGGCGGGGTGCCGGTGGTGGCGCCATCGCTGCTGCGCGGACCGCTTTGGCGACCTTGCGGCTTGCCACCGGTGCGCGGAGCACCTGCGCCTGCTGTCGTGCCCTGTGCCGGAGCACCTGGACGACGGCCGCGACCCTGGGCTGGCTTGGCCTGTGGAACGTAGTCGACACGATTACCGAAGTTATCGATGTCGTCGTCCAGGAACTCGTCCGGTGCGCGATCAGCAGAGGCCGCGCGTGGAGCCGGGCGTTGTTGCTCGCGAGCCGGGGTGCCTTCACGTGGTTTGTGTTCACGTGCCGGACGATCGCCACGGCCAGTGGCGGCAGGTTTTTCCTTGCCGCCCTTGTCCTTGCCTTTGTCCTTGCGACCGCCACCACCGCCACCGCCGTTTGGACCGTCGCCGCGCGGGCCACGTGGGTTGCGCGGGTTACGCACATCCGGACGCTCGCGAACTTCGGGTTTTTCAGCTTCCACAGCGCTGGAATCAAAGCCCATCAGGTCGCCGTCGGCGATTTTCTGCTTGGTCATGCGCTCGATGCTTTTCAGCAGTTTTTCTTCGTCCGGGGCAACCAGAGAGATCGCCTCGCCCGAACGACCGGCACGGCCAGTACGGCCGATGCGGTGAACGTAATCTTCGTCGACGTTCGGCAGCTCGAAGTTGACCACGTGTGGCAACTGGTCGATGTCGAGGCCGCGAGCGGCGATGTCGGTAGCAACCAGGATGCGCACTTCACCGGCCTTGAAATCGGCGAGTGCTTTGGTACGGGCATTCTGGCTCTTGTTGCCGTGGATCGCGACGGCGGAAAGACCGTGCTTGTCCAGGTACTCGGCCAGACGGTTGGCGCCGTGCTTGGTGCGGGTGAACACCAGGACCTGTTCCCAGGCGCCAGCGGTGATCAGGTGAGCCAGCAACGAACGCTTGTGGTTGGCAGGCAAACGGAACACGCGCTGCTCGATACGCTCGACCGTGGTGTTCGGCGGCGTGACTTCGATCCGTTCCGGGTTATGCAGCAGCTTGCCGGCAAGGTCGGTGATGTCCTTGGAGAACGTCGCCGAGAACAGCAGGTTCTGACGTTTGCTCGGCAGACGAGCCAGGACCTTCTTCACGTCATGGACGAAGCCCATGTCGAGCATGCGGTCCGCTTCGTCCAGCACGAGGATTTCCACGTGGGACAAATCGACGCTGCCTTGGCCGGCGAGGTCGAGCAGGCGGCCCGGGCAGGCGACGAGCACGTCTACACCGCGGGACATGGCCTGAACCTGTGGGTTCATGCCGACGCCACCGAAGATGCAGGCGCTGACGAACTTCAGGTCACGGGCATAGATCTTGAAGCTTTCGTGTACTTGAGCGGCGAGTTCACGGGTAGGGGTCAGGACCAGTACGCGCGGTTGGCGCGGGCCATGACGCTGGGACTTGTCCGGATGACCATTAGGGAACAACCGCTCCAGGATCGGAAGGGCGAAGCCACCGGTTTTACCAGTACCTGTCTGAGCCGCAACCATCAGGTCGCGACCTTGCAACACGGCGGGAATAGCCCGCTGTTGCACCGGAGTAGGCTCGGTATAGCCCGCTGCCTCGATGGCGCGGACTAAAGCCTCGGAGAGACCGAGGGAAGCAAAGGACATGAGTAATCCTGTTTTAGTTAGGGCTTGGCCCAATGGGAGTCTTGCCTGGCGCGAATCGCGTTTAAGAAGAACGCAACCCCGTCCGGTCCTGCTGGGCCTTGAAAGCTCGTCTGGAGCGCTCGCGCGGGCTGAAAAGCTGCGCTGTAGCGGGGTCGAGATGCCTTGAACAAGTCCGAGCGTCCGGGCGTGAGCCTGGCGGGAAGGCCGGAGTATAACAGAGCAATCACTGCGCGCTGCTTTCCTGCTGCTCAACGGTTTTTCCGCTCGCACGGGTGACGCTGGCGGCGTTGGCATTGGCGGCAGGTCCGGCACCGTATCTGGCACTCAGTTCCGCGTAGGCGGGCTCCCGCTTGAAGCGTTTGAGTTCGGCGCCGAAGCGTTGCACCAGTAAGTCCATCCCCGCGTTGCGTCGTACCGCCAGATACTGGCTTTGCTCGCTGATGATCAGCGGGTTTTCGGTGATCTCGTCCCGGAGGTTCAACTCGTCGATCAGGTGCTGACCGACTCGGCGATCAGTGATCAGCAGGTCGATTCGTCCTCGTACCAGTTTGCCGAAGTTGGCTTCGTGGCTCGGCGCGGGCTCCCGTGTGAACAACGTCGACTCGCTGAAATCCGTGCTGTAGAGATAGCCCGGCGAGGTACCGACGCTTAGTCCGCGTAAACCATCCAGGGTATTGAACGGGTGAGGGCGGGCGTTGGCGTAGAACATCACGAATTGCACTTGCGAGAGGGGTTCGCTGGGGTAGAGCAGGGTCGCATCGCGCTCGACGCTGTGGAAAATATCCAGCGCTCCGTCGACCTGACCCTGCTCGAGCATCGACAGGCAGCGCTTCCATGGTAGGAACTGCCACTCCACTTCAATGCCCAGACGCTTGAAGACAATGGCGGTGGTTTCGTAGTCCAGCCCCAGCTTTTTGCCGTTCTCCTCGTACACGTAAGGCGCCCAGGGTTCAGTGACAATGCGCAGTTTCTCGGCCCGAGCGGTAAAGCTCAGGCACGTGAATAAAATCACTGTCAGCAACTGTGAGATCAAAGGCATGGCTTGAGATTACGACGAGAAACCGGAAAGAGCCAGAAACTGGCCGCAGAAGCTCTAACTCCGTGTATTGGCGCACAAAAACAGGGCGTTAAAAGCAAAAAATCACAGCCTTTGACAGGTCCTGCAGGGTTAAACAAACCGTGCAGGAGCTGCCGAAGGCTGCGATCTTTTGATCTTGCTTTGCTGTGTATTAACGCGGCAACTTCAGGTTGTTCCACACCGCCAGGCTCGGTTCAGCCTGGTTCAAGGTGTAGAAGTGCAACCCTGGCGCGCCACCTTGCAGCAGGCGTTCGCACATTTCGGTGATCACTTGCTCACCGAAACCTTGAATGCTCTTGGTGTCATCGCCGTAGGCTTCCAGCTGCTTGCGGATCCAGCGCGGAATTTCCGCACCGCAGGCATCGGAGAAGCGCGCGAGCTTGCTGTAGTTGGTGATCGGCATGATGCCCGGCACGATCGGAATATTCACGCCCAGTGCCCGTACACGCTCGACGAAATAGAAGTAGCTGTCGGCGTTGAAGAAGTACTGGGTGATCGCGCTGTCGGCGCCGGCATTTGCTTTGCGAACGAAGTTGGCGAGATCGTCTTCGAAGTTGCGCGCTTGCGGGTGCATTTCCGGGTAAGCGGCGACTTCGATATGGAAATGATCGCCGGTTTCTTCACGAATGAATTCCACCAGGTCATTGGCGTGGCGCAGTTCACCGCTGGCCATGCCCATGCCTGATGGCAAATCACCGCGCAGGGCGACGATACGCGTGATGCCGGCAGCCTTGTACTGAGTCAGCAGGCTGCGCAGATCATCCTTGCTGTCGCCTACGCAAGACAGATGCGGTGCGGCAGGGACTTTGACTTCGCTTTCCAGCTGCAACACGGTGTTGATGGTGCGATCACGGGTCGAACCGCCAGCGCCATAGGTGCAGGAGAAGAAATCGGGGTTGTACGTGGCCAACTGACGGGCAGTGGCGAGCAGCTTTTCATGCCCAGCGTCGGTCTTCGTAGGGAAGAACTCGAAGCTGTAGCGACGGTCTTGGGACATGGTCGTATCCTTGGAAACTCATGAGCCTGGAAGGCTTGCACGGTACCTGTGGAAGCGGGCTTTTGTGGTGAGGGGATTTATCCCCGTGGGGTCGCGCAGCGACCCCATAGCTTTGCGACTGCTTCGCAGCCGAACGGGGCGGTGCGACGTTTCGCTAAACCTTCACCACAAAAGCCCGCTCCCACAGGGGGAGCAGGCAGCAGGACCGATCAGTAACGGTAAGCGTGCGGCTTGAACGGACCTTCGACGGTCACGCCGATGTAGTCGGCCTGGGTCTTGGTCAGTTGAGTCACGACGCCGCCAAAGCCGCGGACCATTTCCAGGGCCACTTCTTCGTCGAGTTTCTTCGGCAGTACTTCAACCGTCAGGCGCTCGGCTTTCTGGGCTGGCGACAGGTCGGCGTATTTCTGGCCGAACAGGAAGATCTGCGCCAGAACCTGGTTGGCGAACGAACCGTCCATGATGCGGCTTGGGTGACCGGTGGCGTTGCCCAGGTTAACCAGACGGCCTTCGGCCAGCAGGATCAGGTAGTCGTCGTTCTGAGCGTCGAACGCGCCAGGACCGGTACGGTGGATCTTGTGTACCTGTGGCTTCACTTCTTCCCATGCCCAGTTCTTGCGCATGAAAGCCGTGTCGATTTCGTTGTCGAAGTGACCAATGTTGCAGACAACGGCGCGCTTCTTCAGGGCTTTGAGCATGTTCGAATCGCAAACATTGACGTTGCCGGTGGTGGTCACGATCAGGTCGATCTTGCCCAGCAGCGCTTTGTCGATGCTTTCTTCAGTACCGTTGTTGATACCGTCGATGAACGGCGAAACCAGTTCGAAACCGTCCATGCAGGCTTGCATGGCGCAGATCGGATCGACTTCGGACACTTTGACGATCATGCCTTCCTGACGCAGGGACTGGGCCGAGCCCTTGCCCACGTCACCGTAACCGATGACCAGCGCTTGCTTGCCGGACAGCAGGTGGTCGGTGCCGCGCTTGATCGCGTCGTTCAGGCTGTGACGGCAGCCGTACTTGTTGTCGTTCTTGCTCTTGGTCACCGAGTCGTTGACGTTGATGGCCGGGATTTTCAGCTCGCCCTTGGCCAGCATGTCCAGCAGGCGGTGAACGCCAGTGGTGGTTTCTTCGGTAACGCCGTGGACGCGGTCCAGGATCGCCGGGTATTTCTTGTGCAGCAGCTCGGTCAGGTCGCCGCCGTCGTCGAGGATCATGTTGGCATCCCAAGGCGCGCCATCTTTAAGGATGGTTTGCTCCAGGCACCACTCGTACTCTTCTTCGGTCTCGCCTTTCCAGGCGTAGACAGCGATGCCGGCAGCGGCGATAGCGGCAGCGGCCTGATCCTGAGTCGAGAAAATGTTGCAGGACGACCAGCGCACTTCGGCACCCAGGGCAACCAGGGTTTCGATCAGCACGGCAGTCTGAATGGTCATGTGGATGCAGCCGAGGATCTTCGCGCCTTTGAGCGGCTGCTCACCGGCGTACTTGCGGCGCAGACCCATCAGGGCAGGCATTTCGGATTCGGCGATGATGGTTTCGCGACGACCCCAGGCAGCCAGGGACATGTCGGCGACTTTGTAATCGTTAAAATCTGCAGGCGTGATGACAGCGCTCATGATGAGCCTCCATTCGTAATGTATGCGAATGGGCGCCGTTGTGCGTTTAGTGTCCGGTCGATGATGACCGGGCAACGCCCCATCCGAGCCTGACAGGTCGAACCTGCTGCAGCGCCCCTCGGACAGGTGGCGGGAAAACGGTATCAATCGATGATGACCGTTTTGAAACGGTGGCGATTATAGCGGGCTAAGCTGATCTTCCAAAGTCTTTCTGCAGGTCAATGCCTGAACGGTAATCGCGACCATAGTCGAAGCTTAATAGAGCTCTAGCCCGGGCTCTGCCATGATGTGCGGCATCAATCGGCAAGACGGTCAGGAGTGAATATGAATTTCCACACCCGCAAATGGGTAAAACCAGAAGACCTCAACCCCAACGGCACGCTGTTCGGCGGCAGCCTGTTGCGCTGGATCGACGAAGAAGCGGCGATCTACGCCATCGTCCAGCTGGGTAACCAGCGCGTGGTCACCAAGTACATTTCCGAAATCAACTTCGTCAGCGCCTCGCGCCAGGGCGACATCATCGAACTGGGCATCACCGCCACCGAATTCGGTCGTACCTCGATCACCCTGACCTGCGAAGTGCGCAACAAGATCACCCGCAAAAGCATTCTGACGGTCGAGAAGATGGTGTTCGTGAACCTTGGCGAAGACGGCTTGCCCGCGCCTCACGGTCGCACCGAGATCCTGTACGTCAAAGACCAGTTCAAGGATGAAGGCTTAAGCGAGTAATGCGAGCCCTGTAGGAGCTGCCGGAGGCTGCGAGCTTTTGATCTTGTTTTAAAAAATAAAGGCCAAAAGAAGCAGCGTTTACCGGCGCCTACAGAACGGAACCCGAGCCGCGCATGTCGTACGTACATCACACGCCACCGGTTTCGGAGCTCTATGGACACTCAACAAGACGGTAAGACCCCGAACCTCTCGGCGCAAGAGAAGCACGACGTCGACAAAAACCAGCCCCCGCGCGCGGCGGTGCTGCACGAAATCATCCGCACCCAGGGCGATCAGGAGCTCGAGCGTAGCGTCGCCGCGCTCTGGTGGTCGGCCCTGGCTGCCGGTTTGACCATGGGCCTGTCGCTGATGGCCATGGGGCTGCTCAACTCCCGCCTGCCGGACGGCGAAGCTTTCAAGGTGATCGCCAGTTTCGGGTACTGCGCCGGTTTTCTCGCGGTGATCCTCGCCCGCCAGCAACTCTTTACCGAAAACACCCTCACGGCCGTGCTGCCGGTCATGACCAAGCCCACGCTGAACAATTTCGGTCGGCTGATCCGGCTGTGGAGCGTCGTGCTGGTGGGCAACCTGTGCGGCACTTTGCTGGTCGCCTACGTGATGCTGCATCTGCCGATTTTCGATACCAAGACCGACATGGCGTTCCTCGACATCGGGCGCAAGGTCATGGAGAACGACGCCAGTAAGATGTTCGCCAAAGGCATCGTCTCGGGCTGGATGATCGCCACCATGGTCTGGATGATCCCGTCCATGGAAAGCGCCAAGATGTGGATCATCATCCTCATCACTTATTTGATGGCGTTGGGAGACTTCACTCACATCGTCGTCGGTTCCGCCGAAGTGTCGTATCTGGTGTTTGCGGGTGAGTTGTCGTGGGGAGATTTCTGGATGGTGTTCGCCGGTCCGACGCTGGCAGGCAACATCATCGGTGGCAGCTTCATCTTTGCACTGCTAAGTCATGCGCAAATTCGCAGCGAGAGCGGGCCGCCGAAGCAGAATTCGGATCAGCAGGATAATGGGCAAAAGCACGAAAAATAATCAGTGATGCCCGGCCTGTGCCGCTGGCACAGGCTAAGCGAAAGATTTAAGTTGTTTCAGCCCACCACATTGGCCAGCTGCGTTTCACGCCGTTGCCGATAGATAAAGTAAATCGCCGTAAGCACGGTCACGCAGCTGACCAGCGCACCGGTCCATGGCAGGTCAGCCAGGTCGGCGCCGCTGGCCACGACCAGCCCGCCGATCCAGGCGCCCGCCGCATTGCCGAGGTTGAACGCACTCTGGTTCAGCGTCGAACCCAGGTTCGGTGCCTCATGGGCCTGATCGATGATCAGCAGTTGCAGGATCGGGCACAGGGCGAAGGCAAAAATCCCCCACAACACCAGCGTGATTGCGGCCGGGATCACCGAGTGGCTGGTCTGCGTGAATGCGGCCAGCACCACGACTGTCGCCAGCGCCATGCCCACCAGCGACGGCAGCAAGCGACTGTCCGCCAGCCGCCCGCCGAGCATGCTGCCCGCCGTCAAACCTACGCCGAACAACAGCAACATAATGGTCACGCCATGCGGGCTGACGCCGGTAATATCCTGCAGGATCGGCGCGATGTAGGTGAACACGCTGAACAGGCTGGTAGATGCCAGCACGCTCATGCCCAGCGCCATCAACACATTGGCCTTGCCCAGCACTTTGAACTCGCTGGCCAGGTTGGCTTTGTCCATGGCGATGTCCTTTGGCAACCAGACCCACTGCGCGATAGCGGCAATTACACCAATCACCGACACCGCCCAGAACGTCGAGCGCCATCCGGCGTATTGTCCGAGCGCAGTGCCCAATGGCACGCCAAGTACATTGGCCAGGGTCAGGCCGGTGAACATCATGGCAATCGCCTGGGCGCGTTTGTTCGGTGCCACGAGGCCGGCAGCCACCACTGAGCCGATGCCGAAAAATGCACCGTGACACAGCGCCGTGACCACACGCGCGGCCATCAACGTGGCGTAGTTGGGCGCCAGTGCGCAAAGGATGTTGCCGAGGATGAACATCAGGGTCATGCCCAGCAGCGTGGCTTTGCGCGGCATGTTGGCGGTGCCGACCGCGAGGATTGGCGCACCAAAAACCACGCCCAGGGCGTAACCGGTAATCAGCAGGCCGGCGTGGGGAATGCTTACGGCGAGGTCGCGAGCGACGTCGGGCAGCAGGCCCATGATGACGAATTCAGTGGTGCCAATGCCGAATGCGGCAACAGCAAGGGCAAGCAAAGCGAGTGGCATGCGCAAGGTCTCTGTCGGTAGTCTTGACGCTGTGATCAGGCATACGCATGCCGACGTCCGATCTGGATCAGAACGGGCGCGGGCAAAAATTATTGGAATTAGTCTGTGTGCAACTGAGTGCGGCGTGGTCGCTTGCAGTATAAACAGCTGCTGACATATCGCGAATCAATTCTCCGCGCCAACATCGCCTACAACGAACGTTGGGGCTTTAAAAGGAGTCAGCATTAGCGTGATTGTGGTGGTGTAGTTTGCGTTACCTGAAAGAACCTTTCGGTCGACCACGGCTCTTAGCCTGTGGGCGGGTATTGATCGGCTTGTTGACGATGAAATTTTAACGACTGATAAAAATTCAAATACTGAAAAAGGGACTGATTTATGACGGTTGCTCTGTGGTGCGTATTGATCGCGTTTTGCCTGCCTTACCTTTGCACGGGTGTTGCCAAGATCAGCGGCCGGTTCACGCTGAAAGACAACCATGACCCCCGGGACTTTCTCGATTCACTGAACGGTTTGGGCAGACGCGCCTATGCGGCGCAACTGAACAGCTTCGAAGTGACCCCGTTTTTTGCTGCGGCGGTGATTGTGGCTCACCTGGTGGGCACCGCCCAGTTGGTGACGGTCAATGTGCTGGCCGTGTTGTTTGTTACCAGCCGGCTGCTGTTCATTATTTGCTACCTGGCGGACTGGGCGATCTTGCGCTCGTTGGTGTGGTTTGTGGGAATGGGGTTGATTGTGAGTTTCTTTGTGGTGTCGGCCTAAAAACAAGATCGAAAGATCGCAGCCTCGTTTCACTCGACAGCGTCTACCAGGGATAGGTGTGCAACCCTGTAGGAGCTGGCGAAGCCTGCGATCTTTTGACTTTAAATTTTGTCAGCCACCTGAGGGACCTGCGGCAGCGCCGCGCCCTTGGGCCACAACATCCAGATCTGTCCCTGCTGTTTCATGTCTCCTGCCAACTGCCCGGCCGCTTCGCCGGTGCCCCAGAACAGATCCGCACGTACTTCACCGGCAATCGCCCCGCCGGTGTCCTGAGCCGCTACCGGGCGAACCAGTGCCGTGCCATCCGGTCGCGTTGTCGATAGCCACAGCAGACTGCCCAGCGGAATCACCTTGCGATCCACCGCCGCGCTGTAGCCGGCCGTCAACGGTACGTTCAACGAGCCGCGAGGGCCTTCGTTGCTGTCCGGATTTCGGGTGAAGAACACGTAGCTCGGGTTACTGCCGAGCAGTTCCGGGATGCGCATCGGATTGGCCTTGGCCCAATCGCTGATGGCGCCCATGGTCACGTCTTCTTTCTTCAGCTCGCCTTGCTCCACCAGCCAGCGGCCGATCGGTCGATACGGGTGACCGTTCTGGTCGGCGTACGCAATGCGCAACTGGCGTCCGTCATCGAGCTGAATACGACCCGAACCCTGGATCTGCAGGAATTGCAGGTTCATCGGATCAGTCAGCCAGGCCACGACAGGTGCCTTGACCCCTTTGGTTTCAATGGTGGCTGCATCGTCGTATGGCTTGAGCACGCGACCTTCAAGGCGTCCCCGCAGGCGCTTGCCCTTGAGCTCGGGATAAATGCTGTCCAGAGAGACGATGATCATGTCTTCGGGCACGCCGTACACCGGGATGTTCGCCGCTTCGGTTTGCGTCAGGCTGCCGGGGTAGACCGGCTCGTAGTAGCCGGTGATCAACCCGTTTGGGTTGTCATTGGCGGCGCGCAGCCCGTAGACATCCAGGTGTTGTTTGAGAAACCCGCGAATCTCGTCGGCGGTTTGCGGCACGTTGGCAGAAGCCGCACAGGTCGAGCCCCAGACCGGGTCGGCCTTGAGCCGGTTGCAGGCGCTGCGCCATGAACCGAAACCGGCGATCAGATCGTTGTCGGACACAGCCGGCAGAGCTTCCCAGGTAGCGCTGGAGTAGGTCGCCAGCGCGTGGGTTTTGGGGGTGTTGTTTTCGCCACCGGTGCAGCCCGCGAGCACGGCTACCATCGGAAGGGTCCAGGCCAGGCTGTGACGCCATGCCTTGATACGGCTGATCATGGAGTGATTCCTTTGACGGTTGCCCGAGTGCTCCATGCGCTCGAACAACCCGTATTGATAATAGGGCTATTGGTCTTTATCGATGACGCGAGGATACTGGCCGCCGTTCCCGTGACCTGAAGCCACCATGATTCTTAAAAGATTTTCAGTTGTATTGCTGGCCTGCCTGACGTTGTCTGCCTGTGGCGGTGTCGACCCGAACTCCCCACTGGGCCAGCGCAAAGCGATCTTCAAACAAATGCTCAAGACCGGCGAAGACCTGGGTGGCATGTTGCGCGGTCGTATTCCGTTCGACGGTCCGAAGTTCGCCGAGGGCGCCGTGAAGCTTGATGCGTTGTCCCATGAACCATGGAAACATTTTCCGCAGGTGCGCGAAGAAGATCACACCAGCGCCAAGGATGATGTCTGGCAGAAACAGACACGCTTCCAGGAAATGGCCCGCCACCTTGAAGCGGCCACCGGTGAACTGGTGATCGCCAGCCAGGTTCAACCTTACAAGGTGAGCAACCTTGGGCCGGCGGTACAAAAAGTCGAAGACGCCTGCAGTGCTTGCCATAAAGAGTTTCGGGATCATTGATTAATTGAAAGATCGGCCGGATGCGACCCGAGCCTTCGGCATCTCCTACATGTCATGCGTACCTCTGTAGAAGCTGACGAAGGCTGCGATCTTTTGATCTTGAAACGATGTTACTTATCCAGCTCGTCCAGCGCTTCCTGCAATTCCTTGCGGGACTCGGCGAGTTTGTCTTTGCGTTTGTTGATCTTTTCCGGGTCGCCTTTTTTCATGGCCTTATCAAGATCCGCCTGACGCTTGCTGACTTCATGCTTGGCGTCGAGGACCTTGTTTTCCCGTTCTTTTTGCAGCGAGGCGTCGGTGCAATGAGCGGTGACTTCGCTGAGGGCTTTTTCCAGCCCGGCCTGCTGATCGGCGTTGCCGTGGGATTTGGCCAGTTCGATCTGGTTGATGATGCCTTGTTTCTTGGCCGCGCAACCGGTCAGCCCCGGGGCCTCTTCGGCGGCCATCAGTGGAGCAGCCATCACACTGCAAAGGGTCAGCAGGGCGAGCGAAGAAAGAAATTTCATAAAAGCTCCATGTGCAGAGTCAAACGGGTCGAGTGGCGTCGGGCTGTTTGAGCCCTGGTCGACACTTGGGTTCCCGGGTGGGTGGGCATCGCCGGCTGTTAGAAACCGTCGATGCCCGCCATACGTAATGTTTCGCTCAAGGCCAGGACCTGCGGGTCGCGGAAAAAGGCGCTCAATTGCGCCGCGCGTCCCGGGCCGATACCGGCTTCAGCCTGCCATTGTTCGGTGTTTCGTTGCGCCAGCTCCTGCCATGAATCCGCAAGTACTGCCTGTCCCGTCGGCGGTAAACCCAGCGCTTTGAGCCAGTGCGCGAAGGGACGTTCCCGGGCACTGTTGAAACTGTTTAACAGACGAACCGTGCTGCGCTCGCCGAAGCCGTTAATGTTAGCAAGCTCTTGAGCATCGAGGGTCAACCAATCCAACAGGTTGTTTAGATGGCCTGTTTCGAGAAGTTTCTCCCAGATGCCGGGGCCGACATGGGGCATGGCCAGTCCCTGCTTGCCGCTAAGCCAGGTCAGGCGCGCAAGAAACTGACCCTCGCATCCCGGCGTGGGTTGCCAGCAACTGAGCTGATGAAAGTCCGCTGCCAGCGGCACGGTCAACTCAACACGCTCGGTGCTGCGCAGCACAACGCTGTCCAGTCTGGGAATGGTCAGCCCCGCCAGGCTGATGGACACCTGGTCGCCGGGGCGGATATCCAGTTCCTCCCAGCGTCGCAGGGAGCTGACACTGACGCGCTTGATCTGCCGGTCATCGAGCCACACCGGTGCCAGGTCCAGCACCGGTGTAATCCTGCCGGTCCGGCCAATCTTGAACTGAACCTTGCGCACCTCGGCCAGCGTCTGGGCGAATGGATACTTCCAGGCAACAATCCAGTAAGGCGCTTTGGCTTGCCAGCGATCCGCCGGGGGACGTTGCTCCTGGCGCAAGACGATACCGTCGCTGGTGAAGGGCAGTGGAGAGCGATACCAGTGTTCACGCCAGCGCTCGGCGTCGGCAAAAACCTGGATCGGGTGGCTGAAAAGCGCTGTGCTGGGGAAACCCAGTTCATCCAGTGCCGCCAGGCGCGCGGGCAAATTGGCCGGGCCTTGCGGCCAATCCCAGACAAACAAACCGATACCCGCGGCAAGTTCAGCGCTCAGTGCCTTGCGGGCCATCAATCCGGCTACCGTGCCCCGTGCGTTGAGGCTGCCCGCCGTGGCCTGGACGTGATCGGTCAGGCGCCAGTAAAGCTCGCCTTGCAGCACCAGATCCAGTGGCTGCTGCAGTTGCTGGGGGATGTCTTTGATCTGGCGAGCGGACGCCGTCCAGTCCTGTCCTTTGACTCCGTCGCCACGGCTGATCGCCTGAGTCAGCTGACCGTTTCGGTAAACCAGCGTGACCGCCACGCCGTCGACCTTTGGCTGCACCCAGACATCGTTGCGATCCTTCAACCAGGCGTTGACGGCGCGTGCATCACTGAGCTTTTCCAGGCCGGTGTGGACGATGGGGTGAGCAACGGGGCCGCCAGCGGTGCGCAACGGTTTCGCGGGAGCGCTGAGGTTGAAGCATTTACGCCACGTTGTCAGTTGCGCGAGGGACTGGTCATAGAGTTCGTCGGCAACAAGTGAGCGGCCCTGGCGATGATAGTTATCGTCCCAAAGGTCGATTTGTTTTTGCAGGCTGGTGATTTCAGCTTGGGCGCGGGGAGTGGGCCAGTCGGGGCATTGGGTGGCGTTGGCGGCCATGCAGGAGAAGGTCAGGAGGAAAGCGATCAATAAGCGCATCGTGAGCGTCCTTGCTCAATGGGATGCTCAAAGGCTAGTCAGTTTTAGCCTTTTGGGATCAGGGTATCCATTCAGTATGTTTCGTGGGCGAGGATCAAAAGATCGTCCGAACGCGGCAGCTCCTACAGAGTCTCGCTTGCAACTGTAGGAGCTGCCGAAGGCTCGGGCCGCGTTCGGACGATCTTTTGATTTTCATACAATAAAAAGCCCCGCACGGCGAACCGTGCAGGGCTTTTGGTACCGCCGGGGAAGTTTTACAGACCGGCAGCAGCGCGCAGAGACTCGGCGCGATCGGTTTTTTCCCAGGTGAACGTGGTGAACGTATCGTCGCCCACGGTCTTGGTTTGCGGCGTGCGACCGAAGTGGCCGTAGGCAGCAGTTTCCTGGTACATCGGGTGCAGCAGGTCGAGCATGGTGGTGATTGCGTAAGGACGCAGGTCGAACACTTCACGGACCAGGTTGATGATTTTTTCATCGCTGATCTTGCCGGTGCCGAAGGTGTTCAACGAGATCGACGTCGGCTGGGCAACACCGATCGCGTAGGAAACCTGAATCTCGCAACGCTCGGCCAGGCCGGCTGCGACGATGTTCTTGGCCACGTAACGACCGGCGTAGGCTGCCGAACGGTCAACCTTCGATGGATCTTTACCGGAGAACGCACCGCCACCGTGACGGGCCATGCCGCCGTAAGTGTCGACGATGATCTTGCGACCGGTCAGGCCGCAGTCGCCCACCGGGCCACCGATGATGAACTGACCTGTCGGGTTGATGTGGAACTGAGTGTCCTTGTGCAGCAGTTCGGCAGGCAGCACGTGCTTGACGATCAGCTCCATCACGCCTTCGCGCAGGTCTTTGTACGACACTTCCGGGTTGTGCTGGGTCGACAGAACAACGGCGTCGATACCGACGACCTTGCCGTTTTCGTAACGGCAGGTGACCTGGGACTTGGCGTCCGGACGCAGCCAAGGCAACAGCCCGGATTTGCGCGCATCAGCCTGACGCTGCACCAACTGGTGAGAGAAGGTGATCGGCGCTGGCATCAGCACGTCGGTTTCGTTGCTGGCGTAGCCGAACATCAAACCCTGGTCGCCGGCGCCCTGGTCTTCAGGCTTGGCACGGTCGACACCCTGGTTGATGTCAGGAGACTGCTTGCCGATGATGTTCATCACGCCGCAAGTCGCACCGTCGAAGCCAACATCGGAGCTGGTGTAGCCGATGTCGGTGATCACGTCACGGACGATCTGCTCCAGGTCAACCCAGGCCGAAGTGGTGACTTCGCCGGCGATGATCGCCACACCCGTTTTCACCAGAGTCTCGCACGCCACACGGGCGAACTTGTCTTCAGCAATGATTGCGTCCAGCACCGCGTCAGAAATCTGATCGGCGATTTTGTCCGGATGCCCTTCAGACACGGACTCGGAGGTGAAGAGGGAGTATTCGCTCATCTCGATGTTTTCCTGAATTTACCGATGGTGAGTGTCGCCAGGCGGTCGCTGAAAATGGCGGACCTGAATCTGGAAACCATTACGTAAGCCTACATAGAGGCTTTCCCCGGGAACGAGTCCCGCAGCGGTGGCCCAACGGGCCAGATCGTCCTGTTCAAACCCCAGCCAGAGATCACCGCAGGCCTCCTTGGCCCAACTCTGGTTGTGGCTACATAACTCTGTGACTAACAGGCTTCCGCCTGGTTTCAGCAAACCGGCCATGTGCTTGAGCGCATCAGCCGGCGCGGCAAAATGGTGCAGCACCATGTTCAGTACAACGCAGTCCGCCTCGAGGCTGACGCCGTTCAATGCATCGGCCAGCTGCAGGCTGACGTTAGCCAACGACTCGCGCTCGCACACCTGGCGCGCCAGTTCGAGCATTGCCGGGCTGTTATCCAGCGCTGTGACCTGCGTAAAGCGGCGGGCCAGTTCCGGCAGGAAAGCACCGTCACCGGGGCCGACTTCAATAGCCGTGGCGCCTTCGTTGAAACTCAACTTGTCGAGCAGGGCGACCACGCTTTCGCGGTACTGCGGCAGGCCGGCAATCAAGTCTTGCTGGGCGCGAAACTTCTCCGCAACCCGTGAAAAAAAGTCCTGGCTGGCCGCCGCTCGTTGGCCATGAACCTGGGCAATTCGCGAGCGAACGTCCGCAGGCAGGGTCAGGTTGTCGACCTCTTCGAGCAAGGCGGCGTGCAGCTTGCCGCCCGGCAGGTCGGTGTGGGGCAGGGCGCGACGGTAGAAGATCGCATTGCCTTCACGGCGAGTCGCCACCAGCCCGGCCTGGGACAACACCTTGAGGTGATGGCTCATGCCCGATTGGCCCATACCGAAGATCTGCGCCAGTTCCAGTACGCCAAACGAATCGTTGGCCAGCGCACGCAATACATTCAGGCGCAGAGGATCACCGGCGGCCTTGCAGAGGGCCGACAGATCGTCGCAATCGTCATGTCGAATGGAAGGCGCGCGTAAATTCATAAGGCCGGCAGTCTAGTCACGGGTCGAAAACACCGCAAGGGCAATATCAAAAAGTTTTGATATTGCTCGATAGATGGCACTTCTGCGTGCCTGGTCCACTCTACAAACGAGCAGCGGAAAGGTTTCACCAACCGAAACCACCGCTATCCATGGGAAAAACGTCCCCGGATGACTATCTGTCATTGCCCCGAGGCCGGTCGGTGAGGGAAAATGCTCGCCTTTTTTCCGATTCGTTTTAATCAATCCCCAGGAGAACAGCGATGCCCAGCCGTCGTGAGCGTGCCAACGCCATTCGTGCCCTCAGCATGGATGCCGTGCAAAAAGCCAACAGCGGCCATCCCGGTGCCCCTATGGGTATGGCGGATATCGCCGAAGTACTTTGGCGTGACTTCCTGAAGCACAACCCGAGCAATCCATCGTTCGCCGACCGTGACCGCTTCGTGCTGTCCAACGGTCACGGCTCGATGTTGATCTACTCGCTGCTGCACCTGACCGGCTATGACCTGTCGATCGATGACCTGAAAAACTTCCGCCAGCTGCACAGCCGTACGCCGGGTCACCCGGAATTCGGCTACACCCCGGGCGTTGAAACCACCACCGGTCCACTGGGCCAAGGCCTGGCTAACGCCGTTGGTTTCGCCCTGGCAGAAAAAGTGCTGGCGGCGCAGTTCAACCGTCCTGGCCACAACGTCGTTGACCACCACACCTACGTGTTCCTGGGTGATGGCTGCATGATGGAAGGCATTTCCCACGAAGTGGGTTCCCTGGCCGGTACCCTGGGCCTGGGCAAGCTGATCGCTTTCTACGACGACAACGGCATCTCCATCGACGGCGAAGTCGAGGGCTGGTTCACCGACGACACGCCGAAGCGTTTCGAAGCCTACAACTGGCAGGTGATTCGCAACGTCGACGGTCACGACCCTGAAGAAATCAAGACCGCCATCGAGACTGCACGCAAAAGCGAGCAACCGACGCTGATCTGCTGCAAGACCACCATCGGTTTCGGTTCGCCAAACAAGCAGGGCAAAGAAGATTGCCACGGCGCCCCGCTGGGTGACGCGGAAATCGCGCTGACCCGCACAGCGCTGAACTGGAACCACGGTCCGTTCGAAATCCCGGCTGACATCTATGCCGAGTGGGACGCCAAGGAAGCAGGCCTCGCGGCTGAAGCCGAGTGGGATCAGCGTTTCGCGGCCTACTCCGCTGCTTTCCCTGAGCTGGCCAACGAACTGGTCCGTCGTCTGAGTGGCGAACTGCCGGCTGACTTCGCTGAAAAAGCATCGGCCTACATCGCTGAAGTCGCGGCCAAGGGCGAGACCATCGCCAGCCGTAAAGCCAGCCAGAACGCACTGAATGCCTATGGCCCGCTGTTGCCTGAACTGCTGGGCGGCTCCGCTGACCTGGCCGGTTCCAACCTGACCCTGTGGAAAGGTTGCAAGGGCGTTTCGGCTGAAGACGCCAGCGGCAACTACATGTACTACGGCGTTCGCGAATTCGGCATGAGCGCGATCATGAACGGCGTGTCCCTGCACGGCGGTCTGGTGCCTTACGGCGCGACTTTCCTGATGTTCATGGAATACGCACGCAACGCAGTTCGCATGGCGTCGCTGATGAAGAAACGCGTGGTGTTCGTCTACACCCACGACTCCATCGGTCTGGGCGAAGACGGCCCGACTCACCAGCCGGTCGAGCAATTGACCAGCCTGCGCAGCACGCCGAACCTCGACACCTGGCGTCCAGCCGATGCCGTTGAATCGGCCGTTTGCTGGAAACTGGCTCTGGAACGCAAGGACGGCCCTTCGGCGCTGATCTTCTCGCGTCAGAACCTGCAGCACCAGGAGCGTGACGCCGGCCAGATCGCCGACATCGCCCGTGGCGGTTACGTGTTGAAGGACTGCGAGGGCGAGCCTGAGCTGATCCTGATCTCCACCGGTTCCGAGGTCGGCCTGACCGTTCAGGCTTACGACAAACTGACCGAACAAGGTCGTAAGGTTCGTGTTGTTTCGATGCCTTGCACCACCGTGTTCGATGCTCAGGACGCCGGTTACAAGCAAGCAGTTCTGCCGTTGCAGGTCAGCGCCCGTATCGCCATCGAGGCCGCCCACGCGGACTACTGGTACAAGTACGTGGGCCTGGAAGGTCGCGTCATCGGCATGACCACCTACGGCGAGTCGGCGCCTGCGCCTGCCTTGTTCGAAGAGTTCGGCTTCACCCTGGAAAACATCCTGGGTCAGGCTGAAGAGCTGCTGGAAGACTAAAGGCACAACGCGGTGGCCATGGCTGCCGCGATCCCCTGTAGGAGCTGCCGAAGGCTGCGATCTTTTGATCTTGATCTTGAAAAAACAAGATCAAAAGATCGCAGCCTCGTTTCACTCGACAGCTCCTACAGAGGACGTCTTGTACGAAAGAAATTCGTCTGGCTGCGTATTATCGAGAACCCCATGCCCCAACCGCGTCCCTACAAAGTTGCACTCAACGGCTACGGCCGGATTGGTCGTTGCGTCTTGCGTGCGTTGTTCGAGCGTGGCGAAAAGGCCGGGTTTGAAATTGTTGCGATCAACGATCTGGCCGACATGGCCAGCATCGAATACCTGACACGCTTCGACTCCACTCACGGGCGTTTCCCCGGTGAAGTGAAGGTCGACGGCGATTGTCTGCATATTAATGGCGTCTGCGTGAAGGTCCTGCGCAGCGCCACCCCCGAAGGCATCGATTGGGCGTCGCTGGACGTCGATCTGGTGCTGGAATGCTCCGGCGCTTACCACACCCGTGAAGACGGCCAGCGTTTCCTCAACGCCGGCGCGCCAAGGGTGCTGTTTTCCCAGCCGATGGCCAGCGAGGCCGATGTCGACGCCACCATCGTCTACGGCGTGAACCAGGATTGCCTGACCGGCGACGAGCTGCTCGTGTCGAACGCGTCCTGCACTACTAATTGCGGTGTGCCGCTGCTGCGCTTGCTGGATAAGGCCATTGGCCTGGATTACGTGTCGATCACCACCATCCACTCGGCAATGAACGACCAGCCTGTGATCGACGCCTATCACCACGAGGACCTGCGCCGCACCCGTTCGGCGTTCCAGTCGGTGATTCCGGTGTCCACTGGTCTGGCACGTGGCATCGAACGCCTGTTACCGGAACTTGCCGGGAGAATTCAGGCCAAAGCCGTGCGGGTGCCGACGGTGAATGTGTCCTGCCTCGACATTACGATGCAGACCGCCACCGCGACGGACGCCACCGAGATCAACCGGATTTTGCGCGAGGCTGCCACCAGCGGCCCGCTCAAAGGCTTGCTGGCCTATACCGAGTTGCCGCACGCCAGCTGTGATTTCAACCATGACCCTCATTCGGCGATCGTCGATGCCAGTCAGACCCGGGTTTCCGGGCCCAAGCTTGTGAATATCCTGGCCTGGTTCGACAACGAATGGGGTTTTGCCAACCGAATGCTGGACGTTGCAGAGCACTATCTGCAAACAGCTTCTCCACTCTCTGCTTCTCAAAAGCCGTAACTCAGGAAATGCGACCCATGACCGTGTTGAAGATGACCGACCTCGATCTGCAAGGTAAACGCGTACTGATTCGCGAAGACCTCAACGTCCCAGTCAAGGACGGTGTTGTCACCAGCGATGCGCGAATCCTGGCCTCGCTGCCGACCATCAAGCTGGCCCTGGAAAAAGGCGCGGCCGTGATGGTCTGCTCGCACCTTGGCCGTCCGACTGAAGGCGAGTTCTCGGCCGAGAACAGCCTCAAGCCAGTGGCTGACTACCTGAGCAAGGCCTTGGGCCGCGAAGTGCCGCTGGTGGCTGATTACCTGGGTGGCGTCGACGTGAAAGCCGGCGACATCGTGCTGTTCGAAAACGTGCGCTTCAACAAAGGCGAGAAAAAGAACGCTGACGACCTGGCCCAGCAATACGCCGCCCTGTGCGACGTGTTCGTGATGGACGCCTTCGGCACTGCCCACCGCGCCGAGGGTTCGACCCATGGCGTGGCCAAGTTCGCCAAAGTCGCTGCGGCGGGTCCGCTGCTGGCTGCAGAGCTGGACGCATTGGGTAAAGCCCTCGGCGCTCCGGCCCAGCCTATGGCCGCCATTGTTGCCGGCTCCAAGGTGTCGACCAAGCTCGACGTGCTGAACAGCCTGAGCCAGATCTGCAATCAGCTGATCGTCGGTGGCGGCATCGCCAACACCTTCCTCGCTGCTGCCGGTCACCCGGTCGGCAAGTCGTTGTACGAGCCGGACCTGCTGGACACCGCGCGCGAAATCGCCGCCAAGGTCAGCGTGCCATTGCCGGTCGACGTTGTTGTTGCCAAGGAATTCGCTGAAAGCGCGACCGCGACCGTCAAGCTGATCGCTGATGTGGCCGCAGATGACATGATCCTGGACATCGGTCCGCAGACCGCGGCGAATTTCGCCGAGCTGCTGAAGTCGTCCAAGACCATCCTGTGGAACGGCCCGGTAGGCGTGTTCGAATTCGACCAGTTCGGTAACGGCACCAAAGTGCTGGCCCAAGCTATCGCAGAGAGCTCGGCGTTCTCCATCGCTGGCGGCGGCGACACCCTGGCAGCCATCGATAAATATGGCGTTGCCGACCAGATCTCCTACATTTCTACCGGTGGCGGCGCATTCCTCGAATTCGTCGAAGGCAAAGTGCTGCCGGCCGTTGAAGTCCTGGAAAGTCGGGCCAAGGCCTGAGGCGGTTCATTTGACCAGGAAAGGGAGTGTTCACATGGTCAAGACGTTAGCGCTGTTGATCGTCGCGGGTTCACTGGCGGCTTGCGGGAGTAACCCGAAAGCCACCCCGGAACCTGCTCCGTCCGAGGTGGAGAAAGGCTGCTACCAGGCTGACTGGCAGGCGGAAACCAACCCGGTGATCAACAAGCGTTCCGGGCCTGATGGCCTGGACAAATACGAGACACAGACCCCCGCCAAGGAACGTGGTTGCCCTTGACGGGTCTGACTCATTACTCAAGGCCGGCGGCGTGCGCCGTTGGTCGAGGAACATGGATGAAAGGTTTTATCGCCGTCATGGCGCTGGCTCTGCTGGCAGGTTGCTCGAATTTCAACCTGTTCGACAGTTCAGCCCCAGCGGACAACTGGACCACCTGGACCTGCGACAGCCAGGCCAAAGTGGTATGGCGCTATGCTGATGCTGCACGCGAGGAAGTCGATGTGCGGCTTGGCGGCGCCGACCAGGTCTATCGTCTCAAGCAGGAACCCGGCGCGTCGGGTTCGCTGTACAGCAACGACATGCTGGCGTTTCACATCAAAGGTGAGGAAGGCCTGGTTTACTGGGTCGCTACCAATGATTTGATTGGGCGCGGGTGTAAAGCGCAGTAGCACCCAGAGCCGACACCAAACCTGTGGGAGCCGAGCTTGCTCGCGATGAGGCCGGCACTTTCAATGCATGTGCTGGCAGTTAAACCGCCATCGCGAGCAAGCTCGGCTCCCACAGGGAATCGATGGTTCTCAAGATTTTTGTATTACCGAATTCGCAGCCCGGGCCAACCCCCGATCTGCAATAACTTGAATAGCCGCCGCCGCTACGGCAGGCTGGCACGATTAACGACCCTAAACCGGGAGAGACACACACAATGGCACTTATCAGCATGCGCCAGATGTTGGACCACGCAGCCGAGTTCGGCTACGGCGTTCCAGCCTTCAACGTCAACAACCTTGAGCAGATGCGCGCCATCATGGAAGCCGCTGACAAGACTGACTCCCCGGTGATCGTCCAGGCTTCGGCCGGTGCTCGCAAATACGCTGGCGCGCCGTTCCTGCGTCACCTGATCCTGGCGGCCATCGAAGAATTCCCGCACATCCCGGTGTGCATGCACCAGGACCACGGCACCAGCCCTGACGTCTGCCAGCGCTCCATCCAGCTGGGCTTCAGCTCGGTCATGATGGACGGTTCCCTGGGCGAAGACGGCAAGACGCCGACCGACTACGACTACAACATCCGCGTGACCCAACAAACCGTAGCCCTGGCTCACGCCTGCGGTGTTTCGGTAGAAGGCGAGCTGGGCTGCCTGGGTTCGCTGGAAACCGGTATGGCCGGTGAAGAAGACGGCATCGGTGCAGAAGGCGTGCTTGATCACAGCCAGATGCTGACCGACCCGGAAGAAGCCGCTGACTTCGTCAAGCGCACTCAGGTCGATGCCCTGGCCATCGCCATCGGCACCAGCCACGGCGCCTACAAGTTCACCAAGCCGCCTACCGGCGACGTGCTGGCGATCGACCGCATCAAGGAAATCCACAAGCGCATTCCGAACACTCACCTGGTCATGCACGGTTCGTCTTCGGTGCCTCAGGATTGGCTGGCGATCATCAACCAGTACGGCGGCGACATCAAAGAAACCTACGGCGTACCGGTTGAAGAAATCGTCGAAGGCATCAAGCACGGCGTGCGCAAGGTCAACATCGACACCGACCTGCGCCTGGCGTCCACCGGTGCGATGCGTCGCCTGATGGCCACCAATCCGAGCGAGTTCGACCCACGTAAATTCTTTGGCGCTACCGTCACTGCAATGCGTGATGTATGTATCGCTCGTTACGAAGCTTTCGGTACCGCAGGCAACGCTTCGAAGATCAAGCCGATCTCCTTGGAAGCGATGTATCAGCGTTACCTCAAAGGTGAGTTGAACGCCAAGGTCAACTAAGCCTCAGCGTCAATCAGCACCCACAAAAAACCCGCAGCGATGCGGGTTTTTTGTGGGCTGACATTTGCCCCCTGTAGCCGCTGCCGAGCCCGCGAGGCTGCGTTCGAGGACGAAGTCCTCGCCAGATAGTTAAGCCAGCGTTACCCCAAAGAATGTGGTGTCGGTTTACGACTGCTTCGCTATCGAACGCAGCCTCGCGGGCTCGGCAGCGGCTACAGGGATCGGGAGGATTTGGAATTTACTTGTCGTGATCAATATCCAGCTTGCTGAACGTCACCTTCCCGCCTTCGCTGGTGTACCCGGTGTGATCCTGAACATACACCCCGGCCTTGAAATACAGCGGCTTGTCTCGCCAGGTCTTGCTGATATCGGTGTCCCATTGATAGCCCGCAGCACTAATGCCTAACGAACCGCCGGGACTCAGGTGAATCAGGTAGGAGAATTGCTGATCCAGCTTCACCCCGGTAGCGATGGTGATGACTCGACCTTCACCGTCGTCGGGGCGCATGCGCACCTTGGCGACGATGTTGCCTGACTGCGTGCTGGTCTTGTACTGATACTCGACCTTCACCATCGGCTTCTGGCTTTGATAGGCATGAATCTGACCGATAACGATCTTGCCCGAGCTCGGCACCTGATTCACCGCCAACGTGGCACGCAGGGAGTTGTCGGCGTCCGGGTAAAGCCAGTTGCGCAGGGTGCCGTTGCTGTAGGTTTCGCGAAGCTCAGTGCGAGGATATTTCGCGTTTTCAGTTTTGGAACCAGTCACCGGTGACCAGAAAAACAAGGTGCCGGTATCGGAATGGAAGTATTGATCCTTGAACCCCTTCACCAGTTTTGCAGTTTCAACGGTGTAGGGCGGGTTGCCGACGGGAACGCTGAGGTTCCAGGTTGCGAGATCGATCATAGACAAAGCTTCCACAAATTTTGCTGCACGCACGTGCCAGAAGCTCTAGCACGCGCCTTAGAGGGCGGTCTTTATAAGCGTAGAAGGCAACATTGTTAACGTCGAACTGACAGATGGATGACGTCAAAATCCTGTTAAAAGGCCATCTTCCCCGGTTTTAGCGGCCTGTAGGCGCGACCGTTAGTCGGCGAATTAACGCTTTCGTAGAATGATGGCGCTCTGACAGCTACTGCTTTCCTGGATCCAGGTCTAGAGTGATGGCTTGGTAATTGTCCGGTTTTTACCCAAAACCGGCCTGACTCCCCGAACAAAGAGAAGCAGCATGGAATGCGGGCAACTTACGCCAGGTGAAGGCAACCCTATCCTGTTAATCGTTGACGATTACCCTGAGAACCTCGTCAGCATGCGTGCTTTGCTGGAGCGCCAGGACTGGCAAGTAATGACCGCGCTTTCCGGTTTCGAAGCCCTCAGCCTATTGCTCGAACACGATGTGGACCTGGTGCTGCTGGACGTGCAGATGCCCGGCATGGACGGTTTTGAAGTCGCACGACTGATGCGCGGCAGCCAACGTACTCGCCTGACGCCGATTATTTTCCTTACCGCCAACGAACAGTCCCAGGAAGCCGTGATCAAGGGTTACGCCAGCGGCGCGGTGGATTACCTGTTCAAGCCGTTCGACCCGCAAATCCTCAAGCCCAAAGTGCAGGCGCTGCTGGAACACCAGCGTAATCGTCGCGATTTGCAACGCCTCAGCCACGATCTGGAAGTAGCGCGCGCCTTCAACGCCTCGGTACTGGAAAACGCCGCCGAAGGCATTCTGGTGGTTGGCGAGGATGGCCTGATCCAGTTTGCCAATCCGGCCATGTCACGGATGCTCAGCGCCACGGTGCAAGAGCTGCAAGGCAAGGAATTCCTGGATTTCCTGCAAAAACCGCACATCCCGATCTGGGCCGATTCCGAGTGGCTGGCGGGTTACAAGCGCGGTGAGACTTTGCGCCTGCACGACGCACTGCTGCGTACCGCACCCAATCAGCAGGTCCCTGTCGCGCTGTCCTGCGCGCCGTTGCCGGCCGAGCAGCACGCCATGGTCGTGACGGTGCTGGACATGTCGGTGGTGCGTCATCTTCATAAGCAACTGGAGTTCCAGGCTGTCACCGACCCGTTGACCGGACTGCTCAACCGGCGCGGGTTTTATCAAACAGTGGAAAACCTGTTGTTGCGCGGCGAACGAACCGACGGGGCCTGGGTGCTGTTGTACCTGGATCTGGACGGCTTCAAGCGGGTCAACGACTCACTCGGGCATGATGCTGGCGACCGGGTGCTGCGCTGGGTCTCCGAGCAATTGAAAGGCTCGCTGCGTCCCCTGGATGTACTTGCGCGTATGGGGGGCGACGAGTTTACGGCGTTGCTCGACCTGGATTTTCCCGAGCAGGCGGCGAAGATTGCCGAAAAACTCATCGATCGAGTCTCGGCCTGTCAGCAAATCGAAGGCCTGGACATCGCGCTGGGCGCCAGCATCGGCATCGCCACCTTCCCGGACTGCGGTTCCAATCTGGATGGTTTGCTGCGAGCGGCGGACATCGCCATGTACGAAGCCAAACGCGCCGGGCGTCAGCAGTATCGTTTCTACGACCATGACATGAATGGCCGCGCCCGCTCGCGATTGATGCTGGAAGAGAGCGTTCGCGACGCCATCGAGAATCGTGATTTCAATCTGGTGTACCAGCCGCAGGTGTCCATCGCCGACGGGCACCTTCGCGGCTTCGAAGCCCTGCTGCGCTGGCAGCATCCGAGCGTCGGCGATGTCCCGCCCGGGTTGTTTCTGCCCTTGCTGGAAGAAGCGCAACTGATCAGCCGTCTCGGCAGCTGGATTTATCAGCACGGAGCAGGGCAGCGCAAGGCGTGGGAAACCGTATTTGCCTCGGATCTGGTGTTGGGCGTCAGTTTGAGCAGCACTCAGTTCGGCATGCCCCATCTGGTCACCGAATTGCGCCAGGTGCTGGAGCGCCATGGTTTGCAGCCGCGCTATCTGGAAGTCGAGGTGACCGAAGAGGCGTTGGCGCAAAACCCTGAGGAAACCCGCAAGCAACTGCGGTTGCTGCGCAATCTCGGGGTGCGGGTGGCGTTGGATGATTTTGGGTCTGGCGCATGCTCGCTGTCTTACTTGCGCGACCTGGAACTGGATACGCTGAAAATCGATCGGCACTTGATTGCGCGGTTGCCGCACTCCTCGCGGGATGCGGCGCTGGTGCGAAACGTCATCGACCTGTGCAAGCAATATGGGTTGCTGATCGTTGCCGAGGGCGTCGAGACCGTTGCGCAATATGAATGGCTGCAAGCCCATGGTTGCGAGTACGTGCAAGGATTTCTGGTGGCACGGCCGATGATCGCCGAGGAAGTCATCGACTTCGTGCAGCCGTTTGACTGGAACGCGCTGAGCCTCTGAATTCGCTACACTGACGACCTTTTCGTGATTGACGTTGCCCGCCCCGATGACCGCGTTGAAATATCTCCAGGCCTATCCCGCAGCATTGCAGGACCAAGTACGCCAACTGATCAGCGAAGGTCGGCTGGGCGATTACCTGAGCCAGCGTTACCCCGAGAAGCACGGGGTACAGAGCGACAAGGCGCTGTACACCTACGCGCTGGACCTCAAGCAGGAATACCTGCGTAACGCGCCGGCCATCGATAAAGTGCTGTTCGATAATCGCCTGGACTTGACCCACCGCGCCCTCGGCCTGCACACCACCATTTCCCGGGTGCAAGGTGGCAAGCTCAAGGCCAAGAAAGAAATTCGCGTGGCCTCGCTGTTCAAGGAGGCACCCTCCGAGTTTCTGAAAATGATCGTGGTGCATGAACTGGCGCATTTCAAAGAGTCGGATCACAACAAGGCGTTCTACAAGCTGTGCGAACACATGTTGCCGGGGTATCACCAGGTGGAGTTCGATCTGCGGGTGTACCTGACGTGGCGGGATATGCCAGCGCCCACGGGCGCGTAGGAGCTGTCGCAGGCTGCGATCTTTTGATCTTCCAATGAATGCGGGGCAAATGGATGGACGTTAGCAAGACCAAAACCAGTTTCTACCGCCGGCTATACGTGGCTTACCTGATCGACAGTGGGCTGGCCAGCAGCGTTCCCGCATTGACCGAGGTCACCGGCATGCCCCGGCGCACGGCGCAGGACACGATTGCTGCGCTGGCGGACCTGGACATCGTGTGCGAGTTCGAACAGGAAGAGGGCGCGCGCAATCATGCCGGGCGCTATCGGATACGCGAGTGGGGAGCGATTGATCGCGGCTGGATCGAGCGTAATTTGCGGCAGGTGAAAGCCGTGCTCGAATACCCCTGAATTTGCAGTGTCAGGTCTGACGCCATCGCGAGCAGGCTCACTCCCACATTGGAATGCAGCCCTGTAGGAGTGAGCCTGCTCGCGATAGGGCCCTCAAGGGCGACGCATCCCGATATGCGCAATTCCGTCTTCCATGTATTCCTCGCCCGCGACGACAAACCCGTACCGCCCGTAATACCCCTGCAAATGCGACTGGGCTGACAAATAGATTGGCACATCCGGCCAGCGCTTCGCAGCCTGTTTGAGCGCCTGGGCCATCAACTCATGCCCGAGCCCGGTTCCGCGTGCCTGAGGGGCAATGATCACCCGGCCGATCACCACGTCACCGCCCTGAAGCTCCGGGTCGAGCAAGCGCAGGTACGCCACCAGACGATCCTCCTCCCAAGCCATCAAATGGCAGGTGTCGCCTTCCAGGTCCTGGCCATCGATGTCCTGATACACACACTTCTGTTCAACGACGAAGACCTCCGCCCGCAGTTGCAGAATGGCGTACAGCTGCTCTTTGCCCAAATCGCTGTGGTGTTTGCACACCCAATCAATAGTCATGTCCACATTCCTTGATCAACGTCGCCCGATACTAAGCTCCCTGATGAAAGATGTCTTTATGGCGGTCGAATCTGTGACAAAGGCCAAAATGCCATCATTCATTTCGCGCGGGATTGTTTTCTTTGTGTAATCTTCGATGACAGTCCGCCCGCCAAGGATTTTCCAGCATGCCGCGAGTGCATCGAGCCTTTGCTTTGATTGGATTGCTGTTGCTGACTCAGAGCGCGGTGGCGGAAAAGTTGCGACTGGTCGCCGATGCCTGGCCTCCGTTTACGGATGCCACGTTGATTAACGGCGGTCTGGCCACGGACATCGTCAGCACCGCATTGGCCCGAGCCGGTTATGCCAGCGATTTCGAGCAAGTGCCTTGGGCGCGAGCCTTGCTCGGCATCGGCGAGGGGCGTTACGACGTGCTGGTGAATGCCTGGTACAACCAGGAGCGCACCAAGCTCGGTCAGTTTTCCGGCGAATACCTGCTTAACCGGGTGCGCTTTCTCAAACGCAAAGACGTGGCCATCGAGTACAACAATCTGCAGCAACTGCACACCTACCCGATTGCGGTTGTGCGCGGTTATGCCTATTCGGCGGCATTCGATGAGGATGCGTCGCTGCAGAAAGTCCCGGTTCACAACTTCGCCATGGCAGTGCGCATGGTCGCGGCCGACCGGGTCAAGTTGACCTTGGAGGACGAATTCGTCGCGCGCTATTACTTGTCCAGGGAATCTTCAAAAGTGCGCAACTCGGTGGAATTCCTGCCCAAACCACTGAGCGAGAACAGCCTGCACATACTGGTCAGCCTGAAGAATCCCAGGCATGAACAGATCGTCGCGGGATTTGATCGCGAGATCGCGGCGATGAAGGCTGACGGAAGTTATGAGCGGTTGATGAAGCAGCATGGCATGTGAAATCGCGTACAGAAGTACCTGTAGCAGCTGCCGAAGGCTGCGTCCGCTCCGGGGTCGCGCTCGACCGAAGCGGTCGCTGTCCAGACGCTGTGATGCCCGCTTGAAAATCAGGGCCGCTTCGCGCCCCAACGCAGGCTTCGCCAGCTGCTACAGGAAGCTATCCATCACTGCGCGCTGGTGTCCTTGATCAGGTGCGCCGCCAACGTCCGCAATGGCCCAAGCTGCCGGCAGATCAACGCCAGCTGGGTCTGCACCAACCGCTGCCCTTCATCGATTTCATCCGGCATCTGCTCAAGCTCGTTAGCCAGTGCCTCTTCCTCATCGCTCTGAATCGCGATCGGCGTTTTGCTCGCCAGGCCTTGGGCGATCTCATCAATGCTGGCGGCCAGTTTCACCCCGGCCCCCTCAATCAGATGCTCTCGAACATCCGCTGGCAGCTGCGTCTCACGGTGTGCACCCAGCCCTGACAAATAACTGAGCAAGGTGTGCGACAGCACCAGGAAACGAAAGCCCACGTCCGCCTCCTTACGGAAATGGCCCGGCTCCATGAGCATGTTGGCCAGCGTGGTCGACAAAGCGGCGTCGGCATTGTGGGCGTTGCGTCGGGCCAGGCGATAGGCGAGGTCGTCGCTTTTGCCGGCAGCGTATTGCTGCATGATCTGGCGCAAGTAAATGCTGTTGCACGTCAGGGTGTTCGCCAGCACTTTGTTCAAGCGCCGTCCCTGCCAGTCCGGCAGGAACAGGAACACCGCCAGGCCGGCAATCAGGCTGCCGAGCAAGGTATCGAACAACCTTGGCAGAAACAGCCCGTAGCCGTCGCCCACCTGATTGAAGCAGAACAGCACCATCAGGGTGATCGCGGCGGTTGCCAGGGTGTAGCGGGTGGTGCGGTTGATAAAGAACACCACCCCGGCGGCAATGGCGAAGCACGACTGAACCAAGGGGTTCGGGAACAGATCGAACAGCGCCCAGGCCACCGTCAGGCCGATGGCGGTGCCGATGATCCGCTGGCCGAGTTTGCGTCGCGTGGCGCCGTAGTTCGGTTGGCAGACAAACAGTGTGGTGAGGATGATCCAGTAGCCCTGGGACGGGTGAATCAAATGCACCATGCCGTAGCCGATGCTCAGCGCGAGGGGCAATCGCAGGGCGTGGCGGAACAGCAAAGAGGTCGGTGTCAGCTGCGTGCGCAGGCGAATCCACACATCCTTGAGGCTGCGCGGCGAGCGGTCGAGCAAGCTGCTGTCGGTGGCGTCCGCCAGGGCATCCGGGTTGCTGGCATCGCTGAGCAGGCGGTCGAGGGTGCCCAGGTTCGCCGCCAATGCCCGCAACGAACGCAACAGGCCACGCCAGGCCGGATTGCTCTGGCCGCGCAAGTGTTCCAGGGAGGCGTCCAGGTCGCTCAGCGCTTCGGCGAAGCTGGCGTCGTAGATGAACGGCTGGCGCATCTGGATCGATTCGGCCAGTGCTCGACAGGCTTTGCCCTGTTGGCGCAGCAGGCGCTGACAGCGGAACAGCACGTCACTGTGGAAGAAGGCCTCGGCCAGCGCGTTGTAAGGATAGTGCGAGGAGCTGGCGCGTTCGTGGATGTCCTGAGCGAGGAAGTACAGCTTCAGGTAGCGACTGACTTTCGAACCCGGTCGACCATTGCCGACCCGGTGCAAAATGATTTCCTTGGCGGCGTTCAGTGCGGCGACCACGCGCCCATTCTGTTGGGCCAGTTCCAGGCGGCGCGCTTCAACGTCCATCTGACGGATCGGCTCGAACAGCGATGATTTCAGCTTCAGGTAAAACCCCAACTCCCGAAACAACCGCGCCAGGCTCTGTTGCACTGGCTGGTTGGAAAACATCGCCTGCCACAACACCGACAGCAAGCCGTACCAGGCGGCACCGGCGACCAGCAGCAGCGGCTCGTGCCAAAAGTCAGTGACCGCACCACCGCGCTGGTCCACGCCGATCATCGTGTAGACCGACAGGATCAGTGTCGCCGAGGCTATCGCACCGTAGCGCTCGCCCAGGGCGCCGAGCATGGTCAGGCCGAAGCTCGCCAGTGCCAGGGCGATGACGAAGACGATGGGGTAGGGGAACAGCAATTCGACGGAGAGCGCGGCGACGCTGAAGCACACCAGCGTCACGGCCAACGCGTTGAGGCGGCCTTGCCAACTGTCGTCGGTCTCGGCCAGTGCGCTGGCGATGATCCCCAGGAACAGCGGGATCAGCAGCCCCATTTCATCCTGATACCAACACAGCGCCATGCTGCCGGTCAGGGCGATGAACACCCGCACGCTGTAGCTGAATTTATCCAGCGCCCAGAGGCGACGCAGAGACTGATGAAGTGGGGTCGATGACATGAAGTGCGAAGGCCTTCCGAGGCAATGCCGCTAAATTGAGCCAGTAATGACGTCGACGCAATGGCGTCGATCACATCTGGCAGCAAAATTTGTTCCTTCCCTGTAACCGCGGTCCTCTGTAGGAGCTGTCGAGCGAAGCGAGGCTGCGATCTTTTGATCTTGTTCTTTCAAAAGCAAGATCAAAAGATCGCAGCCTCGTTTCACTCGACAGCTCCTACATGGCTCTTACATAGGGCCTGTGTAGTTAAACGAACTGCGCGGCCGCGTAACCCGAGGCCCAGGCCCATTGGAAATTGAAACCGCCCAGATGTCCGGTCACATCGAGCACTTCACCGATGAAATACAAACCAGGGCTTTTCAGCGATTCCATGGTCTTGGATGACACTTCATGGGTATCAACGCCCCCCAGTGTCACTTCGGCGGTGCGGTAGCCTTCGGTGCCTGCGGGTACGACTTTCCAGCTCGCCAGTTTTTCGGCGATGTCGGCGATTTCCGCATGGGTGTACTGCTTCATCGGTTTCGAGACGAACCAGTTGTCCGCCAGCAGGTTGGCCATTTTCTTGGTGAAGATCTCACCCAGCAGGGTTTTCAACTCGCTGTTCGGGCGCTCGGCCTGTTGCTGTTGCAGCCAGCCAGGCATGTCGTGATCGGGCATCAGATTGATTTCTACGGTGTCACCCGATTCCCAGAACGAAGAGATCTGCAAAATCGCCGGTCCACTCAGGCCGCGATGGGTGAACAGGATGTTCTCGCGGAAACTCTGCTCGTTGCAGCTCACCAGGCAATCCACCGACGTACCGGACAGCTCGGTGCACAGCTCTTTGAGTTGATCGGTGATAGTGAATGGCACCAGACCTGCGCGGGTCGGCAACAGATCGTGGCCGAACTGCTTCGCCACCTGGTAACCAAAGCCGGTAGCGCCCAAGGTCGGAATCGACAGGCCGCCCGTGGCGATCACCAGGGACTCACAGCTGATCTGGCCCAGCGTGGTGTCCAGCAGGTAACCGTTTACGAGCTTCTCGATCGTCTGGATCGAGGTGTCCAGGTGGAGGCTGACGCCGACCTGATTGCACTCATCGAGCAGCATCTCGAGGATGTCACTGGATTTGTTATCGCAGAACAGTTGGCCGAGCTTTTTCTCGTGATAAGGCACGCCGTGTTTGGCGACCATCCCGATGAAATCCCATTGGGTGTATCGGGCCAGTGCTGATTTGCAGAAGTGTTCGTTCTGCGAGAGAAAATTGCCCGGTTCGGTGTACATGTTGGTGAAATTGCAGCGTCCACCTCCGGACATCAGGATTTTCTTGCCGGCCTTGTTCGCATGGTCGAGCAACATCACCTTGCGCCCGCGCCCGGCGGCGGTCAGCGCACACATCAACCCTGCGGCGCCAGCGCCAATGATCACGACTTCGGTAGAGCGCAAAACGGTGTCCTCACACAATGGCTGAGCTGGAATGCAATCAAATGTGGGAGCCGGGCTTGCCTGCGATGGCATCGACTCGGTCTGTCAGTCAGACCGAGTCGATGCCATCGCGGGCAAGCCCGGCTCCCACAAGGGCAAGCGACGTTCTTTAGAGAATACGAACGCGCAACGAACGGCCTTTGATCTTACCGTCGTTCAGGCGCTGCAAGGCTTGCTTGGCGATGCCACGTTCAACCGCCACATACGCCTGGAAGTCGAAAATCGCGATCTTGCCAACCTGAGCGCCCGGAATACCGGCATCGCCTGTCAGTGCGCCGAGGATATCGCCCGGACGAACCTTGTCTTTACGGCCTGCGCCAATCACCAGCGTGCTCATCACCGGCAGCAGCGGTGCGCCGCCCTGGGATTTGAGGTTGTCCAACTGGTCCCAGCTCAGCGGCGACTTCTGCAGTTGCTCGATGGCCTGGGCGCGATGCGCTTCGGACGGAGCAACCAGACTGATCGCAATACCTTTCTCACCGGCGCGGCCCGTACGGCCAACACGGTGAATGTGGATTTCCGAATCGCGGGCCAGTTCGACGTTGATCACCATGTCCAGCGCATCGATGTCCAGACCGCGCGCGGCAACGTCAGTGGCCACCAGTACCGAGGTACTGCGGTTGGCGAACATCGCCAACACCTGGTCGCGGTCACGCTGCTCCAGATCGCCGTGCAGGCCGACGGCAGAGATGCCTTTGGAGGTCAGGTGATCAACCGTTTCCTGTACCTGCTGCTTGGTGAAGCAGAACGCAACGCAGGTGGCCGGGCGATGGTGCGCGAGGACTTTGACCACGGCGTCCATGCGCTCTTCCGGGGAGATTTCGTAGAAGCGCTGCTCAATCTGCGTGTCGTCGTGGAACGCCTCGGCCTTCACGATTTGCGGGTTGCGCATGAACTTCGACGCCAGTTGCTTGATGCCCACCGGGTACGTGGCGGAGAACAGCAGGGTCTGGCGGCGCTCGGGACACTGGGCAATGATTTCTTCGATGGAATCGTAGAAACCCATGTCGAGCATGCGGTCGGCTTCGTCGAGGATCAGCGTGTTCAGGCCGTGAAGAATCAGCGAACCCTTGCGCAGGTGCTGCTGGATACGACCCGGGGTGCCGACGATGATGTGCGCGCCGTGCTCCAGCGAACCGATCTGCGGCCCGAATGCAACGCCGCCGCACAGGGTCAGTACCTTGATGTTGTCTTCGGCACGGGCCAGACGACGGATTTCCTTGGCGACCTGGTCGGCGAGCTCACGAGTCGGGCAAATGACCAGTGCCTGGCAACCGAAGAAGCGCGGATTGATCGGATTCAGCAGGCCGACACCGAAGGCGGCGGTCTTGCCGCTACCGGTCTTGGCCTGAGCGATCAGGTCCATTCCCTTGAGGATCACCGGCAAGCTTTGCGCCTGGATCGGCGTCATCTGGGCATAACCGAGGGAGTCGAGGTTAGCCAGCATGGCGGCGGACAGCGGCAAAGTATTAAAAGCGGTGGCAATGGTGGTCACGGGACTGGCCTGCAAAACAAAATGTCGCGCAGTGTATCAGCCTACGACCACTTACCTCGAATGTTCTGGACGAACGCAAACCCTGTGGTGAGGGGCCTGACCTGTGGCCAGGGGATTTAACTGTTGCCAGGGGCTTTATCTGTGGCGAGGGGATTTATCCCCGTTGGGGCGCGAAGCGCCCCTTGGATCTGCCACTTTGGTGGTTTAGATTGTTCGCATTCATCTTTTAAGGGCCGCTTCGCGCCCCAACGGGGATAAATCCCCTCGCCACAGATGAATCCCCTCGCCACAGATAAATCCCATCACCACAGATGAATCCCATCACCAGGGATGAATCCTTCATCCCAATTGCGCTGTTCAGGGTTCGATGTGCTCTTCCGGACGTTTGACTCGCCGTCCGTCTTCCTTTGAAAGCTGCGAGAAGATCGTCGCAGCCAGCATCGCCATGATCCCGACCGTCACAAAGGTCAGCTGGAATGCGCCCAGTACAGTGTCCACCCCGTCATTACCCACCTCTGCCGTAAACCCACCGAGAAGCGCACCTGCACACGCAACACCCAGGCTCAGGGACAACTGCGCGACCACCGACAGCAAGCTGTTGCCGCTGCTGGCGCTGGCGTCATCGAGGTCGATCAGGGTCACGGTGTTCATTGCCGTGAACTGCAACGAGTTGATCGCCCCGAGAACCGCCAGCATCCCCAGCAGCAGCCAGTACGGCGTCTGCTCGCTGACCAGGCCCATGCTCGCCAGCATCGCGCCCAGTGCCAGCGTGTTGCCGGTCAGTACGATGCGATAGCCCAACCGTTCAATCAGCGGCCGTGCCACCGACTTGGCAACCATCGCCGCAGCGGCCAGCGGTAGCATGCTCATCCCCGCTTGAGACGGCGAGTAACCCAGTGCCACTTGCAGCAGCAATGGCACGAGAAACGGCAGTGCGCCGCTGCCCAGTCGGGCGAACAGGTTGCCGAGGATGCCCACGGCGAAGGTCCGTGTCTTGAACAGCGACGGCGCGAACAGCGGGTTGTCGATACGTCCGGCCCGTAACCAATACGCGGCGAGGCAGGCCATGCCGCCGAACAGCAACAGCATCACGCGCAAGTGCGGCAAGTGCAGTTCGCCCAGGCCTTCCATGGCGATGGTGATCAGTACCATCGCAGCCCCAAACAGCAGGAAGCCGAGGCTATCGAAACGGGTGCGTTCAGTGCCGCGCAGGTCGGGGATGAATTTCCACACGGCGTAGCAACCGACAGCGCCCACGGGCAGGTTGATCAGAAAGATCCAGTGCCAGGTCAGGTATTCCACCATCCAGCCGCCCATCGTCGGGCCGATCAATGGGCCGAGCAATCCGGGAATGGTGATGAAGCCCATGATCCGCACCAGCTCGGAACGCGGGTAGGCCCGCAGCACCACGAGGCGCCCGACCGGCAACATCAACGCACCGCCCAGGCCCTGAATCACCCGAGCGCCGATCAGCATGCTCAGGCTGCTCGACAGGGCGCAGAGCAACGAGCCAAAGCTGAACAGGAGGATGGCGCCGAAGAATATCTTCTTGGTACCGAAGCGGTCGGCGATCCAGCCCGAGGCAGGGATGAGCAAGGCGACGGTGAGCATGTAGGCGATGATCACGCCCTGCATGCGCAGTGGATCTTCCGCCAGATCGCGAGCCATGGCCGGCAGGGCTGTGTTGAGGATGGTCCCGTCGAGGGACTCCATGAAGAACGCGATGGCGACAACCCACGGCAACCAGCGGGCGGTGACGGCGTCGAGAGGTGGGCGGTTGGGCATGGGACCTCTTGTGGGTTGGAGTGGCTGCAAGGTCATGGCTGACGCTGTGGCGAGGGGATCCTGTGGCGAGGGGATTCATCCCCGTTGGGCTGCGTAGCGGCCCCCAAAATCGGAAAACGCGGCACAGCAGATAAACCGTGTTGGCCGGCTTTACGACTGCTTCGCAGCCGAACGGGGATGAATCCCCTCGCCACAGGGTCTCCCATGGCGTTGGGATGCTGTGTTTACAGCGTTAGAGTAAGTCGGCTGATCAGCGCCCCCGGCAACAGCGCCGAATCCGTCGCCCGCTGACTGTAGGTGCTGGCCGACAGCAGGAGTTCCCTTTCCTGAGTCAACGCTTCCAGCTGCGATCCCAGCAAGCTGTACGCACTGTCATCAAAACGCATGGTGCTGACCGGCGCCTGGATTTCGCCGTTCTCGACCCAGAATGTCGCGAACCGGGTCATGCCCGTCATGCGCGCACCCGGCTGGTCCGAGTAGTTCAGGTACCACAAGTTACTGATGTACAGACCGGTGCCCAGTTGCTTGAGAATGTCCGCATTCGGCAAGGTTCCGGCCGCCATGTTCAGTGCGCCGGGCGATTCACCGCCGCCGGCGCCATTGGCGGTCAGACCATATTCGGCGGCGCTGCGAGAACTCACCAATTGATCGCCGGCCTGACCTTCAGTAATCAACTTCAGGTCACTGCGTGGATAGCCTTCACCCGAAAACGCCGGGCTTAACGAACCACTGACTTTCTCGTCCAGCGACACCAGCGGGCTGAAGGCCTGATCTCCAGCGTAGAGCTTCTGCAACGGGCTGCTCTTGCTGGCGATCGACTGCGCCGAGAACCCGCCCCAGCTCAGCATGCCCATGATTTCTTCCAGTGCGGCCGGGGCCAGATACGCGCGGTACTGACCGGGTGCCAACGTGCGCAATGGGCGACCGAGAAATTCCAACTGCTCGCGGGCCTGCTGGAAACGCTTGGCGAACCCGTCGCTGCTCCAGTCGTGCCCGGCGTAGCTGGCTTTCACTGCCTGGCCGTTTTCATGGAACAGGCTGAAATCGAAGTTGAAACTGTTGGCCTGATGCCACCCGAACGCGCCCGCAGAACTGGCAAACCCGCGACTGATCGGGCCTGCGGCGTAGAAACCAACCAGGTCCAGGCCTTCAGCAGCCTGGGTGATTTCAGCGACCACCTGCTCGGTGTCGGGTAACGGATGATCCTGCACGTTCTTGCTCTGCCAGCCGTTGAAGTTGAGCAGCAGGTAGGGGTCTTTCGGCAGCAGCGGCAACGTCTCGCGCAACTGTTGCAGCCCTTCGGCGAGACGCTGCAGGTCAACCTGCGCATCACCCGACAGCGTGATGTCGAGGTCCGCATGGCGACCTTCGTTGATCAACTTGAAGCCGATACTCGCCTGCTGCACCTGGCCGGCCTGGCGCACTTTGGCGTGGTTGAAACGCACAAAGGCAGAAGACTCGGCGGCGTAGCTGAGAGTGAATTGTTCCGGCTCGCGAATGGCATCGCGCAACCAGTTGACCAAGGCTTTGAACGACTCGGCCTGGTTTTTAGACAAACTCATCAGGCGTCTCCTCCAAACACATCCACATGGCTGAACACACACGCGGGCGAAGCATGACCGACGCGGATGACCTGATTCGGCTCGCCCTTGCCGCAGTTCGGTGTGCCCAGGACCTTGAAGGTGCTGGCATCGCCGACGGCGCTCAGGCTTTTCCAGAAGTGCGCGGAAATGGCCCGATAGTTCGGATTTTTCACCACGCCTTTGAGCTCGCCATTCTCGATCAACTGACCCCATTCACAGCCGAACTGGAACTTGTTGCGCGCATCGTCAATGGACCACGAACGGTTGGTGCTCATCAGGATGCCGTGCTCAATGTTGCCGATCAGCTGCGCCAGCGGTTGATCACCGGGCTCGATATTGAGGTTGGCCATGCGATCGATCGGTGGGCGGTTCCAGCCACAGGCACGGCTGTTGGCAACGCCGTCCATGTCGGCACGGAACTGCGAAAGGGCGCCGCCCAACGGACGCAGGAGCAGGCCTTCCTTGATCAGAAACAGCTTGCTGGCCGCCGTGCCATCGTCGTCATGACCGTAGCTGGCGAGCTGTTCGGGAATGTCCGGGTCGAACGTCACGTTGAGTAGCTTCGAGCCGTATTGCAGGTGGCCGAAGTCTTGCGCCTTGACGAAGCTGGTGCCGGCGTAATTGCGCTCATCGCCGAGGATGCGGTCCAGTTCCAGCGGGTGGCCGATGGACTCATGGATCTGCAGCATCATCTGGTCGGGCATCAACAGCAGGTCGCGCGGGCCTTGCGGGGTGTTCGGCGCGAGGAGCAACTGCAGTGCCTGATCGGCGACTTGCGGGCCGGCGCCCACCAGTCCACAGCGGCTGATCACATCGGCGCCACCCTGCTGGCCAAAGTTTTCGCGGCCGAGGCTGCGTGTCTGGCTGTCATTGCCGTCGTAGGCGGTCACGTCCAGGCCCGGGTAGACAAAGCGCTGGGCCTGGCGCAATTCGGCGCCTGCGCTGTTGAGGTAGATCTGCTCGACGTGCGTAATGCCCAGGCTCACCTGCCAGTTCACCAGACGGTCGTCCTTGGGCACGGCCGCGGATTCGGCGCCGAGCAACTGGTAGCAGTCGCTCAGGGACGGGAAAGGCTGGTCGAGGTTCGGCGAAAAATAATCGGCGCGGTCGCTGGAAACGGCTTGTTCACGAAGGTCCAGCAGCGCGTGAGGCTTGAGGTGCCGTGCCTGTAGCTCGGCTCTTTCGAGCGCGGCTTGCAGGCCTTGTTGCGACAGGTCATTGGTCGCGGCATAGGCTTCGACGCCATTGACCCGGACCGTCAGCATCGCACCTTCATCACGGCTCAGGCTCGGAGGTTCGGCGACGTTCTTGCGCACCGACAGGTACTGGCCGGACTCGCGCACATAACGCAGCGAAAAGAATTCAGCGCCCGTGCGCAAGGCAGCAAAGCGCTGCTTGAGCTGGGGGTGGAAATCGAACATTCGGAAACCTCCTTGGTATGGAGTGGCGGTGCAGCGGTGTTGCGAAGGGGGGTGAAACGTTTGCGTGGCGCTAGATTAGGCCTGCGGGGAGGGAGGATCAAGGGTGCAAAGCAGTGGGGAGGGAATACCGGGGCGTGTCAGAGGAAGAGGTATTGGCTGGTAGGGCCTCATCGCGAGCAGGCTCACTCCTACAGAGGGCTCCGGCGAACAAAAATGTGTGTTCACTGGAAGTCCCTTGTAGGCGTGAGCCTGCTCGCGATGGCAGCACCTCGGTGTAACGGTCTTACTGAGCAGTAAGGCTCACATCCCGCATCGGCTTGCCACGCACCGGTGCATCACCTGCCACATAGTAATCAGCCGTGCTGCGCGGCAGAGGCTGGCGGCCGCGGATCTTGTCGGCGATTTTCTCGGCGATCATGATCGTTGGCGCATTCAGGTTGCCGGTGGTGATGATCGGCATGATCGAAGCATCGACCACACGCAGTGCTTGCATGCCATGCACACGACCTTCGCCATCGACCACGGCCATTTCGTCGGTGCCCATCTTGCACGAGCAGGACGGGTGGAACGCGGTTTCGGCGTGTTCGCGGATGAACTTGTCCAGCTGCTCATCGGATTGCACGTCGATGCCCGGGCTGATTTCCCGGCCACGGAAAGCATCCAGCGCCGGCTGCTGCATGATTTCGCGGGTCAGGCGGATGCCGTCGCGGAATTCCTGCCAGTCCTGTTCGGTGGCCATGTAGTTGAACAGGATGCTCGGGTACTCGCGCGGATCCTTGGACTTGGCCTGGATGCGACCACGGCTCGGCGAACGCATGGAACCCATGTGCGCCTGGAAACCGTGCTCTTTCACACCGTTGCTGCCGTTGTAGTTAATGGCAACCGGCAGGAAGTGGTACTGGATGTTCGGCCAATCGAAATCTTCGCGAGTACGGATGAAACCGCCCGCTTCGAACTGGTTGCTGGCGCCGATGCCGGTGCCGTTGAACAGCCACTCGGCACCAATGGCTGGCTGGTTGTACCAGAGCAGCGACGGGTATAGCGAGACCGGTTGGGTGCACGCGTATTGCAGGTACAGCTCGAGGTGATCCTGCAGGTTTTCGCCGACGCCTGGCAGGTCGTGGACCACCGGGATGTCGAGCTTGTTCAGCAGTTCGGCCGGGCCGACGCCGGAGCGTTGCAGAATCTGCGGCGAGGCGATGGCGCCGGAGCACAGCAGCACTTCCTTGCGAGCGCGGGCTTCAATGCGCTCTTCAGCCGCGCCGATCAGGTAACGCACACCCACTGCACGTTTGCCTTCAAACAGGATCTTGTCGGTCAGGGCGTGGGTGACGATGGTCAGGGTCGAGCGCTTCTTGGCCGTGTCCAGGTAACCGCGAGCGGTGCTGGCGCGACGGCCGTTCGGCGTCACGGTACGGTCCATCGGGCCGAAGCCTTCCTGCTGATAACCGTTGAGGTCTTCGGTGCGCGGGTAACCGGCTTGCACGCCTGCTTCAACCATCGCGTGGAACAACGGGTTGTTGCCCGCTTTCGGTGTGGTCACGCTGACCGGACCGTCGCCACCGTGGTAGTCGTTCGGACCGATGTCGCGGGTTTCTGCCTTGCGGAAATACGGCAGGCAGTTCAGGTAGTCCCAGTCTTCAAGACCTGGCAGTTTGGCCCAGTTGTCGTAGTCCATCGCGTTGCCGCGGATGTAGCACATGCCGTTGATCAGCGAAGAACCACCCAGGCCCTTGCCGCGACCGCATTCCATCCGGCGGCCGTCCATGTGTGGCTCTGGATCGGTTTCGTAGGCCCAGTTGTAGCGACGGCCTTGCAGCGGAAACGCCAAGGCGGCGGGCATTTGCGTGCGGAAGTCCAGACGGTAATCCGGGCCGCCTGCTTCGAGCAGCAGGACGGTGACGCCTTCGTCTTCAGTCAGACGGGTCGCCAGGGTATTACCGGCCGAGCCGGCACCGATGATGATGTAATCGAATTCTTGGGACATTGAATGCACCCTCTTTGTAGTTGGTCAGGTCTGGATCGCCGAGACACCGCAAAACCTGTGGTGAGGGAGCTTGCTCCCGCTCGGCTGCGCAGCAGTCGCAAAATAAGCGACCGAGTTCTGTCTGAAGGAATGCGGTGCCTGGAGTGGGGCTGCTTCGCAGCCCAGCGGGAGCAAGCTCCCTCGCCACAATCGCCGCTCCGCACCGCGTCAGATCAGAACACCGAGGCGTAATCGCCCAGTTCGACCTGTACCGATTTGATGCGTGTGAAGTTGTTCAGCGAGCTGATGCCGTTCTCACGGCCCACGCCCGACTGCTTGTAGCCACCGACCGGCATCTTGGCGTCGGACTCGCCCCAGGCGTTGATCCAGCAGATACCGGCTTCCAGTTGATGAATCACGCGGTGGGCGCGGTTCAGGTCCTTGGTGACGATACCGGCAGCCAGGCCGAAATCAGTGTCGTTGGCACGACGGATCACTTCGTCTTCGGTGTCGTAGGTCAGGATCGCCATGACCGGGCCGAAGATTTCTTCGCGAACGATGGTCATTTCGTCGGTGCAGTCGGTGAACACGGTCGGTGCCACAAATGCGCCTTTGGCCAGGTCGCCTTCGGTCAGACGGCTGCCGCCGCACAGGACGCGAGCGCCTTCTTCCTTACCTTTGGCGATGTAACCCAACACGCTTTCCATGTGGGCAAAGCTGACCAGCGGGCCGAAGTTGGTGTTCTCGTCTTCCGGGTTGCCGATGCGGATGCGCGCTACGCGCTCAGCGATCTTGGCTTCGAAGGCCGCTTTCAGGTGAGTCGGTACGAACACGCGAGTGCCGTTGGTGCAGACCTGACCGGAGCTGTAGAAGTTGGCCATCATGGCCGTGTCGGCGGCGCGATCGAGGTCGGCGTCGTCGAAAATGATCAGCGGGGATTTGCCGCCCAGTTCCATGGTCACGTCTTTCAACGACGAGCTGGAAGCGCTGGCCATGACCTTTTTGCCGGTGTCGGTGCCGCCGGTGAAGGAGATCTTTTCGATGCGTGGGTGTTCGGTCAGCCAGGTGCCGACTTCACGACCGCTGCCGGTCAGTACGTTGAACACGCCAGCCGGAACGCCGGCTTCGGTGTAGATCTCGGCCAGTTTCAGCGTGGTCAGGGAAGTGACTTCACTTGGCTTGAAGATCATTGCGTTACCGGCTGCCAGGGCTGGCGCGGATTTCCACAAGGCGATCTGGATCGGGTAGTTCCACGCGCCGATACCGGCCACGACGCCCAGCGGCTCGCGACGGGTATAAACGAAGGAAGTGGTGCGCAGCGGAATCTGCTCGCCTTCGATGGCCGGAACCAGGCCCGCGTAGTACTCCAGCACGTCAGCGCCGGTGACGATGTCGACGTACTTGGTTTCGGAGAACGACTTGCCGGTGTCCAGGGTTTCCAGGGCGGCCAGTTCATCGTTGCGCTCGCGCAGGATGTCCACGGCACGACGCAGGATGCGCGAACGCTCCATGGCGGTCATCGCGGCCCAGATTTTCTGGCCCTTTTCGGCGCTGACCACGGCGCGTTCAACGTCTTCCTTGGTCGCACGCTGGACGTTTGCGAGGACTTCACCGTTAGCCGGGTTGATGGCTTCGAATGTAGCGTCGCTGCTGGCGTCACTGTAGCCGCCATCAATGTAAAGTTTTTGCAGTTCGAAACGGGCCATAAAGTCCTCGCAAGAGCATCAGTAGGTTGGCGGTAACCACCGCGGTGATGCCATATGGTTGTGGCAACACCGATCGGTAGCAGTTCAGGGGTTGAGCGTTTATGTGTGCTCTAACTCACCTGCTTGGCCAATTGGATATCCATGTATTCGTAAGCGATCTGTTGCGCCTGCTCAGTGTCGAAAGCATCTCCCGACAGTGCGCCGCGCAACCACAAGCCATCAATGAGGGCTGCCAGGCCCCGAGCTGCACTGCGCGCATCGTTGAGCGGCAATACACGGCGGAACTGGCAGCACAGGTTGGAATACAGGCGGTGATCGTTAATCCGCTGCAACCTGTGCAAAGACGGCTGGTGCATGCTGGTGGCCCAAAAGGCCAGCCAGGTTTTCATTGCCGGGCCATTGACCTGGCTGGCGTCGAAGTTGCCTTCGATGATCACCTGCAGATGCGCCCGCGGGCTTTCATCTGTCAGCGCCAGGCGGCGCGCGGTGACGTTCTCGCTAAGGACGCTCATCAGATACCGCATCGTGGCGGCGATCAGGCCATTCTTGTCCTGAAAATAGTGACTGATGATGCCGTTCGAGACACCGGCCAAACGGGCGATCAGCGCAATGCTGGCGTCCCCCATTCCAACCTGATCGACGGCCAGCAATGTGGCTTCGATCAACTGCTGACGGCGGATGGGTTGCATACCGACCTTGGGCATCTTGCACATCTCCTTAGGCCTTCCGGCAGACGTCGAACGTCTATCGGATTGAGGGCCAGTCTATTTTGTTTTGATTGAACGTTCAATCAACAAAGAATAAGCTCTGCGACAAATCGTCGCTATTTACAGATTTTTCCTACGTGTGAATGGCGATAAACCGACATCCAAAATCGCTCGAAACCTATACGCCCCGGTGCTTCTGGGCTTTCGGGCATTTGCGGGGTGTCTTTATATCACCCGCCGGTCGGCTGCCAACTAACCGATTGGTCGGGTATCGCGTTGCCTTGTGTCCTTCTCTCGCACTGCCCGGAGCTTCTGTGCCATGAGTTCTGCCTCTCTAATAAAGACCCCACCCGAGAAGGTGACGGTCAACGGTTGGGTGTTCTACACCTCTACCGCGCTGGTTCTGCTGTTGACCGCCATTCTGATCATCGCCCCGCAAGAGGCGGGCAGGGTGCTCGGTATTGCTCAAGCCTGGTTGTCCCGCAGCTTCGGCTGGTACTACATGGTGGTGATTGCTGCCTATCTGGTATTTGTCGTCGGCCTGGCGTTTTCGTCTTATGGAAAACTCAAGCTGGGCAGCAAGGACGACACGCCGGACTTCAGCTACGGTGCCTGGGCGGGGATGCTGTTCTCGTCGGGTATCGGCATTTCGCTGCTGTACTTCGGCGCTTCCGAGCCGCTGGATCACTACTTCAACCCGCCGGAAGGCGTGGCCGCCAGCAACATGGCCGCTCGTCAGGCCGTTCAGCTGACATTCCTGCACTGGGGCCTGCATGGCTGGGCAATCTATGCGCTGGTCGGTCTGGCCGTTGCTTACTTTGCCTACCGTCACAACCAGCCGCTGGCGTTGCGTTCGGCGCTGTATCCGCTGGTCGGCGAGCGTTGGGTCAAAGGCGCGGCCGGTCATGCGGTGGACGGCTTTGGCATGTTTGTGACCCTGTTGGGTCTGGTGACGAACCTGGGGATTGGTTCGCTGCAAGTGTCCTCCGGGCTGGAAAACCTGTTCGGCATGGAACACAGCAACACCAACCTGCTGATCGTGATCATCGTGATGAGCACCGTGGCGACCATCGCCGCCGTGTCCGGTGTGGAAAACGGTATTCGCCGTCTGTCCAACCTGAACATCGTGCTGTTCAGCGGCCTGTTGATCTTCGTCCTGCTGTTCGGCCCGACCCTGCACCTGCTCAACGGCTTTGTGCAGAACGTTGGTGATTACCTCAACGGTATCGTGCTGAAAACCTTCGACCTGTATGTGTATGAAGGCAGTGCCGAGAAAACCGAGCGCTGGATGGGCCTGTGGACCCTGTTCTACTGGGCCTGGTGGATTTCCTGGGCGCCATTTGTAGGCATGTTCATCGCGCGTATTTCCCGTGGTCGTACGGTGCGCGAACTGGTGGCCGGCGTGCTGCTGATTCCACTGGGCTTCACCCTGGCGTGGCTGTCGATCTTCGGTAACTCGGCGCTGGACCTGGTGATGAACCATGGGGCGGTGGAGCTCGGGAAGACGGCGCTGGAACAGCCGTCCATGGCGATCTACCAGTTGCTTGAGCACTACCCTGCATCGAAAGTGGTGATCGGCGTGTCGATCTTCGTGGGTTTCGTCTTGTTCCTGACCCCGGCGGATTCCGGCGCGGTGATGATGGCGAACCTTTCGTGCAAGGGCGGCAATGTCGATGAAGATGCGCCGCACTGGCTGCGGATTTTCTGGTCGGCGGTGATCACCCTGGTGACCATCGGCCTGCTGTTCGCCGGTAACTTCGAAGCCATGCAAACCATGGTGGTGCTGGCCGGTCTGCCGTTCTCGGTGGTGCTGGTGTTCTTCATGTTCGGCTTGCACAAGGCCATGCGCCAGGACGTGCAGATCGAACAGGAGCAGGCGGAGCTTGCCGCGCGTGGACGACGTGGTTTCAGCGAGCGTCTGACGCAGCTGGATTTGCAGCCGAACCAGTCGATCGTGCAGCGTTTCATGGACAAGCAAGTGACCCCGGCGCTGGAAGAGGCCGCTGCGCAGATGCGCGCGCAAGGTCTGGAAGTTCAGACGCTGGTGGGCAAGTCCAAACGCTGCATGGGCCTGCGGATCGAGATGGAAGAGGGCAACCCTTTTGTCTACGAAGTGAGCCTGGATGGTTACCTGGCGACGCCGACCGAATCGGCTCAGTCCGATGAGACCCGCCAGCGTTACTACCGCGCCGAGGTGTACCTGCACAACGGCAGCCAGGACTATGACTTGATGGGCTTCACCCACGAACAGATCACCCGTGACGTGCTCGATCAGTTTGAAAGCCATCGGCAGCTCCTTGGCCGGGTGTATAGCTGAGACTTGAGGTAATGCGGTGCAAGCAGCTGCACCGCAGATCCATTGTGGCGAGGGAGTTTACTCCCGCTCGGCTGCGCAGCAGTCGTAAACCCGGATAATGCGGTGTTTGTGAACCATTGCGGTGCCCGGTTTTGGGGCTGCTTCGCAACCCAGCGGGAGTAAACTCCCTCGCCACAGTAGTCCGCGTTTACAGCTCAATATCTGCACTAACAAAAACGCCGCGATCCTCTCGCGGCGTTTTTGTGTCCGGGGTCCTTACCCCAGGTTCTTGCCGAGCAGCGCATGATACAGCTCGCTGTCCCCAAGAATGCCCACCACATGATGGTTGTCGTGCAGCACCAGCTTGTTCCCGGTCTGATAGCGAATCTGCAGCGCATCACGCATGCCGATGTTCGAGTCCACCAGCGTTGGCCGGCGACCCAGACCATCGACCGCTTGCCCCGGCACCCAGTTCTGCAGGTCAAGGCTCTCACCGTTCTGGCGGGCGCCCTTGATCGTGTTGCCCTCAGCCAGGTCCAGCCACGAATCGCCACCCGGATCGAGACAGACCGAGCCGTTGATGCGTTTGCAGTTATCCAGCGTGCGCATCAGGCTGCGACCGCACAGCACGTTCAACGGGTTGGTGTGGGCGACAAAGGTCCGCACGTAGTCGTCCGCCGGGTTGAGAACGATTTCTTCCGGCTTGCTGTACTGCACGATCCGACCGTCTTTCATGATGGCGATACGGCTGCCCAGCTTCAGCGCTTCATCAAGGTCGTGGCTCACGAATACGATGGTTTTGTTGAGCTTGCTTTGCAGTTCCAGCAGTTCGTCTTGCAGGCCTTGGCGGATGAGCGGGTCGAGTGCAGAGAACGGTTCGTCCATCAGCAGAATGTCGGCGTCCATCGCCAGTGCCCGGGCGAGACCGACACGTTGCTGCATGCCGCCGGACAGTTCATCAGGCTTCTTGTTACGCCATTGAGTCAGGCCCACCAGTTCGAGTTTTTCATCGACCAGTTTCTTGCGTTCCTTCTCCGGCCGACCCTGCATCTCCAGGCCGAAGCTGATGTTCTCGCGCACCGTCAGCCACGGCATCAGGGCGAACTTCTGGAACACCATCGCGATGCGCTTGGTGCGCATCATTTTCAGCTCTGCCGGAGTACAGGACGCGATATCGATCTGCTTGCCTTCGTGCTCCACAAACAACTTGCCACGGCTGACCGTGTTCAGGCCGTTGATGCAGCGCAGCAGGCTGGACTTGCCGGAACCGGACAGGCCCATCAAGACGCAGATTTCGCCCTTTTCGACGTCCAGGCTGGCTTTTTCAACGCCAACGATTTGACCGGTTTTTTTCAGGATCTGGTCGCGCGTCATGCCTTGGTCGAGAAGCTTGAGTGCTTCTCGCGGGTCTTTGGAGAAAATTACGTCGACGTCTTCGAAGCGAATAATGCTCATGCGTCACCCCCTACTTTAGCGTCGGGTTGTTTGCAGATACGGTCGAGCATGATCGCCAGCAGTACGATCGCCAGGCCCGCTTCGAAGCCCAGGGCGATATCAGCAGTGTTCAGTGCGTTGACCACGGGTTTGCCCAGGCCATCGGCGCCCACCAGTGCCGCGATCACCACCATCGACAACGACAGCATGATGCACTGGGTGATGCCGGCCGCGATGCTCGGCATGGCGTAGGGCAGTTCTATGCGCGCAAGCAGTTGACGGCGCGAGCAGCCAAAGGCTTTACCGGCGTCCATCAGTTCTGCGGGAACATCACGAATACCCAGGTAGGTCAGGCGGATAGGCGCGGCAATCGCGAACACCACCGTGGAAATGAGGCCTGGAACCACGCCCAGCCCGAAGAGGGTCAGGGTAGGAATGAGGTACACGAAGGTCGGTACGGTCTGCATCAGATCGAGCACCGGACGCATCAGTGTGTAGAACATCGGTTTGTGCGCGGCGACAATGCCCAACGGCACGCCGATGACCACGCAGACCAGGGTGGCGAACAACACCTGGGCAAGGGTTTCCATGGTTTCCTGCCAGTACCCCAGATTGAGGATCAGCAGGAAGGAGGCGATGACGAAAACCGTCAGTCCCCATTTGCGTTGAATGAAATGCGCGAGGAGTGCGATAAGGCCGATCAATGCCAGCGGGTTGAACCAGGTCAGCGCAAAAGTCACGCCGTGGATCATCGTTTCCAGTGACACGGCGATGGCGTCGAAGGTGTTGGCGCCGTGTTGCGTCAACCATTCAACGAAGCCTGCGATGTACTGGCCTAAAGGGATTTTCTGATCAATCAGCATGGTAGTGAACGTCCGCATGCAAGGAAAAAACAGCCCGGACGACCGAGGTCGCCCGGCGTAAGCGATTTTACTGAGCGAGCTTGGCTTTCACGGCTTCCAGGCCAGGTTTACCGTCAATGGTGGTCACGCCAGCGAGCCAGGTATCGAGCACCTGTGGATTCTTTTTCAGCCAGGCCCTGGCGGCCGCGTCAGGCTTCATCTTGTCGTCCAGGACGTTGCCCATCAGCGTGCTTTCCATGTTCAGGGTGAACTGCAGGTTTTTCAGCAGTTGACCGACGTTGCTGCATTCCTGTGCATAGCCCTTGCGGGTGTTGGTGTAGATGGTCGCCTGACCAAAGTTCGGGCCGAAATAGTCGTCGCCGCCGGTCAGGTATTTCATCTTGAATCGAGTGTTCATCGGGTGTGGTTCCCAGCCCAGGAACACCACGGCGGTGTTGCGCCGCTGTGCACGATCGACTTGCGAGAGCATGCCTGCCTCGCTGGACTCGACCACCTTGAAGCCGGCGTCTTTGAGGCCGAAGGCGTTCTTGTCGATCATGCTCTGGATCAGACGGTTGCCGTCGTTGCCAGGCTCGATGCCGTAGATCTTGCCGTCGAGTTCTTTCTTGAACTTGGCGATGTCGGCGAAATCTTTCAGACCTTTGTTATACAACTCTTCCGGGACGGCGAGTGTGTATTTTGCGTTTTCCAGGTTGGCGCGCAGGGTGTCCACGGTACCGGCATCGCGATAAGCCTTGATGTCGTTTTCCATGGTCGGCATCCAGTTACCCAGGAACACGTCCATGTTCTTGCCGTCGGCCAGGGACTTGTAGGTCACCGGCACGGAAATCATTGTGGTTTTGGTCTTGTAGCCCAGTGCGTCGAGGACGACGCTGGTGGTCGCGGTGGTGACGGTGATGTCGGTCCAGCCGACATCGGAGAAGTTTACGGTGCTGCATTGGGCCGGTTCTGCAGCTTGCGCCAGAACCGGCAGACTAAGCATGGCGGCCAACAACAACGACGGGGAACCTTTCATTGACTGACTCCTTGGTGTTTTTTTTGGCAGTGTTCCGACTGGACCACCGCACTTATAGGTTGCGGTTGGATGGCGTTTTTGGGGACAGCTCTACCGCGGCGCCTTGCAATCGAGTCGATACGATCATGTACCAGTGAAAATCAGACGCCTACAGGGTGCGTCGTATCCAGTACAGGGAGGGTCGCATCCAGTGTCGGTGACGTCGTTTACAGCTTTTTTTAGCCCTCTTTGTTCCTCTGCACCGTAAAAAAACGGCGAAAACGCAGCGTGGACGACCTGCGGCGTTCGTGGACAAGAGTGCGTCGGTTAGAGACGCCGAACGACAGGGTAAAAGCCTGATGATGCAGCCATATCGGCGGATTGCAGCTTGAGCGTAGCAGCTCCGTCACTGGGCGCTTTTGCGTCTGGAGTTGGGCATATCCAGGAGTTCTGCAGTAATGGCTATCAGCGTTTTCGACCTGTTCAAAATCGGCATTGGCCCTTCCAGTTCGCACACTGTGGGGCCGATGCGCGCCGCAGCGCTGTTCGTGCAAGGTTTGCGCGAACAGGGTCTTTTGGAGCAAGTGCGGCGCGTCGAAGTTCAGCTGTATGGCTCGCTATCGGCCACAGGCATCGGGCATGGCAGCGACAACGCCGTGATCATGGGGTTGATGGGCGAGTGGCCGGACGCGATCGATCCGTCGCAAATCGGCATCCGCATCGCCACCCTGCGTGAAACCAATGAGTTGCTGCTGGATGGTCGTTTACCGGTGCCGTTCATGTGGGCGCGGGACATGCGCCTGATCGATGTGAACCTGCCGTTTCATCCCAACGCCATGACGCTGATTGTCGAAGGCGACGCCGGCGAGCTGCACCGTGACACCTACTATTCCGTCGGCGGCGGTTTTGTCGTGGATGAGGCGCAAGCCAGCAGCGGCGTGGTGGACATGGATCGCACCGTATTGCCATACGACTTTTCCAGTGCGGCCGAATTGCTCAGCCTCTGTCAGACACACAACCTGCGCGTGGCCGAACTGATGTTGGCCAACGAGAAGGTCTGGCGCAGCGAAGACGAAATCCGCAGCGGTTTGATGAAACTGTGGCGGGCCATGCAGGATTGCGTCGAACAGGGCCTCAAGCACGAAGGCATCTTGCCGGGCGGCCTGAACGTTCGCCGTCGTGCCGCCAGGTTGCATCGCAGCCTGCAGGAACTGGGCAAGCCCAATGTGATCGGCTCGACCCTGAGCGCCATGGAGTGGGTGAACCTGTTCGCCCTGGCCGTCAATGAAGAAAACGCAGCCGGTGGGCGCATGGTCACGGCACCGACCAATGGCGCGGCGGGCATCATCCCGGCAGTCCTGCATTACTTCATGAAGTTCAGCGAAGCGGTGACCGACGCCAATGTCGTCGACTATTTCCTCGGCGCTGCGGCGGTCGGGATCCTGTGCAAGAAGAACGCGTCAATCTCCGGTGCCGAAGTCGGCTGCCAGGGGGAAGTCGGATCCGCCTGCGCAATGGCGGCGGCCGGCCTGGCGGAGATTCTCGGCGCGACACCAGAACAACTGTGCAACGCGGCGGAAATCGGCCTGGAGCACAACCTCGGTCTGACTTGCGACCCGGTGGGTGGGCTGGTGCAGGTGCCGTGCATCGAGCGCAATGCGATTGCGGCGGTGAAAGCGATCAATGCGGCGCAAATGGCGTTGCGTGGGGATGGTCAGCACTTTATCTCGCTGGACCGGGTAATCCGCACCATGCGTGATACGGGGGCGGACATGCATGACAAATATAAAGAGACATCGCGGGGCGGGTTGGCGGTGAGTGCGGTTGAGTGTTGAGGCGGCTGACTCTTTGCTCAGTTAATCCCTGTGGCGAGGGAGCTTGCTCCCGCTCGGCTGCGCAGCAGTCGTAAGATTTTAGGGGCCGCTTCGCGCCCCTGCGGGAGCAAGCTCCCTCGCCACAAAAGTCATTTGCCACAGAAGCCAGTCAAAACTGCGCGCTAACTGAACACCCGATCCAAAACGCGCCACCTTTTGGCGCGTCGCTTACAGATAAGCGCCTTGCCTGAGATCCGGGATCCAGGTTGACCATTACCGCCTGTCACCTGTGCTTGTGGTGACACTCTTTCAGAACGCGCCGTAGCCCTGTTCCCACAAGTGCTACCGATTTGCTCACACGCATCGGGGCAGCGCACTTGCCTCGCCTGATGGCACTTTTAAACCCTACTCCCCGCGCGTCATATCCAGACACATCCCGACGTCGTTTTCAGGAGTTATTGAACGCGCATTCAATTTTAGGCATGGCAATTGCTCTGTCATTACAAAGCCCGTCTCCCACGCGAGAACGATGGCAATAACAAGAGCCTCCGCCTGAGGCCATCACCCGCTTTGTGTGAGGAGATACCGCGATGACGACGTCCAACTCCGGGGCCCAACCCCAGAACCGTGCGCCTCAATCCATCGGCTTTTTGCTGCTGGACAATTTCACGCTGATTTCTCTGGCCTCCGCAGTGGAACCCCTGCGCATGGCCAACCAATTGTCCGGTCGCGAGCTGTATCGCTGGACCACACTTACCGTGGATGGCGGTCAGGTCTGGGCCAGTGACGGTCTGCAGATCACCCCCGATTGCTCCATGCACAAAGCCCCGGCGCTCGACACAATCATTGTCTGCGGCGGCATCGGTATTCAGCGCACTGTCACCCGTGAGCATGTGTCGTGGTTGCAAAGCCAGGCGCGTCAGTCCCGTCGTCTCGGTGCGGTCTGCACCGGCAGCTGGGCCCTGGCGTGCGCCGGCCTGCTGGACGGTTTTGATTGCAGCGTGCACTGGGAATGCCTGGCCTCGATGCAGGAAGCGTTTCCGCGTGTGGCCATGAGCACTCGACTGTTCACCCTCGACCGTAACCGCTTCACCAGCTCAGGCGGCACTGCGCCGCTGGACATGATGCTGCACCTGATCAGCCGCGATCACGGGCGTGAACTGTCGGCCGCGATCTCGGAAATGTTCGTCTACGAACGCATCCGCAACGAGCAGGATCACCAGCGCGTGCCGCTCAAGCACATGCTTGGTACCAATCAGCCGAAACTGCAGGAAATCGTCGCGCTGATGGAGGCCAATCTGGAAGAACCGATCGACCTCGACGAACTGGCGGTGTATGTCGCGGTGTCGCGTCGTCAGCTCGAGCGGTTGTTCCAGAAATACCTGCACTGCTCGCCGTCGCGTTACTACCTGAAACTGCGCTTGATCCGCGCCCGGCAGTTGCTCAAGCAAACGCCGATGTCGATCATCGAAGTGGCGTCGGTGTGCGGTTTTGTGTCTACGCCGCACTTCTCCAAGTGCTACCGCGAATACTTCGGCATCCCGCCGCGTGACGAGCGCGTAGGTTCCAATACCACGCAGCAAGTGGCGATGATGCCGCTGCCGCAAGCCTTGGTGCTGTCGCCGTTGTCGGGACCGTTGTCGGCGTTGAGTCAGGCGCGGAACGAGTCGACGTTTGCGAGTGTAAGGCTCTAAGCCGAGAGGCCATCATCGCGGGCAAACCCGCTCCCACAGGGATTTGATGTGTGAATACAAACTATGTCACACGGCAGCTCCTTGTGGGAGCGGGCTTGCCCGCGAAGGCGTACTGTCAGGCGCTACGGCTCTGCTGAAACTCCGCCAACGCCGGCAGCAATTGCCTGTCGATGGCCTGGCGCACGGCCGGCAGGATCGTCGCGCTGCTGGTGTACATCTGCTTGACCATTGTGCGCAGCTCAATGGCCCGTTCGTTGTTCAACCCCCGCACTGCACACTCGCAAGCCTGCTCGGCGGTGGCGCCGTTCGGTACTTGAAAACCCAACGACTTCAGTTGGCCCAACAGGTCTTCCTGGTCAATCAAATCGGCGTACATCATGACGCAATCCTTCTTCAGGGAACGGTGTCGTGGCTCGATTCTCGTAGGGGTGAGAGGTGGCGGCAAGGACGATTTGTCGCAATGGCCGGTATACCTATGAACAGGTCGTTTTCGGCTAACTGATCGAGTAGGGGAGTGGGCACACTGGACTCAGCTCGCTTCACGAAGGTTTGGTCACCCTCGCGCAACGGCTCCTCAACAGTACCCTCCTCAGCTCCGATCCTGTCACGGCTTGATCGGGGTTTTTTTTGCCTGTGAATCAGGAAGGGATGTGCAGTCCGGACCGACGCCATCGTCGGAATGCCGCCCAGAACAGGCTCACTCCCACATTGACCGCATTCTTCTGGTAGGAACTCGGTTGAATGTGGGAGTGAGCCTGCTCGCGATGAACGATGACTCGGTCTAGCGTTGCAACACCAGAATCCGCGACAGCAACTCATCCCGATCCACATAACACCCCTGGAAATGCCGGGTCCCGCTGGCAGGGTCGAACGCATTGCGCGCATGCAGGGTGCGTCGGTTATCGAAGCACCACAGCTCCCCGGGATTGAGTCGTTGCATCAGCCTGAACCGAGGCTCGCGCGTCATCGCGATAAAGCGCCGATACGCGCGATAGAGCCTGGGCATCTCTTCCACCGACGCATCGAACGGCCCGCGTAAAAAGTTCGCCATGCGGATCTCCGACACCTGCCCCAACGCATCCAGCGCGATGATCGGCGCCAGGCACCGGTAGTCGCTGTGGCGGTCCTTGTTGCGGAATTCCACGGGGATGTTGCACAGGCTGTGGAACGACTCGGGATCCTCTTGACGCAGTGCATCAGCAATCGCAAACCCGTCGACGAAAATACTCTCGCCACCGTCGGCGTCATTCACCAGGCAGTGCAGAAATTGCAGTCCCGGTTGCAGCTCCCTGGTCGGCAAATCGCTGTGCAGCGGCAGGTTGAAGGCGGTGTAGGCATTGCTGTCGGCATCAGCCTTGGATTGCACGTTGAACAGCACACCGAAATTGCTCTCGCGGATGAAGGAAATGCGTTGCGCAATCAGCTTCAAAGATCCGGGTTCCGTGGGTACGCCGCGGACCTGGGTGAGGCCGATATCCCGTACCGCCAGCAGCCACTGCAACAACGCCTGGTTGTCGTTCATCAGCGCCGAATATTCGAACACCGGCAGCTGCACATCGCTGTGCCACAGCGTGGCTTTGGGTTTGCGGGCCCGACGTTCGGCGCGGGATTCATCGTCATACGCATGCGCCCGCAACCAACCCGGATCGAAGCGGCTGAGGTGGCCGTCCTGCCAATCGACACTGAGGCAGCCGTCTGCGTCAATGCGGGTATCGGTCGGTATCAGGTGCTCTGGGACGTCGACGATCTCCAGCACTTGCTCGCGAGTCACCGTGTAGACGCACTGTGGACACGGGCAGTTGTCGCGCAACCACTGATGATGGAACGGGCTGATGCGCCCGTCGGCCCAGGTCACCTGAGCGAGGTCCGCCAGGGTTTGCACGGCGGTCAACGCGCTGATCAACGGGTAGGTACGGAAGTCGGCAAAAGCGGCGGCGGTGTTCATGGCGATCTCCTTGTTATTTTTTTGGGGGTAACGCAATCACTCGGCCAATGTAGTCAGGAACAGGCAGGTCGGTTTGTTCGGCGACGATGGCTTGCAGCTTGTTCAGGGTGTCGTCGCTGAATGGTGCGGAGCGCGGTCCGGCGAGGTCGACGTGGAGCAGCATTTGCTCGTTGGCCGCCAGCGCCTTGTCATCTCCGGCCAGGTGCAGGCTGTGGTAGAGGTGCAGGCGTTTGCTGTCGTGAGCGATGATTTGGGTGTGCACTTCGACGTCGGCGTCGAGCTTTACCTCGTGCAGGTAATTGAGGTGCAGTTCGAGGGTGAACAACGAGTTGCCGCTGGCTTCGCGGTGGCTGCTGTCCATGCCGAGGCGGTCCATCAAAGCGTCGGTGGCATAGCTGAAAATGAGTAGGTAAAAAGCATCGCGCAGGTGGCCGTTGTAGTCGACCCAGTCGGGGATGATGCGGGTTTGGTAGGTGGTGAGTGCGGGCATGGTGGCTGATCCAGAACAGATTGTGATTGGAATGCAGTCATCGCCAGCAGGCTGGCTCCCACATTGGAATGCATTCTCCTGTGGGAGCCAGCCTGCTGGCGATGGGGCCAGTCCTGATAGTGGATTACTCGCTGAATGCCATCCCATGCTTTTCTTTGGTGGTTCTCACCGCTTCAAGCACCGCCAGCAAACAATCATCACGATAGCGCTCCAGCGCCGAAATGCTGTGGGTGCCCAGTTGATCGCTTGTCCCATCGACCACATCATCGATCAACTTGTCGGTCAGTTCCGGTGCCGGCAAGTACGTCCACGGCAACTGCAACGCCGGTCCGAACTGCGCCATGAAGTGCCGCATGCCCGCATCGCCACCCGCCAGGGTGTACGTCAGGAACGTGCCCATGAACGACCAGCGCAGTCCCGCGCCAAAACGAATTGCATCGTCGATCTCGCCGGTGGTCGCCACCCCGTCGTTTACCAGGTGCAGGGCCTCGCGCCACAGCGCTTCGAGCAAGCGGTCGGCGATAAATCCTGGCACTTCCTTGCGCACATGCAGCGGACGCATCCCCAAGGATTCGTAGACTTTCATGGCCGCCTGTACGGCTTCGGGTGCGGTGTTTTTACCACCCACCACTTCCACCAATGGCAACAGGTAAACCGGGTTGAACGGGTGACCGACGACACAACGTTCCGGGTGCGTCGAACTTTCGTAAAACTCACTCGGCAACAGCCCTGACGTACTGGAGCCGATCAGCGCGTTGGGCTTGGCTGCCGCGCTGATTTTGCTGTGCAGTTCCAGTTTCAGATCGAGGCGTTCCGGGGCGCTTTCCTGAATGAAATCCGCGTCGCGAACACACTCTTCAATGGTGGCGACAAAGCGCAGGCGATCTTGCGACGCGTCAGGTGCCAGGCCTTGTTTCTCCAGTGCTCCCCACGCATTGGCCACGCGTTTGCGCAAGGCGGCTTCGGCACCCGGTGCCGGGTCCCACGCCACTACGTCGAGGCCGTGGGCGAGGGCGCGGGATACCCAGCCGCTGCCGATGACACCGCTGCCCAGGGCTGCGAAGGTTTTGATTTCGGTGATGAAGGTCATGGCGCCGTCCTGAATGAATTCGGTGATCCTTGTAGGAGCGAGCTTGCTCGCGATGGTATTCCAGGCGCTGAGTGGCGTCGGCTGTACCTTTTTCGCGAGCAAGCTCGCTCCTACAGGGCTTATGTGTGGATTTAGCGCTTGGTCAGGCCCATTTTTACCCGGCCTTCGGCAGGGGTCAGGACACGGGCGCCGAGGCGACTGAGGATTTCGCTGGCGCGTTCGACCAGTTGGCCGTTGGTGGCCAGTACGCCTTTGTCCAGCCAGATGTTGTCTTCCAGACCGACCCGCACGTTGCCGCCCAGCAGCACCGCTTGAGCCGCCATCGGCATCTGCATGCGACCGATGCCGAAGCCCGCCCAAACCGCATTGGCCGGCAAGTTGTCGACCATCGCCTTCATGGTGGTGGTGTCTGCCGGCGCGCCCCACGGGATGCCCAGGCACAGCTGGAACAGCGGATCGTCGAGCAGGCCTTCCTTGATCAGTTGTTTGGCAAACCACAGGTGACCGGTGTCGAAAATTTCCAGCTCGGCCTTCACGCCCAATTCCTGAATGCGTTTGGCACCCGCACGCAGTTGAGCCGGCGTCGATACATAAATGGTGTCGCCATCGCCGAAGTTCAGGGTGCCGCAATCCAGGGTGCAGATTTCCGGCAGCAGCGCTTCGACATGCGCCAGACGCGTCAGCGGGCCGACCAGGTCGGTGTTCGGGCCAAACTCCATCGGGTTTTCGCCCGCACCGATTTCCAGGTCGCCACCCATGCCGGCGGTGAGGTTGACGATGATGTCGACGTCCGCCTCGCGGATGCGCTCCATCACTTCGCGATACAACGCCACGTCACGGCTGAACTTGCCGGTTTCGGGGTTGCGCACGTGGCAATGAACCACCGTGGCGCCGGCCTTCGCGGCTTCTACTGCAGCGGCGGCGATTTGTTTTGGGGTGACCGGCACGTGTGGGCTTTTGGCGGTCGTGTCGCCAGCACCGGTGAGTGCGCAGGTGATGATGACGTCGTGGTTCATGAGGCGGGTTCCTTGCAGGCGTGATGATTTCGTTCGCAGCCCATACGGGCTGCGATTCGACGGTTCAATCAGGGTTTATTTGGTGGTGAGTTGCAGGTTTTCAGCGGCAGGTTTGCCATCGAAGGTGGTGACGCCCTCGAGCCAGCGCTGTTTGTCTTGCGGGTGATCTTTCAGCCATTGCCTGGCCGATTCGAAAGCATCTTTGTGATCCAGCAGCGGCTGCATCATCCGGCTCTCGTCTTCGGCGGTGTAGGTCAGGTTGCTCAGCAAGCGGCCGATGTTCGGGCATTGCTCGGCATATTTCGGCGAGGTGACGGTCCAGACGGTCGCCATGCCTTCGTTCGGGCCGAGCGCATCGTCACTGCCCGTGAGGTAGGTCATCTTCACGTTGACGTTCATGGGGTGCGGCGCCCAGCCGAAGAACACCACGGCTTCATTGCGGCGCACGGCACGATCCACCGCCGCGAGCATGCCGGCTTCGCTGGACTCGACCAGCTGGAACTTGCCAAGACCAAACTGGTTCTTGGTGATCATCGCCTTGATCTGGGTGTTGGCGCCCGAACCGGGCTCGATGCCGTAGATCTTGCCGCCCAGTTCTTTCTCGAATTTGGCGATATCAGCGAAGGTTTTCAGACCCTTGTCCGCCAGATAGGTCGGTACGGCGAGGGTGGCGCGGGCGTCTTTCAGGCTGGGTGCTTCAAGCACCTTGACCTGGTTGGCCTGGACGAACGGCGTGATGGTCTGGGTCATCAGCGGGTTCCAGTAACCCAGGAACAGGTCCAGCCGCTGATCACGGATCCCTGCGAAGATGATTTGCTGGGACGCGCTGGTTTGTTTGGTGTTGTAGCCGAGGCCGTCGAGCAGGACCTGGGTCATGGCGCTGGTGGCGATCACGTCGGTCCAGTTCACCACGCCCATGCGCACGTTCTGGCAGGACGCGGGTTCGGCCGCCATGACGCTGGCGCTCAAGAATGCGGTACCGCTGAGTGCAAGAACACAGCTGCTGATCAGTCGTTTCATGTCGGGTTCCTCGGCAGACGTTATTGTGGGTTCCGGCGTCTGCGCGCCGGTGATGCCAAGTTACGCAGCTATAGGCCCGTGGAAGCGCACTACGGCGACCAGCTCTTGCACTGCAGCGACCTGTGCTCTTGAATGCCGCTCGCAAGTGGCGTATCAACGTCTGCACGCTTCCCGCCCTCTCGCTACCAGCCATTGAGTGCGTTCCATGTCCCAGGATTTCTACTTCTTGCTGATGCCCGGTTTTTCGGCCATCGGTTTTATCTCGGCCATTGAGCCGCTGCGGGTCGCCAATCGCTTTCGCGGCGAGCTGTATCGCTGGCATGTGCTGAGCGCAGATGGCGGTGCGGTGTTAGCCAGCAACGGCATGTCGGTCAACGCCGACGCCGCACTGGAGCCGTTGAAAAAAGGTGCGACGCTCTTGGTGGTCGCGGGGTTCGAACCGCTGAAATTTGCCACGCCCGCGCTGGAACACTGGCTGCGCCGCCTGGACATCGATGGCGTGACGCTCGGCGCCATCGACACCGGGAGCTTTGTCCTTGCCGAAGCCGGCTTGCTCGATGGCCATCGCCTGACCCTGCACTGGGAAGCGATCGACGCCTTCAAGGAATCGTATCCGCAGCTCAGCGTCACCCAGGAGCTGTTCGAAATCGACCGCAAGCGCATTACCTCGGCCGGCGGTACGGCGTCCATCGACCTGATGCTCGACCTCATCAGCCAGGCCCACGGCCCGGAATTGGCGATTCAGGTCAGCGAGCAATTCGTACTCGGCCGCATCCGCCCACGCAAAGACCACCAGCGCATGGAAGTGGCCAGCCGTTATGGCATCCGCAACAAGAAGCTGGTTCAGGTGATCGGGGAAATGGAGCAGCACAGCGAACCGCCGCTGACCACGCTGGCACTGGCGGAGTCGATCAAGGTGACGCGGCGGCAGCTCGAGCGTTTGTTTCGACTGCACCTGAATGACACGCCGAGCAACTTTTACCTGCGATTAAGGCTGGAGAAGGCCCAGCAATTGTTGCGGCAGACGGACATGAGCGTGCTGGAAGTGAGCATCGCGTGCGGGTTTGAATCGCCGTCTTATTTCACCCGAAGTTATCGGGCGAAGTTCGAGCGTTGTCCGCGGGAAGACCGGCGTACCGCAAAAGCATGAACAACCGAAAAACCTGTGGGAGCGGGCTTGCTCGCGAATGCGGTGGGTCAGGCAACATCAATGTTGAATGACTGACGCAGATCCCTGTGGGAGCCAGCCTGCTGGCGATAGCGGTGTGTCGGTCAATCAAGATGCTGACTGATACACCGCTATCACCAGCAGGCTGGCTCCCACAGATCTGTGGTTGATTTATTTCTTCACCAACGCCGAACACGCCGCTTTGTACGCCTCATGCTGATACTTGTTCAGCGTCGCGGGTGGCTCAAACCCGTGCTTCTTGGCCTGCGCATTGATCGTCTGCGGCGACAGCAGCGTCACCTCGCAACTTTCCAGCAACTGGAAAATGCCCTCGATCTTGAACGTGGTCGGTCCGCCGGCAAACTCACCTTTCTTGCTGCGCTTCTTGATCGCGATCCGGTCGATGGAGTTCTCACGAACAAAGGACGCCACCTGCGCGGCAAAGACTTTGACGTTGGCCGCTTCGTCGTCGTCTTCCAGGGCGATTTTCTTGGTGGCGAGGGGGACGTGACTCAGCGTCTGGCCGTCGAGGGAGGCCACGGCAATGATTGCTTCGCTGCCTTTGATTTCGATGCCGCAGATTTTCATTTCGAATCCCTTTAAAAATGGTTGTGAGCAAGCTACAGCTCAAGCTGATTGGCAGTCATGCCAAACGCCAAGGCTCTCGCGGCGAAAGCCGACAACGGCGCCAGCTTCCGATGGAATTACAGGATCACTCCTGCCCAATCGACTCCAAAAACTCCGACCGCTCATCACTCATCCGCGCCACGCAATCATTCTGCGCAATGGTGAACGCCTTGCTGCCGCTCGTCGCCGGGAACGCTTCGACGGCGCAATCGGCATCCCGCGTCTTTAGCCATTGCTGTTGGGAGGCTTTGATCCTGGCAGTGATGTCGGTCAATTGCGACGGGTTCTTGCCGTAGAGCGTCTGCATGCGCTCCGCCAGGCTTTGATAGTTGTCTTTGAGCAGGTCTTCGGCTGTGGTTCGGCTGTAGGCCGAGCATTCCAGGGTCTGGACGTCGTTTTCGACGGCATCGCAGGGGGTGCTGTCGGACTCTTCCTGGGCCTGTACGCCCGTCGCCGTCAGTAGTGCCAAGACCAGAAAAATCGTTTTCATAGCGCTGCCGTCCCCTTTATTCCATTCAAAGCTTCAGTAACGCGTTATTGAAGCATCCAGTGATGCGGCGAATTCTGGCCCAAGCGGAGGGGCTTGAACAGGCGGGCGATCAGGCCTGTCGACGACCCTTTGTCGCGGATTGACGCTTTCGGCAATTCCCCTGTCGTTTTTGCACCCGGCTGCCGAGGCACCGAGGCATATGCTGGCCCCAAAGCGCCGGCACACGATTCGGCGCACGAATCGCTAATAGGGGACAGCCTGATGAGCCCAGCCGAATTGCACGCCGACAGTATCGTTATCGACGGGCTGATTATTGCCAAGTGGAACCGTGAACTGTTCGAAGACATGCGCAAGGGCGGTCTGACCGCGGCCAACTGCACCGTGTCGGTATGGGAAGGCTTCCAGGCGACCGTCAACAACATCGCCGCCAGCCAGAAACTGATTCGCGAGAACAGCGATCTGGTGATTCCGGTGCGTACCACCGCCGACATCCGCAAGGCCAAGGAGCAGGGCAAGACCGGCATCCTTTTCGGCTTCCAGAATGCTCACGCCTTTGAAGACCAGATCGGCTACGTCGAGGTGTTCAAGCAGCTGGGCGTCGGTATCGTGCAGATGTGCTACAACACCCAGAATCTGGTCGGTACCGGCTGCTACGAGCGCGATGGCGGCCTGTCGGGCTTCGGTCGTGAAATCGTCGCCGAGATGAACCGTGTCGGCGTCATGTGCGACCTGTCCCACGTGGGTTCGAAAACCTCCGAAGAAGTCATCCTCGAATCGAAGAAGCCGGTCTGCTATTCCCATTGCCTGCCGTCGGGCCTGAAGATTCATCCGCGCAACAAATCCGATGAAGAACTGAAGTTCATTGCCGACCACGGCGGTTTTGTCGGCGTGACCATGTTTGCGCCGTTCCTGGCCAAGGGCATTGATTCGACCATCGACGATTACGCCGAAGCCATCGAATACACCATGAATATCGTCGGCGAAGACGCCATCGGCATCGGCACCGACTTCACCCAGGGCCATGGCCAGGACTTCTTCGAATACCTGACCCATGACAAAGGCTACGCACGCCGCCTGACCAGCTTCGGCAAGATCATTAACCCGCTGGGCATCCGCACCGTCGGCGAGTTCCCGAACCTGACCGAAACCCTGCTCAAGCGCGGCCATTCCGAGCGCGTGGTGCGCAAGATCATGGGCGAGAACTGGGTGAATGTCCTGAAGGACGTCTGGGGCGAATAAAAACCGGCCTCCCAACAACCCTGTAGCAGCTGCCGAGGCACGAGGCTGCGTTGCGGTCCGCAGGACCGCCCTCGAGGGCCGCTGCGCAGCCCAACGCAGCCTCGCAGGCTCGGCAGCTGCTACAGGGCTACGACACGCAAATACAACGAATTTTTCTGGAGTTAAGTTTCCATGGCCAAGATCGCCCCGCAATTGCCAATCGAAGTCGACAGCGAGACCGGTGTCTGGACGTCTGACGCCCTGCCGATGCTGTACGTACCGCGGCATTTCTTCGTCAACAACCACATGGGTATCGAGGAAGTGCTGGGCGCCGAAGCCTACGCCGAAATCCTCTACAAGGCCGGCTACAAATCCGCCTGGCACTGGTGTGAGAAAGAAGCCGAATGCCACGGCCTTGAAGGCGTCGCAGTGTTCGAGCACTACATGAAGCGCCTGTCGCAACGCGGCTGGGGCCTGTTCAAGATCCAGGACATCGACCTCGACAAAGGCACCGCCAGCGTCAAGCTCGAACACTCGGCGTTCGTGTACGTGTACGGCAAGGTCGGGCGCAAGGTCGACTACATGTTCACCGGCTGGTTTGCCGGTGCCATGGACCAGATTCTGCAAGCCCGCGGCAGCAACATCCGTACCGTTGCCGAACAAGTCTACGGTGGCTCTGAAGAAGGCCACGACGACGGTTTGTTCACCGTCAAGCCGTTGTAAGTCGAGGAACCCGCCATGGCTTTCGAAGCAATGTTCCAGCCGATCCAGATCGGCAAACTGACCATCCGTAACCGCGTGCTCAGCACTGCGCACGCCGAGGTCTACGCGACCGACGGCGGCATGACCACCGATCGGTACGTCAAGTATTACGAAGAGAAAGCCAAGGGCGGGATCGGCCTGGCGATTTGCGGCGGTTCCTCCGTGGTGGCCATCGACAGCCCGCAGGAATGGTGGAGTTCGGTGAACCTGTCCACCGACCGGATCATCCCGCACTTCCAGAACCTCGCCGACGCCATGCACAAGCACGGCGCCAAGATCATGATCCAGATTACCCACATGGGCCGTCGCTCACGTTGGGACGGCTTTAACTGGCCGACCCTGATGTCGCCGTCGGGCGTGCGTGAACCGGTGCACCGTGCCACCTGCAAAACCATCGAGCCGGAAGAAATCTGGCGAGTGATCGGCAACTACGCGCAGGCTGCTCGCCGGGCCAAGGCCGGTGGTCTCGATGGCGTCGAACTGTCCGCTGTGCACCAGCACATGATCGACCAGTTCTGGAGCCCGCGCGTCAACAAGCGTACCGATGAGTGGGGCGGCAGTTTTGAAAACCGCATGCGGTTCGGCCTGGAAGTATTGAAGGCTGTGCGGGCTGAAGTCGGCCCGGATTTCTGCGTCGGCATCCGTCTGTGCGGCGACGAATTCCACCCGGACGGCTTGTCCCACGAGGACATGAAGCAGATCGCCAAGTACTACGACGACACCGGCATGCTGGACTTCATCGGTGTGGTGGGGTCGGGTTGCGACACTCACAACACCCTGGCCAACGTCATCCCGAACATGAGTTATCCACCGGAGCCGTTCCTGCACCTGGCGGCCGGTATCAAGGAAGTGGTCAAGGCTCCAGTGCTGCACGCACAGAACATCAAGGACCCGAACCAGGCGACCCGAATTCTGGAAGGTGGTTATGTGGACATGGTCGGTATGACCCGTGCGCACATCGCCGACCCGCACCTGATCGCCAAGATCAAGATGGGCCAGATCGACCAGATCAAGCAGTGCGTCGGCGCCAACTATTGCATCGACCGGCAGTACCAAGGGCTGGACGTGTTGTGCATCCAGAACGCTGCGACCTCCCGCGAATACATGGGCGTGCCGCACATCATCGAAAAGACCACGGGCGTTAAGCGCAAGGTCGTGGTGGTGGGTGCCGGGCCGGCGGGGATGGAAGCCGCTCGCGTGGCCGCCGAGCGTGGCCACGACGTGACTTTGTTCGAGAAAAAAGAATTCATCGGCGGGCAGATCACCACTGCTTCGAAAGCACCACAGCGCGACCAGATCGCCGGTATCACACGCTGGTATCAGCTTGAACTCGCAAGGTTGAAAGTCGACCTGCGCCTGGGCGTGGCGGCGGATGCGCCGACCATCATGGACCTGCGCCCCGACGTGGTCGTGCTCGCGGTAGGCGGTCATCCGTTCCTCGAGCAGAACGAGCATTGGGGCGCGGCTGAAGGCCTGGTTGTCAGCAGCTGGGACATTCTCGATGGCAAAGTTGCGCCAGGTAAAAACGTGCTGGTGTACGACACCATTTGCGAGTTCACCGGCATGTCGACCGCTGACTTCCTGGCCGACAAAGGCAGTCAGGTCGAGATCGTTACCGACGACATCAAGCCTGGCGTGGCGATCGGCGGCACCTCGTTCCCGACCTACTACCGCAGCATGTACCCGAAAGAAGTGATCATGACCGGCGACATGATGCTGGAGAAGGTCTACCGCGAAGGCGACAAGCTGGTGGCGGTACTGGAGAACGAATACACCGGCGCCAAAGAGGAGCGGGTGGTGGACCAGGTGGTCGTGGAAAACGGCGTGCGTCCGGACGAAGAAATCTACTACGCGATGAAAGAAGGCTCGCGCAACAAAGGCCAGATCGACGTCGAAGCTTTGTTCGCGATCAAGCCGCAACCTTGCCTGGAACAGACCGGTGACGGTTACCTGCTGTTCCGCATCGGTGACTGTGTGGCGCAACGCAACGTGCATGCCGCGATCTACGACGCACTGCGGCTGTGCAAAGACTTCTAAGAGCTTGTGGATAACCCTTGTAGGAGCGAGCTTGCTCGCGATGGACGTGAACGATGACGCGGGGAGTCTGTTTTAACGCGACGTTCTCAGGTTTTTCGCGAGCAAGCTCGCTCCTACACAGGGAATCGAGCAAGGCATCCAGGTAGTTTGGCCTGCAAGACCCCGAGGTCTTTGGGAGCTCCACCATGTTGAACACCCTTCTTCCAATCCTGCTGTTCGCTGCCCTGGGCCTGGCTGTCCTCGGCGCAGTGCGGCGGGTGGCTATGTGGCGCCGGGGACGAGCCTCGAAGGTCGACCTGATCGGTGGCCTGTTCGCCATGCCCAAGCGCTACATGGTCGATTTGCACCATGTCGTTGCGCGGGACAAATACATCGCCAACACCCACGTCGCCACGGCCGGTGGTGCGGTGGCGTCCATTGTGCTGGCGATACTGGTTCACGGTTTCGGCCTGCACAGCCGCATTCTCGGCGTTGCCCTGTTGATTGCCTCGGCGGTGATGTTCGTCGGCGCGATTTTCATGTACTTGCGTCGTCGCAACCCTCCGGCTCGCCTGTCCAAAGGGCCATGGATGCGTCTGCCGAAAAGCCTGTTGGCATTCTCGGCGAGCTTCTTCCTGTTGACCCTGCCGGTGGCCGGCATCCTCCCGGAAAACTTCGGCGGCTGGATGCTTGCAGCGATCCTCTTTGTCGGCGTGCTGTGGGGCGTATCGGAATTGTTCTTCGGCATGACCTGGGGCGGGCCGATGAAACACGCCTTTGCCGGTGCCTTGCACCTGGCGTGGCACCGTCGCGCCGAACGCTTTGGCGGTGGCCGCTCGACTGGTTTGAAACCACTGGACCTCAACGACCCAACCGCGCCGTTGGGTGTGGAAAAACCCAAGGATTTCACCTGGAACCAGCTGCTCGGTTTCGACGCCTGCGTGCAGTGCGGCAAGTGCGAAGCGGCGTGCCCGGCGTTCGCCGCCGGTCAGCCGCTGAACCCGAAAAAACTGATCCAGGACATGGTGGTTGGCCTGGCGGGTGGCACCGACGCCAAATTCGCCGGTAGTCCCTATCCTGGCAAAGCCATTGGTGAGCATGCCGGTAATCCGCATCAACCGATCGTCAACGGCCTGGTGGACGCCGACACCCTGTGGTCCTGCACCACCTGCCGTGCCTGTGTCGAGGAATGCCCGATGATGATCGAGCACGTCGACGCCATCGTCGACATGCGTCGCCATCTGACGCTGGAAAAAGGCGCGACCCCGAACAAGGGGGCCGAAGTCCTGGAAAACCTGATTGCCACCGACAACCCTGGCGGCTTCGCACCGGGCGGGCGGATGAACTGGGCCGCGGATCTGAATTTGAATCTGCTCAGCGAGAAGAAGTCGGTCGACGTGCTGTTCTGGGTCGGCGACGGCGCTTTCGACATGCGCAACCAGCGTACTTTGCGCGCCTTCGTCAAAGTGCTGAAAGCGGCCAAGGTCGACTTCGCGGTACTGGGCCTGGAAGAGCGCGACAGCGGTGACGTGGCACGGCGCCTGGGCGATGAAGCGACGTTCCAGTTGCTGGCCAAACGCAACATCCAGACCCTGGCCAAATACAGCTTCAACCGCATCGTCACCTGCGATCCGCACAGCTTCCACGTGCTGAAAAACGAGTACGGCGCTTTCGATGGCCACTACCTCGTGCAGCACCACAGCACCTACATGGCGGAAATCATTGGTGCGGGCGCCCTGAATCTCGGTCAGCACAAAGGCAGCAGCGTGACCTATCACGATCCGTGCTACCTCGGTCGCTACAACGGCGAATACGAGGCGCCGCGCGAGGTATTGCGTGCTCTCGGCATCGAAGTGAAAGAGATGCAACGCTCTGGTTTCCGCTCGCGCTGCTGCGGTGGTGGCGGTGGTGCACCGATCACCGACATTCCGGGCAAACAACGGATTCCGGACATGCGCATGGAAGACATCCGCGAGACCGGCGCCGAGTTGGTGGCCGTGGGTTGTCCACAATGCACGGCGATGCTCGAAGGTGTGGTCGAACCGCGCCCGATGATCAAGGACATCGCCGAACTGGTGGCCGATGCATTGCTCGAAGACGCAGCCCCGAGCAAACCGAATGCGCCGCTGAAACGTGAAGAACCTGCGGAGGCCCACCGATGAGCGACATTATCCGCCGCGACCCCCGCGCCGAATGGATTGCCCGCAACCGCCTGCACCCGCTGCATGCGGCCATGCAACCGGCGCAACACAGCTGGATGGGGCCCAATGGGGTCATTCGCAAGAATCCCCATGGCATGGGCTTCATTGGTCCCAATGGCATCAAACGTATTGACCGCAGCGGCGCACAGCAGGGCGGAGCGACCAAACGCTCGGCCACAGTTGAAGTGCAATTACCACTGCATCAAGTACCGCAGCCAGCGTTTTATATCAGTGTGGTGCCGGACATGGTGGGTGGTCGCTTGAGCAGCCACGATCGCGACTTGCTGGGTCTGGCGCATCAACTGGCCGGTCAGGACGGCGCGGTGTTGGCCGTGATTTTTGGCGAGCACAAGGAAGCGGCCTTCGCTACCGCCGGCGTGGATCGGTTGCTGGTGCTCGACGGCGAGGAGTTCAGCGGTTATGCACCGGAACAACGGGTCCAGGGCTTACGAGCTGTGGATAACCAGTTCAGTCCGCGTCACTGGCTGCTGCCCGACAGCCGCAGCGGCGGCGGCGAACTGGGTCGGCGCTTTGCCGCAGCCCTCGGCGAGCGCCCGGCCACGCGTGTCTGGCAGGTCAAGGATCAGGAATGTATCGGCCGTGCCGGTGCTGGTTTGCAAGACCTGGCGCGGCCGGTTGCGCGCTTGATTCTGGCCGCCGTCGAGTGTGCCGAACCTGTGAGTGAAACCCGTCACGAAGCCTTGCCCGTGGAGTTATCCACAACCGTGGCGCGCAGCCTTTCCCGTATCGAAGATTTGGGCGCGGTGGCGGTAGACCCGGCGGCGATTCCCATGGCGGAAGCCGAATTCATTTTCTCCGGCGGTAATGGCGTCAAGGATTGGGAGCTTTTCCACAGGACCGCCCAAGCCCTCGGCGCCACCGAAGGCGCGTCCCGGGTGGCGGTGGACGATGGCTTCATGGCGCGTGATCGGCAGGTGGGTGCTTCGGGGACCTGGGTCACTGCGCGGGTCTATGTGGCCGTGGGGATTTCCGGCGCAATCCAGCACCTGCAAGGCATCGGTGCCTGTGACAAGGTGGTGGCGATCAACCTCGACCCGGGTTGCGACATGATCAAACGGGCCGACCTGTCGGTAATCGGTGAAAGCGCCGAGATTCTTCAAGCCTTGATCGATGCGATAGCGGCCTACCGCAACGACGCCAAGCGCGATGCGGCTTAAGGGAAGGAAAAGGTTATGAGCACGAAAATCATCAGCCTGGTGTCCATCGGCGCCCACCCGACCTCCGGCCGGCCACGTCGCGCCGAACAGGATGCGCGAGCGGTGGAGCTGGGTCTGCAACTGGCTGGGGATAACCTGCAAGTGCTGCATGCCGGTGACGTCGCCGAGCCTGCGCTGCGTGCGTATCTGGGCATGGGGCTGGACCAGTTGCATGTCCTGGAACAGCCGTTGGGTGCCGACGCGTTGCCGGCGTTAACTGCCTATTTGCGGGAGGCTGGCGCGCAAGTCGTTCTGACCGGCAGCCAGGCGGAAACCGGCGAAGGCTCCGGCATGTTGCCGTTCCTGCTGGCCGAGAATCTGGGCTGGCCGCTGGTGGTGGGGCTGGCTCAGGTGGAATCCATCGACGGGGGTTCGGCACTTGTTCTGCAGGCGCTGCCCCGTGGTCAGCGTCGTCGCTTGAAAGTGCGTTTGCCGTTTCTGGCGACTGTGGATAACGCTGCGCCCAAACCTCGGCAAAGTGCTTACGGGCCAGCGCGCCGGGGTGTTCTGCAGGCCGATGATGTCGAAGTGATCGACGATGAACTGCTCGCCGTCTCCACCTTGCAACTGGCAAAACCAAGGCCGAAACGCTTGAAGGTGATCAAGGCCAAGAGCGGCGCCGACCGGATGAAGGCTGCAACGGCCAAGGCCAGTGGTGGCGGTGGCCAAGTGCTTAAAGGTGTGACCGCACAAGCGGGTGCCGAGGCGATCCTCAAGCTGCTGATCGAAGAAGGCGTGGTTCGCTAACCCTCCACCGACATTAAAGCTGGCGAGGACTGCGTCCTCGAACGCCGCCTCGCGGGCTCGGCAGCTGCTACAGGATCGGGTTTCCAGTTAGGGTTTACCTACGCCCTATAAATCGCTTCTGTGGATAACGCTGCCTCACTTCCCCAAACTTACCCCCGATCTCTGTTGGCGCTTCTGTGGATAAGATGTTCGCTGTCTGCTGGAGGCTATATAAACAAGGGATTACAGGCTTTTGATTAAAAAACAACCAATCAGCCTGTTTAGGTGTGAAATCTCGTTGAAAGCCTGATGTATCAAGGGTTTTGGCGGTTTTCCACAGTACCCGCATAGTTGCCCCCAAAGTCTGTTGGCGCTTCTGTGGATAAGGTGTTTGCGGTCGTCTACAGGCCACGTCATGTGTGGCTTTCAGGATTGTGATCAAAAAATAATCAGTCGTCGTTCAAAACCGTGAATGTTAATAAGTCACGGATTTTCTTCGGATTGTGTG
>NZ_JBYVMF010000030.1:0-70148 GCF_058145095.1 Pseudomonas sp. MDV22-iso1
GACAGTGGGGGGCGAGTCCATACATAGCAGCTGGCGAAGCCTGCGTTCGGCTGCGTAGCAGTCGTGAATTGAGACAGCACGGGTTTTCGGGAAAATCGTGACGCAGGTTTGACGACTGCTTCGCAGCCGAACGCAGGCTTCGCCAGCTGCTACAGGGGATTTGCATAATGCTCTCGGGCAAAAAAAAGCCCCTGAAGTCAGGGGCTTTTTTTAATGCGGGGAGTAGACCGTCAGCATCTGTCCAGGCTTGAGGGCCTGGCCTACGCGCGGGTTCCAGCGCTTGAGGTGCTGCATTTCAACGTTGAAGCGTTTGGCCACCATGTACAACGAGTCACCTTGCTTGACCTTGTATTTCGTCTGCTGCTTCTTGCTGTTCGACGCGACTACCGTGTTGATACGTCCAGCGCTGCGTTTGGTGTTGTCCTGCATCACCAGGGTCTGACCGGCCTTGAGGTTCTTGCCCGTCAGCTTGTTCCAGCGTTGCAGGTCTTTGACGTCGACGTTGTTGGCTTTGGCAATCGTGCCGAGGTTGTCGCCACGCTTGACCCGATAGGTGCGCTTGAGGGTCGCCACCTCACGACTGTCTACGCCTTCGAAAACTGGCTTGAGCGGCCGCTTGCTGATCAACTCGTCGGGACGCATGGTCGACAGGCTGGTCGTTAACAGCTGTGCCTTCGATGTTGGCACCAGCAGATGCTGGGGGCCATCGATGGTGGTGCGCTGTTTGAACGCCGGGTTGAGCTGGAACAGTTCGTCTTCGTCGATGTTGGCGACCGCTGCAACCTTGGACAGGTCCATGCGCTGGTTGATTTCGACGACCTGGAAGTAGGGTTCGTTGGCGATCGGGTTGAGGTTCACCCCGTAGGCTTCAGGCGAAAGCACCACTTGCGACAGTGCCAGCAGTTTCGGCACATAAGCCTGGGTTTCAGCCGGCAGCGGCAGGTTCCAGTAATCGGTTGGCAGGCCCAGCTTTTCATTACGCTCGATGGCCCGGCTGACCGTACCTTCACCCGCATTGTAAGCCGCGAGGGCCAGCAGCCAGTCGCCGTTGAACATGTCGTGCAGTTTGGTCAGGTAATCCATCGCCGCGGTGGTCGAGGCGGTGATATCACGTCGGCCATCGTAAAAACGGGTTTGACGCAGGTTGAAGTAACGCCCGGTGGAAGGGATGAATTGCCAAAGACCCACCGCGTTGGCCCGGGAATAGGCCATCGGGTTGTAGGCGCTTTCAATCACCGGCAACAGTGCCAGTTCCAGTGGCATGTTGCGTTCTTCAAGGCGTTCGACGATGTAATGGATGTAGAGACTGCCGCGATCCCCGGCGTTTTCCAGGAAGGACGGGTTACTGGCGAACCACAGGCGCTGCTGCTCGATGCGCGGGTTGACGCCCAGGCCGTCCTGCAGCTGGAAGCCTTGGCGCATGCGCTCCCAGACATCCTGCGGGATTTGCGGTACAGGTTTTTCGCTGAGCCAGATGGGCTTCTGTTTGGCTCGTGCGGCGATATTCGGGGTGTGTGCCGCTTCGGTCTGCGGCACATGGCTTGAACAGCCCGCCAGGGTGGCGGACACAGCCACCGCGATGGCTTGAGCCAGGCGGGTCAATGCGTCTGAATTGATGGCTTTACGAATAGATGACGACATTGGCTGGAAGTTAGTTCCGGGCAAAAATGTCGGGCGATTCTAGAAAGCGCACCCCCTGCGGTCAACCATTCAGAATTCTTGTACCGATGAGTAGCCCCCCTAGAACTTGTCTTTCCACGCACGCAAGGCAGCAAAAACCGCACTCGGACTGGCATTATCAGTGCCACTCCGTTCGTCCACTTTTTGTTTAACGGATGTTTCGCCGGCACGCAGGAACGGATTGGTCAGTTTTTCCAGGGCCAACGTCGAAGGCAGCGTCATGATCCCGGCTTCGCGCTGTTGAGCGACTTTTGCGAGCCGTTCGGCAGTGTCCTGATTGCCCGGTTCGACCGCCGCGGCAAAGCGTAAATTGCTCAGGGTGTATTCATGTGTGCAATACACCAGCGTATCTTCAGGCAACGCGGCGAGCCGCGTCAGCGAGGTGAACATTTGCTCCGGCGTGCCCTCGAACAGACGGCCGCAACCAGCAGCGAACAGGGTGTCGCCGCAAAACAGCAAACCATGATGATAAAAGGCGATATGCCCCAGGGTATGGCCGGGAACGGCGAAGACATCGAATTCCCACCCCAGAACGCTGACGCGGTCGTTGTCCTTGAGCGCGACGTCCCGGGCCGGGATACTTTCGCTGGCGGGGCCATATACTGTCGCGTCCGTCGCCTTTTTCAGCTGCTCGACACCACCGACGTGATCATGGTGGTGGTGCGTAATCAGAATGTCGCTCAACACCCAGCCAGGGTGTGCGGCAAGCCAGGCCTGGACGGGCGCTGCATCGCCCGGATCGACCACGGCGCAGCGTTGGGTACCGTGATCTTGTAACAACCAGATGTAGTTGTCGGTAAAGGCGGGTAGGGCACTGATCTGTATCATCGTCGAATTCGCCAAGCGGAAAACATTGGCGCATCTTAGAGCTTCCTGGCGCGTTGGAGAATGCAATGACCGATAAAGCGTTCGCACAGGCCGATCCAGACTGGCTGGAACTGATCAGCGCAGCCCGTGAATGGCTGTCCGGTCCTATCGGGCAATTCCTGCTGAATGAAGAGCGTCGCATGCTCGAGGACGAGTTGGGACGGTTCTTTGGTGGCTACCTGGTGCACTACGGGCCGTCGGCCGAGACACCGCCTTCGGCGCCGCAGGTTCAGCGCAATGTGCGGCTCGGCGCGCCGTTGCCGGGTGTCGAGATCGTTTGCGAAGAACAAGCCTGGCCACTCAGCGAACATGCAGCCGATGTCGTGGTGCTGCAGCATGGGCTGGATTTTTGCCTGTCACCCCACGGTCTGTTGCGCGAAGCGGCAAGCAGCGTGCGCCCCGGTGGCCATTTGCTGATTATCGGCATCAACCCCTGGAGTAGCTGGGGACTGCGTCATGTGTTCGCCCATGATGCCCTGAGCAAGGCACGTTGCATCTCTCCGTCGCGAGTCGGTGACTGGTTGAACCTGCTGGGCTTCGCGCTGGAGAAACGCCGCTTCGGGTGCTATCGTCCGCCGCTTGCGTCCCCGGCATGGCAGACCCGTCTGTCCGGTTGGGAACGCAAGGCCGGTGACTGGCAGCTGTCGGGCGGAGGCTTCTATTTATTAGTGGCGCGCAAGATCGTGGTAGGGCTGCGCCCTGTCCGTCAGGAGCGCCGCGAGCCGATGGGCAAGCTGATTCCACTGCCGATGGCCAAGGTCAACCGTCGCCGCATCGAACCGTAATACCCTCTTTTAATTCCCGGCCGGGTTTGCCCCGGCCTCGGGCATCGTCGATCACAGATCGGCGAGCCACCGCATTTTCTGGAAAGACTGGCATGAGCGATAGCGTAGAACTCTTCACCGACGGCGCCTGCAAGGGCAATCCTGGTCCAGGCGGCTGGGGCGCGTTGCTGGTGTGCAAGGGCGTGGAAAAAGAACTCTGGGGCGGTGAAGCCAACACCACCAACAACCGTATGGAGTTGATGGGGGCGATTCGCGGCCTCGAAGAGCTGAAGCGTTCGTGTGACGTGCTGCTGGTCACCGACTCGCAGTACGTAATGAAAGGCATCAACGAGTGGATGGACAACTGGAAGAAGCGCGGCTGGAAAACCGCCGCGAAGGAACCGGTGAAAAACGCTGACCTGTGGAAGCTGCTGGATGAGCAGGTCAATCGCCACAACGTCACCTGGAAGTGGGTACGTGGGCACATTGGCCATCATGGCAACGAACGCGCGGATCAGTTGGCCAACCGTGGGGTCGATGAGGTTCGCGGGTACAAGCAAGCTTAAAAGCGCTGCCAATCCCTGTGGGAGCAACGCTTGCTCGCGATGAACGTTAACGCGCATAGCCCCAAGAACCGTAGCGTCTGCATCGCGAGCAAGCTTTGCTCCTACAGTAGTTTGCAGGTTCACCGCGCTGCATGCGCCTGATTTCGCGAGCGTGTTAACATCGCCCCCTTTTTCAAGTTTGACCCGTTGAGAGCTGAGCACTGATGGCCACCAGATCCGTTGTACTCGATACCGAAACCACCGGCATGCCGGTGACCGACGGCCACCGGATTATCGAAATCGGTTGTGTCGAGTTGATTGGTCGGCGCCTGACGGGCCGGCATTTCCACGTTTACCTGCAGCCAGACCGTGAAAGTGACGAAGGCGCGATCGGCGTCCACGGCATCACCAACGAATTCCTGGTGGGCAAGCCGCGCTTCAATGAAGTGGCCGAAGAATTCTACGAGTTCATCAAAGGCGCTCAGCTGATCATCCATAACGCGGCGTTCGACGTTGGCTTCATCAACAACGAATTTGCCCTGATGGGTCAGCACGATCGCGCTGACATCACGCAACACTGTTCGATCCTCGACACCTTGATGATGGCCCGGGAACGTCACCCTGGGCAGCGCAACAGCCTGGATGCCTTGTGCAAACGTTATGGCGTCGACAACTCCGGCCGTGAACTGCACGGCGCCTTGCTCGACTCCGAGATTCTCGCCGACGTTTACCTGACCATGACCGGTGGCCAGACCAGCCTTTCGCTGGCGGGCAATGCCTCCGATGGCAACGGTTCCGGCGAAGGGGCGGACAACTCGGCCACCGAAATTCGACGCTTGCCGGCTGATCGCCAGCCAACACGGATTATCCGCGCCAGCGAGGATGACCTGTCCCAGCACATAGCGCGGCTTGAAGCGGTTGCCAAGGCGGCCGGTGCGCCGTCTTTATGGCAGCAACTGGCGGATGCCAAGGCTGAAGCGCAGGCGTAAATCATTCGAAAAGATCGCAGCCTCGTTTCACTCGACAGCTCCTACAGATTGGGTCAGATCAGGGACGCAATTCTATGTAGGAGCTGCCGAGTGAAACGAGGCTGCGATCTTTTGATTTCGGTTAGGCGTACTGCGCCGACGACCCGTTTTAGTGCATCCACACTCGCCACATTCGCTTCAACCCTCTACCCTGAGGTGATTGGCCGACCATGGTCTGCCGCCTCAGGACACTGAGCCCCATGTATAAAGATTTGAAATTCCCGGTCCTGATTGTCCATCGCGACATCAAGGCCGACACCGTTGCCGGTGATCGAGTACGTGGCATTGCCCGGGAGCTGGAGCAGGAAGGCTTCAGCATTGTCTCGGCGGTGGATTACACCGAGGGACGCCTGGTCGCCTCGACCCACCATGGCCTCTCGTGCATGTTGATCGCGAGTGAAGATGCCAGCGCTCACTCCCATTTGTTACAGAACATGGCCGAATTGATCGGGCTTGCGCGGGTTCGTGCGCCTGACTTGCCGATCTTCGCGCTGGGCGAGCAGGTGACCCTGGAAAATGCCCCGGCCGATGCCATGGCCGAACTCAACCAGTTGCGCGGCATTCTTTACCTGTTCGAAGACACCGTGCCCTTTCTCGCACGCCAGGTCGCACGGGCCGCCCGCAAATACCTTGATGGCCTGCTGCCGCCATTCTTCAAGGCCTTGGTTCAGCACACGGCCGACTCCAATTATTCGTGGCACACGCCGGGTCACGGCGGTGGCGTGGCTTATCACAAAAGTCCTGTAGGGCAGGCGTTCCACCAGTTCTTCGGCGAAAACACCCTGCGTTCCGATCTGTCGGTGTCAGTGCCGGAGCTGGGCTCGTTGCTCGACCACACCGGGCCACTGGCGGAAGCTGAAGCGCGCGCCGCGCGAAACTTCGGCGCCGATCACACGTTTTTCGTAATCAACGGCACGTCCACCGCCAACAAGATCGTCTGGCACTCCATGGTCGCTCGCGATGACCTGGTGCTGGTAGATCGCAACTGCCACAAGTCAGTGCTGCATTCGATCATCATGACCGGGGCCATTCCGTTGTACCTGTGCCCGGAACGCAATGAGTTGGGAATCATCGGGCCGATCCCCCTCAGCGAGTTCAGCCGCGAATCGATCCAGGCCAAGATCGACGCCAGCCCGCTGACCAAAGGCCGAGCGCCCAAGGTCAAACTCGCCGTCGTGACCAATTCAACCTATGACGGCCTCTGTTACAACGCAGAGCTGATCAAGCAAAGTCTGGGCAACAGCGTCGAGGTCTTGCACTTCGACGAAGCCTGGTACGCCTACGCGGCGTTTCACGAGTTCTTCACCGGCCGCTACGGCATGGGCACATCGCGCAGTGAAGACAGCCCACTGGTGTTTACCACCCACTCCACGCACAAACTGCTGGCGGCCTTCAGTCAGGCCTCGATGATTCATGTGCAGGACGGCGGCGCCCGGCAGCTGGACCGCGATCGCTTCAATGAAGCGTTCATGATGCATATCTCCACGTCGCCGCAATACAGCATCATTGCCTCGCTGGATGTCGCGTCGGCCATGATGGAAGGGCCGGCGGGGCGGTCATTGCTGCAGGAAATGTTCGATGAGGCGCTGAGCTTTCGCCGCGCCCTGGCCAACTTGCGTCAACACATCGCCGCGGATGACTGGTGGTTTTCGATCTGGCAGCCGCCGTCTGTGGAAGGCATTGATCGGGTCGTCACTGAAGACTGGTTGTTGCAACCGGATGCGGAATGGCACGGCTTTGGCGGTGTGACGGACGACTATGTGTTGCTCGATCCGATCAAGGTCACGCTGGTCATGCCCGGCCTGACAGCTGGCGGCGCGTTGAGCGAGCGCGGGATCCCGGCGGCGGTGGTCAGCAAGTTCCTATGGGAACGCGGCCTGGTCGTGGAAAAAACCGGGCTGTATTCGTTTCTGGTGCTGTTCTCCATGGGCATCACCAAGGGCAAGTGGAGTACGTTGCTGACGGAGTTGCTGGAGTTCAAACGCAGCTACGACGCCAACGTCAGTTTGACGGCCTGCCTGCCGTGCGTGGCTCAAGAGGACGGCGTACGCTATCGCGGCATGGGCCTGCGCGATCTTTGCGATCAGTTGCACGCCTGTTACCGCAGCAATGCCACGGCCAAACATCTCAAGCGGATGTACACGGTGATGCCGCAAATCGCCATGAAGCCCTCTGACGCCTATGATCAACTGGTACGCGGCGATATTGAAGCGGTGTCGATCGATGCTCTGGATGGGCGGATCGCCGCTGTGATGCTGGTACCGTATCCACCGGGGATTCCGCTGATCATGCCCGGGGAACGTTTTACCGAGGCAACCCGCTCAATCATCGATTACCTGGCGTTTGCCCGCACATTCGATAGCAGCTTCCCGGGGTTCGTTGCTGATGTGCATGGTTTGCAACACGAAGACGAGGGCAATGGACGGCACTACACCGTTGATTGCATCAAGGAATGAGGACTTTTCCCAGTATGCAACCCGTTATGAATCCAAAATACCCAGGGCTGTCGGTGCGCGTTGCCGACGATGGCTTTGCCGCCTATATCTGGGGCAGTGATTTCAGTTTTGAAGTCACTGCCTACGGCGGAGCCGAAGTTGGCAAGCCGGTGGCGCAATGGCCTGTGACGCCAATCACCCCCTACCGCAAGTGCTATGGCATCGATCCTGAAGAGTTCAGCAGTTTCCGTGACGCGACCGACAGCGCGATCTTCATGGCGTTTCTCGATGACGAGCCCGTGGGGCATCTGGTGGTCAGCACCAACTGGAACGGTTTTGCCCACATCGACGAACTGGCGGTGCATGCACCGGCCCGTCGGCATGGTGTCGCCAAGGCGCTGCTGGACGTGGCGCAGTTCTGGAGTCGAAAAAAGAAACTGCCGGGCATCATGCTCGAAACCCAGAACAACAACCTGGGCGCTTGCAGGCTCTATGAACGTTGTGGATACGTAGTCGGCGGGATCGATTACTTGCGCTATCGCGGTATTGATCCGAACACTGCCGAAGTCGCACTGTTCTGGTACCGGCTGTTTGATAATCCGCTGGAAAACCCGCTCAGTTCGCCAACATCGCCACGGCTTGTTCCGTAGCGATTTGCAGCAGCGCCTGAACCGCCGGTAACGGTTCGCCGTTTTTCAACGTCAGGGCATAGAGACTGATGGGCACCGCTGGCGCCAGTGGGCAGACGTCCAGACCGGCCGATCGGGCGCCGAGCGCGGTAAACGGATCGACGATCGCCAGGCCTTCCCCAGCCTCCACCATGCTGCGCATCATCTGATGCGTCTGAACCCGTGTGTGGATGACCGGGGCAGGGCGCAGTGCATGCAGTTTGTTATCGAACGCCGGGCTCAGCGGATCGTGCCCTTCCAGACCCACCAATGATTGCCCCGCGAGATCCTGCAGCGAAATGTACTTCTGCTTCGGTTTGACCCAGCCGTGGGGCGCCAGCAACTGGAGTTTGCCCTGGGCAATCAATTGGCACTGAATGTCGGCGTGATCGGGATCGTGCAGGCTCAGGCCCAGGTCGCTTTCGCGCAGCAACAGGCTTTTGACGATTTCGCGGGTGGGTTGGCTCAACAGCGTGCAAGGTGCGTCGGGCAGGTGCCGGCGCAGGGCCGCGATGCTCTGTGGCAACAGTTGTTGGGCCAAGGGCGGCGTGCAGATGATTCTCAGGGGAGGCGCCTGGTATTGCTTCAGGCTGCTGGCGAGACGCTGCAGCGGCTCCAGCGCTTCGTAGACGTGGGCAATTTCAACCTGCAACTCCCGCGCTTCACGCGTGGCCTGCAGGCGTCCACGCACGCTGGAAAACAGCATGAAACCCAGCTGATCCTCAGCGTCGCGCAAAATGCGTTCCACCTCGGTCACCGGCAACTGCAACCATTCGGCGGCAGTACCCAGGTGACCGGTCTGCAACAGCGCCTGGATCACTTCGATATGACGTAAACGCATGCGTGAAGTCCATGTTCAGCAGGTGAGGGAGTCAGTGGCTGAATCCTAACCCAAGTCCGCGCATATGACTTCTGCTCATAACGCAAGGTTATGAAGCGACGGTGGTTTCCGGGCGGCTGCCGACATAGGTGTCGGGTTCGCGAACGATGGTGACGTCCGATTGAATCAGCAGAAACTGATTGTCATCGAGCTTTTTGACGCGGTCGCCAATTGCCAGTTTGTAGGTGGTGACGGGCACGGAGCCGGTCAGGCCGTCTGCCGACGGGTTGGATTCCTGGAACTCATGCACCGAATAAACACGGCCTTCCGCGTCTCTTGCATGGAACTGACCGACGAGTACTGCTGCCATCTGCTTAGAACCTCTGGAGATAAATCACTCAATTTGCGGTTGGGTAGACCGTGGCTGAGTGAAGTAAGTTTTCCTGCAAGAAAAAAATAGTCAGGGGCGGCAATTTTCAGTCGCCCGCTGCTTGAATCGTCATCTATAACTACAAGTTCTTTCCGTTGAACAGTCGAGAATCTTCCATGAGCAATGTTTATTCAATCGCCGTAGTAGTCGGCAGCTTGAGAAAGGAATCGCTCAATCGCAAGGTGGCACTGGCGTTGGCCGATCTGGCGCCTGCGAATCTCAAGCTGAACATTGTCGAAATTGGTGAATTGCCGCTCTACAACGAAGATATCGATGGCGCTTCACCGCCGGCAGCCTACAGCACTTTCCGACAAGAAGTGAGTTCATCCGACGCGGTGCTGTTTGTGACCCCGGAATACAACCGCTCTGTACCGGCCCCCATGAAAAATGCGATCGACGTCGGCTCGCGTCCTTATGGCAAGAGCGCCTGGAGCGGCAAGCCGGGTGCGGTGTTCAGCGTTTCACCGGGCGCGATTGGCGGATTTGGCGCCAACCACCACCTGCGCCAGTCATTGGTTTTCCTTGATGTACCGTGCATGCAACAGCCGGAAGCCTACCTTGGCGGCGCAGGTTCGGCATTCGATGAGGCGGGCAATCTGTCCGAGTCGGTCAAACCGTTCTTGCAAAAATTCATCGATGCGTACGGGAAGTGGGTCGAGCAACACAAAAAAGCCTGATGCGTCTGTAGCAACGATGTTTGTTGTCTTAACTATTGGATGCATCCCCCGCATTCCCTGTAGCAGCTGCCGAGCCTGCGAGGCTGCGTTCGAGGACGAAGTCCTCGCCTTCCCAACAGCGACCACTTCGCAGTCGAACGCGGCCTCGCAGGCCGGCAGCTGCTACAAGGTTTATGGTTCAGGTTCGGCATTGGCAGGATAGAGGCAGTCGTCGAGATGCTGTATGTTTCATCGTTTTTCCAAGGTTGCATCGCATGCTCACGGCGTCACTGATTTTCCTGCTGACCATTACCCTGGTGATCTGGCAACCCAAAGGCCTTGGCGTCGGCTGGAGTGCGGTACTCGGTGCGGTATTGGCGCTGATTTTCGGCGCGGTACACCTGAGCGACATTCCGCTGGTATGGCAAATCATCTGGAACGCTACCGGTACCTTTGTCGCGCTGATCATCATCAGTCTTCTGCTGGACGAGGCCGGTTTCTTCAACTGGGCAGCCCTGCACGTCGCCCGATGGGGGCGTGGCAGCGGGCGCAAGCTTTTCGCCTATATGGTGTTGCTCGGCGCACTGGTCTCGGCGCTGTTTGCCAATGACGGGGCTGCACTGATCCTCACACCCATCGTGATTTCCATGTTGCTGGCGTTGCGTTTTTCACCGGCAGCGACCCTCGCTTTTGTGATGGGTGCAGGTTTTATTGCCGACACTGCGAGCCTGCCGCTGGTGGTGTCGAACCTGGTAAATATCGTTTCCGCCGACTTCTTTAACATCGGATTCAATCGCTACGCGGCAGTGATGATTCCGGTCAACCTGGTCAGTGTCGCTGCGACGCTGCTGGTGTTGATGTGGTTTTTCCGTCGTGACATTCCCAAGGATTACGACCCCGCACAACTCGCGGACCCTGTCAGTGCAATCCATGACAAGGCAACGTTCTATGCCGGTTGGGTGGTCCTGGTGATTTTGTTGGCGGGCTGCTTTGCCCTCGAACCCCTGGGCATTCCGATCAGTGCCATTTCCGCCGTGTGTGCCGCGTTGCTTTGGGCGATTGCGGCCCGCGGCCACAAGATCTCCACCCAAAAGGTATTGAAAGAGGCCCCGTGGCACATCGTGGTGTTCTCGCTGGGCATGTATCTGGTGGTCTACGGGCTGCGTAATGCGGGGCTCACGGGCTATCTGGCCGGTTGGCTGGACGGGTTTGCCGGTTACGGCGTCTGGGGCGCGGCGATGGGGACCGGGGTGCTGACGGCGCTGCTGTCTTCGATCATGAACAATCTGCCGACCGTGTTGATCGGCCTGCTATCGATCGATGCCAGCCAGGCAACGGGTGCGGTGAAAGAGGCGATGATCTATGCCAACGTCATCGGCAGTGACCTGGGGCCAAAGATCACGCCAATCGGGAGTCTGGCGACATTGCTTTGGTTGCATGTGCTGGAGCGCAAGGGCATCCGCATTGGGTGGGGGTATTACTTCAAGGTCGGGATCGTGTTGACAGTCCCGGTGTTGTTGGTGACGTTGGCGGCGCTGGCTGTGCGGTTGTCGATTTAGACCGGGCCGGCCCCATTGCGAGCAGGCTCACTCCCACATTGGATCTTCCGCCCTGCGCACATTCGGTGCAGGGGCGACTGGCCCCAATACTGGATTTTTGCCATACGACAATCCCTTGTAGGAGTGAGCCTGCTCGCGATGGGGCCGGCCAAGACTCAACACCTCTCAACCATTCCCCGGCACATTCGGCCAAAGATCCGCCACCAGAAACAGCCGCTCCGCTTCCTCCCAGTCCCCTTCGGCATTCTCGGTCAATCTCACCAGCAACTGCGCGGGCGCCAGCGGATCCAGTTCGCCCAGCCAGGCGTTCAACTGCTCATCGTTCCACGTCTGCTCGACGGGGTAGTGCGCCGGTGCCAGCCAGGCGTGACGGGGCAGGGGTTGCCAGCGACCTGACGGACGTTGCGCGACAAAGTGCGCCCAATCCTTCTGATGCAGCCAGCTTCCACGCAGATGCTGCGGATGCGCACCGCGCGGCGCCTGAGCCTGCCCGGGCCACGGATACAGCAGATAACCCCCTAGCCACAAATGCGCGCTGAACTGCTGAATATCCAGCGCCGCCAGCGCCTCGCGGCTTTCCGGGCGTGCCGAGATGGGCAGTTGATGCTGGCTGAGGTGTGCCAGCTTGCGGTCCAGCCGGTCATGGCAACCAGGTCCGAGCCACTGCGCCGGGTCGGTCCCGTCACCATTCTGCGGGCCGAGGTAAAGCTTGATCGCCAGTTCCAGGTGGTGCACGCCGTCGCGATCGCGCAACAGCATGTCCAGCTCACCCAGCGTGTGACCTTCGCGACGAATTGGCAGATTCGCGGCAATCAACTCGATACCCGGCGCGTGGCGCACCGCGTACTGCCACAGGCGCTCGTAGTACAAACCCAGTCGACGGGTTCGTGCCTGGGCCAGCCAGTGCAGCAAGTCGTAGCTGTCGCGATCCAGTTGCCTGAGCCAGCTCTCCAGGCGTTCGGGCGTCTGCACCCAGTCACTGCCGGCCAGCGGGTGACGCTGCGGCCATGGCGTATCGCTGAGCATGGGCGGCGCGAGGATCACCCACGCCAGGTCACGCACCTCCGGATGGCGTAACTGGTGGGGCAACTGAAGCAAGTCTGGAAATAGGATCATCTTGCGAGCATAGCTCTAAACGTGACTACACCCTTGTCGCTGAAAGGATTTTGTCTACGCCGCGCTTTCGCCCATAATCGTGTTTTTCGCCGTCGCAGAGCCTGGAAGCCCCATGGAGCAATTTCGTAATATCGGCATCATCGGTCGCCTCGGCAGTTCGCAGGTGCTGGATACCGTCCGCCGACTGAAACGGTTTCTGCTCGATCGTCACCTGCATGTGATCCTCGAAGACACCATTGCCGAAGTGCTGCCAGGTCATGGCCTGCAAACCTCGTCGCGCAAGATGCTCGGCGAAGTGTGCGACATGGTGATTGTGGTCGGTGGTGACGGCAGCCTGCTCGGCGCGGCCCGGGCACTGGCCCGGCACAATATTCCGGTGCTGGGTATAAACCGCGGCAGCCTGGGCTTTTTGACCGACATCCGCCCGGATGAGCTGGAAGTCAAAGTGGCTGAAGTGCTGGACGGCCATTATCTGGTTGAAAACCGCTTCCTGCTCCAGGCCGAAGTCCGTCGCCACGCCGAAGCCATCGGGCAGGGCGATGCGTTGAATGACGTGGTGCTGCACCCTGGCAAATCCACGCGAATGATCGAATTCGAGCTGTATATCGATGGCCAGTTCGTGTGCAGCCAGAAGGCCGACGGCCTGATCGTCGCCACGCCCACCGGTTCGACGGCTTACGCGCTGTCAGCCGGCGGCCCGATCATGCACCCCAAGCTCGACGCTATTGTGATTGTGCCGATGTACCCCCATACCTTGTCAGGCAGGCCAATTGTGGTCGATGGCAACAGTGAGCTGAAAATCGTCGTGTCCAAGGATATGCAGATCTACCCGCAAGTCTCCTGTGACGGGCAAAACCACTTCACCTGCGCGCCGGGTGACACCATCACCGTCAGCAAGAAAGCCCAGAAACTGCGGCTGATCCACCCGCTGGACCACAACTACTATGAAGTCTGCCGGACCAAGCTCGGCTGGGGCAGTCGGCTGGGTGGTGGAGGCGACTGATGCTTGATCCCGCGCGTAGCTACGACCTGATCGGTGACGTGCACGGTTGCGCTCTGACCCTTGAGCACTTGCTCGACCGACTCGGTTATCACAAACAAGGTGGCGTCTGGCGCCATCCGTCGCGTATGGCGGTGTTCGTCGGAGACATCATCGACCGTGGCCCGCGGATTCGCGAGGCGCTGCACATCGTCCACGACATGGTCGAAGCCGGCCAGGCGTTGTGCATCATGGGCAACCACGAGTTCAATGCCCTCGGCTGGAGCACACCTGCGCCACCGGGCAGCGGCAAGCAATACGTGCGCGAACACACACCGCGCCATGCCCGCCTGTTGGCCGAAACCCTGACCCAGTTCGAACACCATCCCGCCGATTGGCACGACTTCCTGCAATGGTTCTATGAGATGCCGTTGTTTGTCGATGCCGGGCGTTTCCGGGTGGTGCACGCCTGCTGGGATGCCGGCCTGATTGCACCGTTGCGGGCCCAGTTCCCGAATGGGTGCGTCGATGAGCATTTCCTCCAGGCCTCTGCGGTGCCCGGCAGTTTTGCCTGCACCGTGTTCGACCGCCTGTTGCGCGGCACCGACATGCGCCTTCCGGATGGATTGACCATGACCAGCGGCGATGGCCTGACGCGTTCGTTCTTCCGCACCAAGTTCTGGGAAGACGATCCGCAAACCTACGGAGACATTGTGTTCCAGCCTGATGCCTTGCCTGACCCGGTGGCCAAGACGCCACTGTCTTCTAACGAAAAAAACACCTTGCTGCGCTACGGCGTCGACGAGCCCCTGCTGTTCGTCGGTCATTACTGGCGCAGTGGCAAACCCGCGCCGATCCGTCCAAACCTCGGTTGCCTGGATTACAGCGCGGTGCTCTACGGCAAACTCGTCGCCTATCGCCTGGATCAGGAGACACAACTGGATCCGAACAAGTTCGTCTGGGTCGATGTCGAGCGTCCGGAGGTGCTGCAATGAGTACCGTGGCCGTGCTGCGCCTGCCACTGGCTGTGGACCTGAGCGGGTTCGTCAAACTGCTGCAGCGCATGCAGGTTCCGCATCGGGTCAGCGAGGAATCTGGCGAACAGGTGCTGTGGGTGCCCGCCAGCATCAGCGAAGACGTGCGCTCTCTGTACGAACGCTTTCCGGCGGGTGATCCCGATCAGCAGCTGGACATCCCTGATGCGCAAACCACCAAGCGTCCGGGTTTCGTCGAGCAACTGCGCTACGCCAAGGCGACCGGCCTGGTGTTGGTGCTGAGCATGATCGTCGGCGTCGTCACGCTGCTGGGCGAAAATCTCGAGACGATGCACTGGCTGACCTTCCTCGATTTCCGTGTGGTCGGCGAGTACATCCATTTCGTGCCACTGGCAGACAGCCTGGCAGCGGGGCAGTGGTGGCGCCTGGTAACGCCAATGCTGATCCACTTCGGCATCCTGCACCTGGCCATGAACGGCATGTGGTACTGGGAGCTGGGGCGGCGAATCGAATCCCGCCAGGGCAGCATCAATCTGATTGGCCTGACCCTGCTGTTCAGCCTGGTCTCCAACTATGCCCAGTATCTGTTCAGCGGTCCGACGTTGTTCGGCGGGTTGTCCGGCGTGTTGTACGGCTTGCTCGGGCATTGCTGGATCTTCCAGATGCTGTCGCCGAACCCGGCTTATCGCCTGCCACGGGGCGTGCTGGTGATGATGCTGGTCTGGCTGCTGCTGTGCCTGTCCGGGCTGGTCTCGATGATCGGTTTCGGTGAAATTGCCAACGCGGCCCATGTCGGCGGGTTACTCATCGGATGCTTCACCGGTTTGTTGGGTGGTTTGTACAACCGCCGTAAACTGGCTGTCTAAAATTTTTGTGCAGATTCAAGAGCGCGGAGACCCAATGTCCTCTTTTAACGAAATGATCAAGAACATCACCCCCGATATCTACGAGAGCCTGAAACTGGCGGTGGAGATCGGTAAATGGTCCGACGGTGGCAAACTCACCGCCGAACAGCGCGAACTGTCGTTGCAGGCCATGATCGCCTGGGAAATCAAGAACCTGCCCGAAGAAGAACGCACCGGCTACATGGGGCCTCAGGAATGCAGCTCCAAGTCGATTGAAGTGCCTAATATTCTGTTCAAGTCGGATGCCATCCATTGATCGAGATTGGCCGCGGTGCAATCAGCAAAATGTCGGCACGCCTTGACGGGCCGGACGTGCAGTACGCGTTCCGTCTGGGTGATGTCGAGGTCCCGGTCAATCCGTTGATCGGGACCACAGTGCGCCTGGAATACCTGGGAGCGATCCATTGCTCCCATTGCGGACGCAAGACCAAAACCAGTTTCAGCCAGGGCTATTGCTACCCGTGCATGACCAAGCTGGCGCAGTGCGATATCTGCATCATGAGCCCTGAGCGCTGCCACTTCGACGCCGGCACCTGCCGTGAGCCCGAGTGGGGCCAGACGTTCTGCATGACCGACCACATCGTGTACCTGTCCAACTCGTCGGGCGTGAAAGTCGGTATTACTCGCGCTACGCAGCTGCCAACGCGCTGGATCGATCAGGGTGCCCGTCAGGCGTTGCCGATCATGCGCGTGTCGACGCGTCAGCAATCGGGCTTCGTCGAGGACCTGTTCCGCAGCCAGGTGGCGGACAAGACCAACTGGCGTGCTTTACTCAAGGGCGAAGCGGTTTCGGTGGACCTGGCAGCCGTTCGCGATCAGTTGTTCGACAGCTGCGCCGAAGGTTTGCAAGGTTTGCAGGAACGTTTCGGACTGCAGGCGATCCAGACCATTGCCGATGTCGAACCGATTGAAATCCGTTACCCGGTCGAGCAGTACCCGGCCAAGATCGTCAGCTTCAATCTGGACAAGAACCCGATTGCCGAAGGCACGCTGCTGGGGATCAAGGGCCAGTACCTGATCTTCGACACCGGCGTCATCAATATTCGTAAATACACGGCCTACCAGCTCGCCGTGCATCAGTAAGGACTCCAGCATGCGCACCGAACAACCGAAGATGATCTACCTGAAGGACTATCAGGCGCCCGAGTACCTGATCGACGAGACGCACCTGACCTTCGAGTTGTTCGAGGACCACAGCCTGGTCCATGCGCAACTGGTGATGCGCCGCAATCCCGAGCGTGGCCCAGGCTTGCCGCCGCTGGTGCTGGATGGCCAGCAGCTTGAATTGCTGTCGGTGAACCTCGGTGATGTAGAGCTGAGCGACACGGACTACCAGTTGACCGAGAATCACTTGACCCTGCACCCGACCAGCACCACGTTCACGGTCGACACCAGCGTCAGGATCCACCCGGAAACCAACACCGCGCTGGAAGGCCTGTACAAATCCAGCGGCATGTTCTGCACCCAGTGCGAGGCTGAAGGCTTCCGCAAGATCACCTATTACCTCGACCGCCCGGACGTGATGAGCAAGTTCACCACCACGGTGGTCGCCGAGCAGCACAGCTACCCGGTGTTGCTGTCCAACGGCAACCCGATTGCCCAAGGCCCCGGCGAAGAAGGCCGGCATTGGGCGACCTGGGAAGACCCGTTCATGAAGCCGGCGTACCTGTTTGCGCTGGTGGCCGGTGATCTTTGGTGCGTCGAAGACACCTTCACCACCATGACCGAGCGTTCCGTGGCGCTGCGTATCTATGTCGAGCCGGAAAACATCGACAAGTGCCAGCACGCCATGAACAGCCTGAAGAAGTCCATGCGCTGGGACGAAGAGGTGTACGGCCGCGAGTACGACCTGGACATCTTCATGATCGTCGCCGTGAACGACTTCAACATGGGCGCCATGGAGAACAAGGGCCTCAATATCTTCAACTCCAGCGCGGTGCTGGCCAAGGCCGAAACCGCGACCGACGCCGCTCACCAGCGCGTTGAAGCCATCGTCGCCCACGAATACTTCCACAACTGGTCGGGTAACCGCGTGACCTGCCGCGACTGGTTCCAGCTGTCGCTCAAGGAAGGTTTCACGGTGTTCCGTGATTCCGGTTTCTCCGCCGACATGAACTCGGCCACGGTCAAGCGCATCCAGGACGTGGCCTACCTGCGTACTCACCAGTTCGCCGAAGACGCTGGCCCCATGGCCCACGCCGTGCGCCCGGACAGCTTCATCGAGATCTCCAACTTCTACACCCTGACTGTGTATGAGAAGGGTTCGGAAGTGGTCGGCATGATCCACACCTTGCTCGGTGCCGAAGGCTTCCGCAAAGGCAGCGACCTGTACTTTGATCGCCATGACGGCCAGGCCGTGACGTGCGACGACTTCATCAAGGCCATGGAAGACGCCAATGGCGTCGACCTGACCCAATTCAAACGCTGGTACAGCCAGGCCGGTACGCCACGCCTGGCGGTGAGTGAGTCTTACGACGCCGCGGCGAAAACCTACAGCCTGACCTTCCGCCAAAGCTGCCCGGCGACCCCGGACAAGGTTGAGAAGCTGCCTTTTGTGATCCCGGTCGAGCTGGGGTTGCTGGACAGCAAGGGCGGCGAAATCGCCCTGCGCCTGCAAGGTGAAGCAAGCGCCCAGGGCACTTCGCGAGTGATTTCGGTGACCGAAGCCGAGCAGACGTTCACCTTCGTAGACGTCGCGGAACAGCCGTTGCCTTCGTTACTGCGTGGTTTCTCGGCGCCAGTGAAGCTGAGCTTCCCGTACAGCCGCGACCAATTGATGTTCCTCATGCAGCACGACACTGACGGTTTCAACCGTTGGGACGCCGGCCAGCAACTGTCGGTCCAGGTGCTGCAAGAGCTAATCACCGATCACCAGAAGGGTGAGAAGCTGGTGCTGGATCAACGACTGATCACGGCCCTGCATTCGGTGCTGACCGACGAAACGCTGGACCAGGCCATGGTCGCGGAAATGCTTTCGCTGCCGGGTGAAGCCTATCTGACAGAAATCAGCGAGGTTGCTGACGTTGACGCCATCCACATCGCCCGCGAGTTTGCTCGCGAGCAACTGGCGGACAACCTGTTCGAGCCGCTATGGCTGCGTTATCAGGCCAATCGCGACCTGTCGAAAAAGACGCCTTATGTGGCCGAGGCCGAGCACTTTGCTCGTCGCGCGCTGCAGAACATTGCGCTGTCGTACCTGATGCTCAGCGAAAAACCGGAAGTCCTGGCCGCGACTCTTGAACAGTTCGAGTTCAGCGACAACATGACCGAACGCCTGACGGCGCTGGCGGTGTTGGTCAATTCGCCGTTCGACGAAGAGAAAGCCAAGGCGCTGGCCAGTTTTGCCGAGCACTTCAAGGACAATCCGCTGGTCATGGATCAGTGGTTCAGCGTTCAAGCCGGCAGCACACTGCCAGGTGGCCTGGAGCGGGTGCGTCAGCTGATGCAGCATCCGGCGTTCAACATGAAGAACCCGAACAAGGTGCGGGCACTGGTAGGCGCGTTTGCCGGGCAGAACCTGATCAACTTCCATGCGGCGGATGGTTCGGGGTATCGCTTCCTGGCGGACCTGGTGATCGAGCTGAACGGGTTCAATCCTCAGATTGCTTCCCGTCAACTGGCGCCGCTGACTCGCTGGCGCAAATACGACGACGCTCGTCAGGCGTTGATGAAAGGTGAGCTGGAGCGGATTCGGGCTTCGGGTCAGCTGTCGAGCGACGTGTTCGAAGTGGTCAGCAAAAGCCTGGCCTGACGCTGGCTCATCCCTTAAACCTGTTCTGATCGTTCCCACGCTCTGCGTGGGAATGCAGCCCGGGACGCTCTGCCTCCCAAAGCGGACGCAGAGCGTCCAATGAGGCATTCCCACGCAGAGCGTGAGAATGATCTAGATGAATTTGTGGGAACGATCTTCTTCCACATCATCCCTCCGAATACCGCCTCATTCACCTCCAGCCCTTATCCCGCCAGTTAACAAAAGATAACGTGGCGTCGATTGTCAGACCTTTCCAAACCCCGATAGGATAAGCCAGCTTCCGAAGGGGCTCTAGATTGCGCATTTCAGGACTATGCTCCAGAAAGCCGATCAGGATGAACACCCTTACGGCGCCCTGAAAGGTTGAACGACCTAACAATAATAATGGGGGAAGGTCTATGAGTGAGCCTGTCATGGGTGTGGGTATCTGCCGCCCGCCGGCATTACGCAAATTCGCGTTGCTGGCTACAGCGCTCTCGCTGTTGGGCACTGCCATGTTGTCGGCTCCTGTGCTGGCCGCGGCCGCGCCGGCATCCGATGTTGTCTATTCCGTTGAATCCGCCAAGGCCAGCAAAAGCCTGATGCTCGATGTCGTGCACGCCGGCAAGCGGCTGGTGGCCGTCGGTGATCGTGGGCACATCCTTTATTCCGATGACCAGGGCGCTACCTGGACGCAGGCCAAGGTACCGACCCGGCAACTGCTGACCTCGGTGTTTTTCGTCGACGACAAACACGGTTGGGCCGTCGGTCATGACGCGCAGATCCTCGCCAGTGAGGACGGCGGCGTCACCTGGACCAAACAATACGAAGATCTGACACGCGAAGCGCCGCTGCTGGACGTCTGGTTCAAGGACGCCAACAGCGGCTTTGCCGTGGGTGCCTACGGCGCATTGCTGGAAACCACCGATGGCGGCAAGCACTGGGAAGACGCCAGCGACCGCCTCGATAACGAAGACCAGTTTCACCTCAACGGCATCGCGGCCGTCAAGGATGCCGGGCTGTTCATCGTCGGAGAGCAGGGCAGCATGTTCCGCTCTGCGGACTGGGGTCAGACCTGGGAAAAACTCGAAGGCCCGTACGAAGGTTCGCTGTTCGGCGTGATCGGTACGGCCCAAGCCAACACCCTGTTGGCTTACGGATTGCGCGGCAACCTGTTCCGCTCCACCGATTTCGGCACCACCTGGGAGCCGGTTGAACTCAAGGCCACCCGTGGCGCGCTGGAGTTTGGTCTGTCCGGAGCTACGTTGCTCGATGACGGTTCCATCGTGATCGTTGGTAATGGTGGCTCGGTGATCCGCAGCAACGACAACGGCGAAACCTTCAGCGTGTTCAACCGTGCGGATCGCATTTCCGTGTCGGCTGTCACTGCTGCAGGCAACGGAAATCTGATTCTGGCAGGACAGGGCGGCGTTCGCGCTACTTCGCCATCGGGCGCCGAGTTGGGCAAATGAGCCGGGCACATAATAAGAAGGCGGGTCTATGACATCCCTAAGCAGCCATCACCAAGACAAGGCGACATTTCTCGAACGCCTGATTTTCAACAACCGCCCGGCAGTGATCACGATCTGCCTGCTGGTCAGTGTTTTCCTGTTCTGGCAGGCGACGCTGATTCGTCCGTCCACCAGTTTCGAAAAAATGATCCCGCTGGAACATCCCTTCATTCAGAAGATGATGGAGCATCGCAACGACCTGGCGAACCTGGGCAACACGGTGCGGATCTCGGTTGAAGCCACCGACGGCGACATTTTCTCCAAGGAGTACATGGAGACCCTGCGTCAGATCAACGACGAAGTGTTCTATATCTCCGGCGTCGACCGCTCCGGTCTCAAGTCGCTGTGGAGTCCGAGCGTACGCTGGACCGAGGTGACGGAAGAAGGCTTCGCCGGTGGTGAAGTGATTCCGCAGAGCTATAACGGTTCGCAGGAAAGCCTCGATCTGCTGCGCAACAACGTGCTCAAGTCCGGGCAAGTCGGGCGGCTGGTGTCCAACGACTTCAAGTCGAGCATCGTCGATATTCCATTGCTGGAGTCCTACCCGGACCCGCAGGACCAGGGCAAATTGCTGGCCCTGGACTATCGCAAGTTCTCCCACGAGCTCGAAGACAAGATCCGCGACAAGTTCGAGAAACAGAACCCCAACATCAAGATCCACATCGTCGGTTTCGCCAAGAAAGTAGGCGATCTGATCGATGGTCTGGTCATGGTGGTGATGTTCTTCGGCATCGCCTTCGTGATCACCCTGATCCTGCTGTACTGGTTCACCAACTGCATGCGCAGCACCGTGGCGGTACTCAGTACCACGCTGGTGGCGGTGGTCTGGCAACTCGGCTTGATGCACTTTTTCGGCTTCGGGCTCGATCCCTATTCGATGCTGGTGCCGTTCCTGATTTTTGCCATCGGTATCTCCCACGGCGTACAGAAAATCAACGGTATCGCCTTGCAGTCCAGCGAGGCGGACAACGCTCTGACCGCCGCACGACGGACCTTCCGTCAACTGTTTCTGCCGGGGATGATTGCGATCCTCGCGGATGCGGTGGGCTTCATTACCCTGTTGATCATCGACATCGGCGTGATTCGTGAACTGGCCATCGGCGCGTCCATCGGCGTGGCGGTGATCGTGTTCACCAACCTGATCCTGTTGCCGGTGGCGATTTCCTATGTCGGCATCAGCAAGCGCGCCGTGGAGCGCAGCAAGAAGGACGCGGTGCGCGAGCATCCGTTCTGGCGTCTGCTGTCGAATTTCGCCAGCCCGAAAGTCGCCCCGGTGTCGATTGCCCTGGCACTGATCGCTTTCGGTGGCGGCCTCTGGTACAGCCAGAATCTGAAAATTGGCGACCTGGACCAGGGCGCTCCGGAGCTGCGTCCGGACTCGCGTTACAACAAGGACAACAACTTCATCATCAGCAATTACTCCACCAGCTCTGACGTATTGGTGGTGATGGTCAAAACCAAGGCCGAAGGCTGCTCGCGCTACGAAGCCATGGCGCCGATCGACGAGCTGATGTGGAAGATGCAGAACACCGAGGGCGTGCAGTCGGCGATCTCGCTGGTGACCGTGTCCAAGCAGATGATCAAGGGCATGAACGAGGGCAACCTGAAATGGGAAACCCTGTCACGTAACCCGGATGTGTTGAACAACTCCATCGCCCGGGCAGATGGGCTGTACAACAACAGCTGTTCCCTGGCCCCGGTGCTGGTGTTCCTCAACGACCACAAGGCCGCGACCCTGGACCGAGCGGTTCACGCGGTGCAGGACTTCGCCAAGGAGAACAACAAGGACGGCCTGGAATTCATCCTCGCGGCGGGTAACGCCGGGATCGAGGCGGCGACCAACGAAGTGATCAAGGAATCCGAGCTGACCATCCTGATCCTGGTGTACATCTGCGTTGCGACCATGTGCATGATCACCTTCCGTTCCTGGGCGGCGACCTTGTGCATCGTGTTGCCACTGGTGCTGACGTCGGTACTCGGTAACGCGCTGATGGCGTTCATGGGCATCGGCGTGAAAGTGGCGACCTTGCCGGTCGTGGCACTGGGCGTGGGGATTGGCGTGGACTACGGCATCTACATCTACAGCCACCTGGAAAGCTTCCTGCGTGCCGGTCTGCCGCTGCAAGAGGCGTACTACCAGACGCTGAAATCCACCGGTAAAGCCGTACTGTTCACCGGCCTGTGCCTGGCCATCGGCGTGTGCACCTGGATCTTCTCGGCGATCAAGTTCCAGGCCGACATGGGCCTGATGCTGACCTTCATGCTGCTGTGGAATATGTTCGGCGCGCTGTGGCTGTTGCCAGCGCTGGCACGGTTCCTGATCAAGCCGGAGAAACTGGCGGGGCAGAAAGGCAATTCGTTGTTTGCTCACTGATAGCTGACCGCAGCAAAAAAATAGCCCGGGCATTGTGCCCGGGCTTTTTTTTCACTTCACTTCTGGTTTTCCATCTCGAGGAACAGCTTTTTAGCCAAAGGCAGTGCAATGATTTCTTTGTTCAGATTGATGACGGCTCGGGCGTCCTTTTGCGCCTGTTCAAACAGTTGTCGACGGGTGACTAAACGCTCTGCATGCGTCTTCAAGTGGGCGAACTGCGGTTGCAGTTTCGGCGTATCAACCGTTGGGTAATGGAAATGCGCGTACCACAGGGCATTGTTGTCATCCGGTTTACCTTGTCCGATCCTGCGTTTGTCGTGCACGGCGTACTCGGTCAGAAAGTCACCCGCCTGCAATGGGAAGTGAGTTTTGACGAGGGTGATTTTGACGAAATCATTCGCCAACAGATACTCGATGTTGGAGGCTCTTGGGCGTTGTAACAGGTACCCTTCGCGGCAGAATTCGCGAGCCTGTGTCTTCATCGCCTGCGCCTCGGCCAGATAAGTACCCGCTAATTTGACTGCGTTAGCATCGGCGGCGTGCCCGCGTTGTATTTCGTTGGCCAGGGACTCGAGCTGTTCGGCAGGCCTGGTCAGCATGTGATCCCACTCCCACGGGCGGAGGTCTTCAATGCGGCGAGGATTCTTTAGCTGCCTCTGTTCAAAGCGGATGTTGCCCTCGATGCGTGCCCGCTCGTTCACTATCTTTTCCGCGTCTGCCTTTATCCTTTTCAGTGAACGAACAGAAGGGCCCGCAGGTACGTCCGGAACTCCGGCCTGTGGCGTCGCAGAACCTGTCTCGTTGACCTCTTCCCAAAGACCTGTAGTGCCTTGCTCCTGATAGGAAGCAACGGTCTGCCCGGTACTTGAGTCTATGACGTCGACAACCCTGCCTTGAGTTCCTCTGTCAGAAGGACGCAGGTCGCCCACCAGGCTGCCCTTGCTGGTATTGATGACTCTTTTGTTTGGCGTTTTCGCCTTCACCGGTTTTTCGGGGGATGGCTCAGGCAAGAAGCCTTCTTCGACAAGGATCAGGTCGGCCAGTTGCGATTCAAGGCTGGAACGGGCATCACTGAATTGCTTCAGAAAGGGTTCCCGGTATTCGTCCCGAATGTAACCTGACCGCATGTCGGACAACGAATTGAACGCGTTCTCAACACGCTTGTAGTGCTCTAATACATCCTGGAGGACCGTCGTTTTCTCAAGTGTCGAATAGCCTGAGCGGGAACGCATTTCCGAATGCGCAAGAACGCTTTGTAATATCCGAGAATCCATTAGCTTTAGCGCCAGGAAAAACTGCACGGGTTCTCCAGGCTGGAAACTCCGGTCAATTGACAGCTCAAGAAGCGTCAGCAGCTTGGATTGCTCCAAGGGGTCAGCGAAGACGTACTGGTCGAGTGGCGTCACTGTCAGCAAGTACTGACGCAGAGCGGGATCCGCCTGATCCAATTGCGCCTCTATCCGCATGGCGATTGGAATCTGTTTTTCTTCTATCGCAAGCAGTTGTTTTTGAATGTTAAGAAATGTGTTGTAGGCAGTAGTAATGCCCTTACTCAACTCATCGTTGATACGGACGCTTAGTTCATCGATGTGCTCACCGCTTTCCAGTTCCAAAAGGTCCATGCGAGCTTTGACCAGATAGTCAAAAGCGATGTTCCAGTTATTGAACTCCATCAACGCCGACTGGTTGCGCAGGGTCAGGTGATTCCCATTCGTCAGGTCTGCTGCCATTTGCTCGGTACGTTTCTCGACAATTTTGAGAATCAAAGGAGCAATCGCCGCGACGGCGTCCAGGTATTTTTCGAGCTCGATGTCCATGCCAGCCTTCGCGACGGCCGTGATGTTTCGTTGCTCTTCATGCTTTTTGAGGTACTCGGCTTTCTTTTCAGGACCTGCGTCAGCGAGCGTCAGATTCCAGAGCACTCTCAAGCGTTTCTTTTGTTTATCCAACGTTACGCGGGATGTTTGCAATGCCTCCCTGGCTTCTCGCAAAGGTGGTATCAGCGGCGAGATCTCAATTCTGAGCGCGTCGGTTTGGGCGCTTAACTGATCCAGATGATCCTGGTTTTCGGCTCTCCATCGTTGAACTCTTTCCCTGGGCATTCCCCCTTCCAGCCTGACGCCGCGTCGCAAGCGCCAATGACCCAAGCCATCGCTGGCAAGCTGAAAGCCGGGGTGATGGGAGTGCTTGGGATCGACCAGATAAACATCACCGAAGCCGGGTTCGATGCTGACCTGAAAGAGCAAACCGCCGACGCTGGCATGCCAGAGATTTTCTATTCGGTACAAGCCTTTCAAGCGACCGCTGGCCTCCGGAGTCGGCAGAGGGGAGGGCCACGGCACGTGGACCGAAAGCAACGCGTCCAGCAATTTTGCGCTGGCCCCGGCACTGGCAAGCGAACGGCTGAAATCCAACGCCGTACGTCCTGTCGCCGGCGGTTCACCAGACAACGCGAGCGGATTCTGCCGCACCAGCGGCGGGGTCTCAGGGTGGGCCGCTGAAGAACGCAGCCACGAGGCAAGGTGCAGGTTGCTGTCATGCGCGGCGGGCTCCGGCAACGGTTGCCGCTTGGGGTTGGATGCCGCGTGCAGCAGCACCATCGCGGTGTTAAGCAACAGGTCGATCAACGCCAGCTCTCTGGTGGTCGGGTCGTCGCTGTCGAGTCCTGCCAGATCCTGTTCCAGGCTGCTGGCTAACACCAGGAACCAGCCCGCCAACATGGCCGGCCCCTGGACCAACGGCAGTACCAGAGTATTGAACAGCAGCCACGCACCTTCCATCACGATGGCCCAGCGGCTTTCGCGGTTGGACACCGAATCCCGATCGGCCAGTTCGACCAGCGCCCCCGCGGTGCTGTGGAACAGATGGTTGAGCAACTGTCCGTCGGCTTGCGCCTGCAACCATCTGTCGGCCCCGTCGTCGACGGCCAGGGTCGCGGGTGACGGCTTACTGTAAGGATCGAACTCGCCCCCCAGCGTGAAGCGAATGATGTGCGGTTCTTTGATTCCGCCGTGGTCAAAAATGGGCCGAGCCTTGTCCGTCAGCCACATCAATACACTGGTCTGCAGTTCACCGGGTGCGGCGATGGCGTCCAGCAGGGCCTGGCGTGTCGGGTATTCGAACAGGCAGTCGGCGTACAGCGGCCGGTACAGCAGGTGCGGACCGACGTTGGTGTCGCGGGGTTCGATAATAAAGATGTTGTTTACAGTATCGGGTATGGCTCCGGCGGCTCTGCAAAGAGCCAATGGCCGCAGAACGATCTCCTGTCCGTCGATGCTTCTATCCCGGACTGTTTCACCCAACACGGCCTTTACACAGCGGTAGCCTTGGACAGTAACCCCGTGTTGTTTACGCATGGCAAATTCCAGCGCCTGCGTGGGCAAACTGACCTTGAGTTCACGGGTAAACAGCGTCTCTCGTCGACGGGCGTCTAGGGTATCGGACAGCAACAGATCCTTGATTTTCTGTGGGTAGGTCGCGCCGATGTCGACGCGTTGAATCAGCCCTTTGCTCCCCAGCACGTAATCCGCATCAAGCCAGTTCGGCAGTGCTTTGCCGCTTTTCGAGGACAGCTTGAGAGTGCCTTTCGGTTTGCCAGCAAGATTCTTGAGGGCCAGTTCCGTTAACGACATCTTCACATGCCCGATAAAACCCGCGCCGCCCGGGTACCCGGCGGCCACAGAGAAATCCAGCACCACATCGTCCGGGTCCTGATCGCCATGATCTGTGCGCATCTGTCTGCGCAAGGCGTCGCGACTGAAGGTATGGATGCTTGCAATCCCTTCGTTGAATGAGCGGCCCTGGTTCTGCTTTAGCACTTGGGCCATGTCCTGCAAATGACGGTGATAGGCAAACCGGTCTGCAACGCTGGTTTGCGTCACCCACTCGGGCAGATGAGTGCGGACCTGTTCGAGCTGGGCAGGTGTGGCTTCAGGCACTTTGGAGAACAGCAGCGCCGGGGCCGTGAGTGTGTCCAGGCGCCGCTCAAGGGCTCGTTCGCTCTGGCACTGAAACTTCATTGTTCCGAGGTCTTCCAGTTGCTGGTTAAGAATGAGGCCGGCCTGCTGTTCAAACACATTGCCGTCAGGTTCATTGCGCCGCCAACTGATGCTGTCGAACTCGAACCGACGCTGCATTCGCAGACCCCAGGCTTTGCCGAAAGCATCGATGGAGTCAAACAGCTCGATGGTTCCGGCCACGCCATACAGCAACACCTGTTTGCCCCGTATGAGCAGCAGGTCCGGTGTTAGCAGGCGCTCTTCTTTTCCAGCGCTCTTGAGGGTTGTTTCGATGAAAGAGGCGCCAGTGACGGGGGTTGAGCGTGACAAACGCGCAAGCCGTTCCGGCCACGCGGCGACGAGAGACAGCATGTCACGCTGCGTGGGATCCAGGTCCGACCGCGACGCGGCAGCGGCCATCATCTGACCCTTGAGAAACTCACCGAACCATTGCCAGCGGTTGCTGCCCTGTGTATCGGACTCGCTCCAGTGGTCAGCCAGCGCCTGCTGGAAATAGATGTAAAGGGTCGAGGGTAGCGCGGCGATGATGTTGGCGATGACCTGCATGTCCAGTATGTAAGGCGGGGCTGGGGACTTCAGGCGGGTGGGGATGTTTTGAGTGAGGTAAAACGGCAATTCGCGCCGAGGGCTCAGATCCAGGAGTTGCGGATTAAGCACATGCTCCGTTGCGACATTACTCAACAGTTTGAATTCCCATCCTCCATCGGGGTGTGGGCTGGCGAGTTTGACGTCGCGCAGGTCGATTTCGAGAGTGGGATAGTGCTCCATGATTCGATCGCGCAGCGCATTGAAAACCACTGAAAAAAACGAAGGGCGATGGGCGAAGCGTTTATGAATGGCCACGGCGGCCAATTGACTCGGGAGGGTCGACTTTGCGTCGGTGTTTGAAGCGGGCATGACAACGTCCTTTTTCCTGTGTGAACCCGGTGCCGTCGTGGCTGCGGGGAAAACGGACCGCTGAGCGGTCCGTCACAGGAAATCGCATTTCGTCATCATGAGTGCGGTATCGGGATACTACCTCTATGACTCACGACGCTCTGCGTCGCATATGAATCCGGCGCTACCGAAAAACTATCGGATCAGCTGGATCTGCTCTGGTTGTGAGAGGGCGACGGAGGTGAGTCCGCCTCCTGATCGATGTCTCGAATCAGCGCGGTTCCAAAGGCAGGAATTCGCGGCTCGCGAGCTCTTCGCTGAGGATCCCATGATAAACATCGATTTTTTGCTGCGGATCCTTGGCCTTCAACATGGCCGATTCATAGGTTTCAAATTGCTGGTCTTTGGTTTTCAGATGGGCGCGGGTGTAATTGGCTTTCCCGTCTACTGCGTTTGCATAGTGAAAGTGGGCGTACCACAAGGGTTGATTTTGGCCGTCGAGCAGAACGTACTCCTGCATGAAGTCTTTTCGACCGGTTTTCAACTGGACCCGACGGCTAAAGACCCGGACGTAAATCGCGTTGTTACGCAGCAGATACGCCACCCCATCGCTAGTCGGTGGCCTGGCCAACGTTATCTGCGTGCGAAGTTCAGTCGCTTTGCTCTCGAGAGTGTTTGCCTTGGCCCGCAGTCCGCTAATCAGGCCCACATCCTGCCCTGGATTGACCGGAGCATTTTCGTGGCTCTCGAGTTTGTCCGCATAACCGGTCAGCTTCTGCGCCTCGCGTTGCAACTGTTCTTCAATTTCCCTGGGAGAACTCGCTCGCCGTGCATAACCCTCGATTTTCTGCACCTGATTGTCAACGTTGGCCAAGGCTTTGCGGGCATCGCCTTTGAGTTGCGGGTAGGGGGTCGCGAGTGCACGAGGTGCCGGTTGCACTGGTTCGATTGCTACCCAAACGTTTGGCTCTTGTTCGTGGAAAGAAGCCAGGGTGCTGCCTTCCAAGGGGCTCTTGATGTCGACAATGTCTGCCACCTGATTGGTCACCCGTGGACGCAGGTCGCCAATCAATGTGCCGTTGGTGTCGGTTTTGATGACCCTCTTTCGGCTCGCTCTCGGCGCGGGAGGTTTGACAGGGGGATGGTTGGGGCCGGACGAAGGGCCAGGCGATTCCAACGCTGGCAGGCTTTGCAATTCGTCCGCCAGACGACGCTCGGCATCGAGCCGTAATTCGCCAATGATCTCGCGTAGACGATTGAACGCGGTGGCGTCCAATTCATCATTGCTGAAAATGCCAATACTTTCCAACGCGTCCTGCGCCTTACTGTAGCGGCCGACAAGATTATCAAGCACCGCGATACGATCGGCACTTTCATAGACTGTCGAGCCTTGCAGTTCAGAATGCGAACGAGACAATAACACCACTGGAACCATAGCCTCGTCCAGCTCCAGGACGGTTCGAACCCCCCAGCGCTTGATACTGAGCGGGCGCAATATCTCCAGATGAAAAGCTTTGAGGCGCAGTGCTGTAAATTCGTTGCCGGATCGATTGCTCGTCAATCGCTGCCAGGCATCTCGCCCCTGGCGGGAAATTTCTTTTAGCTCCAGCAGTCGAGTGTCCACCTCTTCGTAAAGCTTGATCATGGTGTCGTTGATGTCGGCAGTTTTGCGGAGGAATTCGAGGTAGCGATCCCTCGCGGCAACACCGCCGTCAAACAGTGCAGCATCCATCCGCTCGAGGCCATTGTTGAATTCAGGGTAGTTGCTGACATTGGCTTGACGGTCCATATCAGCGGTAACAATCCGTTTGCGGACGTTGTTTATAGTGTTCTCCAGCAGGGCCGCCATTCGGGGCTGTGGAAGCTCCGCTTTTTTCAGTGCAGCAATTTCCTTCAGTGCGGCGATCTGCGTCACATAAGTGTCGGTCTGCTTGTCCAGCTTACTGTTGAAAATCTGCCTGAACCTCGCTCGCACCTGTTCGGTAGCGGTAGGGAGGTCTCTTTGCTGGTTCATCAGTTGTTCAGCAATATCCACGCCTCGCTGCACCTCCACCTGCTGACCGAGAAACGCCTCGTAATTGCGATCGAGAAGGTTGATGCGATCTACCGCCTCTCGACGTTGGGCCTTGATTCTTGACTCTCGGCCGCCACCGATGAGTTTCAAACCGTGGTCCAGACTCCATTGACCCTTTCCATTGCTTTTCAACTTGATGCCCGGATGGTCCGAATGGATCAGAAACACCTCGCCGAAACCGGACACGATGCGCACGCGCAATAGCAGACCGGCAAGCGTTGCGTGCCATTTGTTATCTATCAGGTACAACCCTTTGAACGCACCGGCCGCTACGGGCTCGGGCAGAGGTTCTGGCCATGGGACCTGAATCTCCAGCAAGGTGTTGAACAGTCTGGCTGAGGCCGAATCCCGAGCCATCGACAGGTTGAAATCCAAGAGCGTATTGCCACTGCCAGGAGGCTGCGAGGGTAAGCCGGGTGCTTTCTGGTGGATGACTGGATCAAGTGGCGTCGGGTACGAACGTAAAGGTTGGCGCAACGGCTCCAGTGCGATCGGGGCGAGCTTTTCTACCCTGTCGGGTAGCGTTGCCATGTCGGGTTCTTCCGCCCCATGCAGCAGCACCAGGCCGATGTTCAATAACAGATCGGTCCACGCCAGATTTCGGGTGACAGCGTCTTCGCTGTCCAGTGCTGGAATATCGTTGATCAGACTGTGGGTGATTTGTAACATCCAGCCTACGGCCATGGCAGGGCCGCGTAACGGCAGAATCAGGAGGTTGAAGACCAGCCAACCGCCTTCAAGAATGATCGCCCAACGACTCTGCGCATCGGACACGGATTGCCGGTCTGCGAGCTCGACCAGTGCTCGAACGTTGCTGATGAACAGACTGGCCAGTAATCGATCCTCTTCGACAGCCTTCAACCAATCCGCTGCCGCCGCATCGCCCACCAGGATTGCCGGCGCAGGTTTTTCGAAAGGGGTGAAGTCGTCGCCGACGTGATAATGGACGATGTGCGGTTCGTTGAATCCATTGTTGGCATAGATCGGCGTTGCACGATCGCTGAGCCACGTCAGCACGCTGCTTTGCAACGGTCCGGCAAGGGCGATCGCTTCCAGCAGGTCATTGCGGGTAGCGTATTGCTGCAGGGCGGGTGTGTAGAGTGGTCGATAAAGAACATGGGGACCGTCGGCGTTCAGGTCTTTGGCTTCGATGATAAACATGTTGGCGACCACATCGCAGTCCGCGGCTGCTTTGCGTTGAAACGCCAAGGGCCTGATGACAATCACCTGCTCTTCGACTACGCGTTCGGCGGCCGTTTTTTTCATCAGCGCATTGACGTATTGATAGCCCAGTCGGTTGAAACCATGCTCGCCCCGGATCGAGTGTTCGAGCGCCTGCAGTGGTAACTGAATGGCCAGTTCCAGCGAGAACAGCTTTTCACGTTCGCGCGCTTCAGCGCTATCACCCAGCAGCAGACTATCGATCAGTTCGGGGTAGTGCTTACCGACATCGACGCGTTTCACCAGATCCAGCAGGTACGTGTCGGTGGTCCAGTCCTGGATCAGTTGATTGCCCGTGTGACGTATGGTCATCCGGCCTTTGGGTTTGCCTGCCAGGTTCTTGATTGCCAGCTCGGTCAGGGACATCTGCACTGGTTCGATGTAGCCGCTGCCCATGTTACCGACAGGCACGTGGAAGGTCAGTTCCAGTTCGTCGGCGTTGTAACCGGGGGCCTGTGGTTGATCTTCCAGCATTTGCTTGTGCAGCGTTTTCTTCGCGAAGGTGTGAAGGTCATCAATGCCATCGCGATATGAGCGCCCGTGGGTTTGCTGTTTGGTGCTGGCGAGCGCCAGGATATGTTGCCGGTAAGCCATGCGATCTGTGGCGCTGGCCGCTTGCAACCAGTCCGGGAGGGTCGCTTGTATCGGTTGAAGGTTGCGGGGATCACTCAGCGTGTCAATGAACAGACGGGCGACATCGGTGATGGCGTCGATGCGCTGTTGCAGTGCGTCCAGGCTTTGATTCGCGGGCAACTTGAGTGCCGCCAGGTTTTCCAGCTGCTGATTCAGCAGTAAGGCGGCCTGGGTGTCGAAGATGTTGCCCGCCGGCTCGAACCGCTTCCAGGTGATGGTGTCGGCAGTAAAGTCCTGCTGGAAACGCTCCGCCCAGGCCCGACCAAATTCCTCCAGTGACGAGTACGCCTCGACACCGCCGGTCAAGCTGCACAACAGGTGGGTTTCAGCGCAACTGAGCAGCAGGTCGGGCGTCTGCAGGCTGGCCGAGACAGTGCCTTTGCTCAGAGTGGTCTGAAGCGTACAGGCTTGAATAACGCCTCCGGACCACGGCTTTTGCAAACGGACCTGACGATCAGGGTGATTGGCCAGTTCCGCCAAGACCCCGGCCTGTGAGGCGTCAAGACCTGTGTGGCGGACCGCTGCCGTTTTCAGCAGGCCAGCGAGGAGATCGCCAAGCCATTCCCAGCGGCTGCCCCCCGCGCCGGTATCGTCATTCCAGTAAGCCGTCAGGGCTTCCTGTAAACCAATGTACAGAATGTCCGGGAGCTCGAGGATAACCGCTTCAATGACCCGCATGTCAGGCAAACGCGAGGTGGTTTTGCTGACCCCCATTTGCTTGGGCACTTTATTGGTCAGGAAGCAGTTGCGACCGTATTGATCTCCAAGATCGAGTTTCACGCCGCTGGCGAGGTACTCCAGCACCTCGTCAAGTAATAAAGACAGACGCCACGCGCCGTTCGGAATGGGCTGGGCAAGCTTGGTTTGATAAGGGTCGAAGTCGAGCTCGGGGTACTTTTCCAGCAAACCTTCCTTGAGCAGGCGAGCGGTTTGCGAGCGTAATGTCGGTCGGTTGTCGAATCGGGCGCTGACGGCACGCGCGATGATGCTGGTTGAGTCCAGTGAGGTCGGTGTCGGTAATGTTGGCATGGTGCAATCCTTGGCACGTTCAGGATTGCACAACATAGAACGGCAGCAGGTTAAACGTGCGGTAACGGGATATCGCACATCAACCGTTCAATGGGTCAGCAGCACTCAGTGGGCCGATAAACATCGTAAAACATAGACACGCCTCGCTGGCTGTCAGGAATCGCTACCCAACACCACGTTCAGCGCACTGCGCGCATCATCCAGCTGCACCAGCGTCGCATGCCGTGCACCGAGAGCGTCGCGGTTTTCGATGGCGGTGAGGATTGCCTTATGCCGTGGCAATGCCAGCTCGTGCAGGTTCGGTCGCTGGTTGGAATGCTTCAGCGCTTCGGCAATCGCGACCGAGAGCATGTTGCACAGGTTCGCCAGCAAATCGTTGTGCGTCGCATCGGCGATCCGGCTATGGAAATCCAGGTCCGGTTGCAGCAAGGCTTCCGGTGTCGGCGCGGCTTCCATGCGTTGATAGGCTTCACCGATGGAGGCGATGTCCGCGTCGGTGGCGAACTGGGCGGCCAGGGCGGCCGCAGCGGGTTCGATGATGCTGCGCACACTGGTCAGCAGGTCGAAGAATTCATTTTGCGGACTGCTTTGCATCAGCCAGTGCAACACGTCCGGGTCGAGCATGTGCCATTCCTTGCGCTGCTTGACCACCGTGCCGACGCGCGGACGGGAATACACCAGGCCTTTGGCAACCAGTACCCGCGTGGCTTCGCGCAGCACCGGTCGGCTGACCGCGTACTCTTCGCACAACAGCGCTTCGGCGGGCAACTTGTCGTCCGGTTTGAACCGCCCGGAAACGATCTGCATGCCCAGTTCCTGGACGATGCGCGAGTGCATGCTTTTGCGGTCGGAGGGTTTGCGGTAATCCATGGGGAACGGCGCGATCCTGTGGGATGGAGATGCCGCGCATGATAGCAGGCACGACACAGTATTGAGGTGGATACACAAACCAAATGTGGGCGCCAGCAGGCTGGCTCCCACAGGGGAAATGCATTCCAATGTCGGAGCTGCCGCAGGTTGCGATCTTTTGCGCTTAATGCGAGTGGCGGGGGACTTCGGCGCCTCGGCATCCGACCAGGAAATCGAAGTCACAGCCCTGATCTGCTTGCAGTACATGATCGATGTACAGCTGACGATAACCGCCCACAATCAGTTGCTGCGGTGGTTGCAGATCCGCCATGCGCGCCGCGAGCTCCGCGTCCGGAATATCCAGGTGCAGTCGCCCGTTGGCACAATCGAGTTCGATCCAGTCACCTTCCTTCACCGTCGCCAGAGGTCCGCCGGCAGCGGCTTCGGGGGCGACATGTAGCACCACCGTGCCGTATGCCGTGCCGCTCATGCGCGCGTCGGAAATGCGCACCATGTCCGTCACGCCTTGGGCTAACAGCTTCGCGGGCAGCCCCATGTTGCCAACTTCAGCCATGCCCGGATAACCCTTCGGGCCGCAGTTTTTCATGACCAGTATCGAGTTCGCATCCACGTCCAGCTCTGGATCGTTGATCCGCGCCTTGTACATGTCAAAGTTCTCGAACACCACCGCACGACCGCGATGCTGCATCAGCTCAGCACTGGCGGCGGACGGTTTGAGCACGGCACCGAGCGGCGCCAGGTTGCCGCGCAGCACACAGATGCCGCCGTCGGCGCGGATGGGATTGTCGAGGGTGCGAATGACCTCGTCCTGGCCATAGATCGGCGCGTCCCTGGTGTTCTCGCCAATGGATTTGCCGTTGACGGTCAACGCGTCCGGATGGGGAATCAGATTGGCTTCGCCGAGGCGGCGCAGTACGGCGGGCAAGCCTCCGGCATAGTAGAACTCTTCCATGAGGAAACGACCGGACGGTTGCAGGTCGACGATGGTCGGCATGCCTCGACCCATGCGGGTCCAGTCATCCAGCTCCAGGTCCACACCGATGCGGCCGGCAATGGCCTTCAGGTGGATAACGGCATTGGTCGAACCACCGATGGCGGCGTTGACGCGAATGGCGTTTTCGAATGCTTCTTTGGTGAGGATTTTCGACAGCTTCAAGTCTTCGCGAACCATCTCTACCGCCCGCATGCCGGACATGTGCGCCAACACATAACGGCGCGCGTCGACGGCTGGAATCGCCGCGTTGTGGGGCAGGGAAGTGCCCAGGGCTTCAGCCATGCAGGCCATGGTCGAGGCGGTGCCCATGGTGTTGCAGGTGCCCGCCGAACGGGACATGCCACCCTCGGCCGCGAGGAAGTCATCAAGGGTGATGGTGCCCGCCTTGACCTGCTCACTGAGTTGCCACACCACGGTGCCGGAACCGATGTCCTGACCCTTGTGCTTGCCGTTGAGCATCGGCCCGCCGGTCACGACGATGGCCGGCACGTCGCAACTGGCTGCGCCCATCAACAGGGCAGGCGTGGTTTTGTCGCAGCCGGTCAACAGCACGACGCCATCAATCGGGTTGCCGCGAATCGCTTCCTCCACATCCATGCTCGTCAGATTTCGCGTGAACATGGCGGTCGGACGCAGATTCGATTCGCCATTGGAAAACACCGGGAACTCAACCGGCCAGCCGCCTGCCTCGATCACCCCACGTTTGACGTGCTCCGCTATCTGGCGGAAATGCGCGTTACAGGGGGTCAGTTCCGACCAGGTATTGCAGATCCCGATGATCGGCTTGCCGTGGAACTGGTGGTCGGCAATGCCCTGATTCTTCATCCAGCTGCGGTACATGAAGCCGTTCTTGTCAGCCGTGCCGAACCATTGGGCAGAGCGCAGATTGAGTTTTTTATCAGACATGATCGATTCTCTTATTGTATGACTATATTGTTCCGACTGATGGATAACATAAGCGCTAAATCGACAGTTTGGAAGTGTTGTTGATTAAATAGTATTACTATATAGTCGGTCGCAACGGAGGGATTGCCCTGGCGGTTTTCTGCGAGAGGCGTCCCCCGAGGTTCTATAACAACAACAATCGGAGACCGATCTCATGAGCCAGGAACTGCGGCTGATACGTCGCATCACGCTGAAACTGATTCCTTTCCTGATCCTGCTGTACCTGATCGCCTATGTGGATCGCTCCGCCGTAGGGTTCGCCAAGCTGCACATGGGCGCGGACATCGGCATTGGCGACGCTGCCTATGGACTGGGCGCCGGCCTGTTCTTCATCGGTTACTTCCTGCTGGAGATTCCCAGCAACCTGATGCTCGAACGCTTCGGCGCGCGGCGCTGGTTTGCGCGGATCATGGTGACCTGGGGCGCGATCACCATCGGCATGGCTTTCGTTCAGGGGCCGCACAGTTTTTATGTCATGCGCTTTCTGCTCGGCGCCGCCGAAGCCGGGTTCTTTCCGGGCGTTCTTTACTACATCACCCAATGGTTCCCGGTGCGCCATCGCGGCAAGATCCTGGGGCTGTTCATCCTCTCGCAACCCATCGCAATGATGATCACCGGCCCCGTGTCCGGCGGTCTGCTCGGCATGGACGGCACCCTCGGGCTGCACGGTTGGCAATGGCTGTTCATCGTCATCGGCGCCCCCGCGATCCTGCTGACCTGGCCGGTGCTGCGCTGGCTGCCGGACGGTCCGCAACAGGTTAAATGGATGGACCAGGCCGAGAAGGACTGGCTGACCGGCGAACTGCAAAAGGACCTTCAGGAATATGGCCAGACTCGCCACGGCAATCCATTGCACGCCCTCAAGGACAAACGGGTGTTGCTGCTGGCGCTGTTCTATCTGCCAGTGACTTTGAGCATTTATGGGCTCGGCCTGTGGCTGCCGACGCTGATCAAGCAATTTGGCGGCAGCGACCTGACGACCGGGTTCGTGTCATCGGTGCCGTACATTTTCGGGATCATTGGCTTGTTGATCATCCCGCGCAGCTCTGACCGACTGAATGATCGCTACGGTCATCTCGCGGTGCTCTATGTACTGGGCGCGATCGGTCTGTTCTTCAGCGCCTGGCTGACGATGCCGGTGGCGCAATTGGCGGCGCTGTGTCTGGTGGCGTTCGCGCTGTTCTCGTGCACCGCCGTGTTCTGGACCTTGCCGGGTCGTTTCTTCGCCGGCGCCAGTGCCGCAGCGGGTATCGCCTTGATCAACTCGGTGGGCAACCTGGGCGGCTACATCGGTCCGTTCATTATTGGTGCGTTGAAGGAATACACCGGAAATCTCGCCTCGGGGCTGTATTTCCTGTCCGGCGTGATGGTCTTCGGGCTCGTGTTGACCGGCGTGGTGTACCGCTTGCTGGAGCGCAAACATGTGCTGCCGGTTGACCAATTCGCCGCCAGCGCACGGGGTGCGACGCGTACTTGAACAACTGACTCCGCCCCCTGTGGGAGCTGGCTTGCCAGCGATGACGGCAGCGCGTTGTGCGTTGATGTACCTGACAGTTCGCTATCGCTGGCAAGCCAGCTCCCACAGGATTTTGCAGTGCTGTTGAAAGGTTTGTTTAAAGGAGAAAACCATGCGTTTGGTTCAGTTCGAATTGATTAACGGCGAGCGCCGGGTTGGCGTGGTCGAGGAGGGGCTGGTGCGTGAGGTGCTGGATGCGCGCACGGTTCGCGATCTGGCGTTGGCGGCCATTGAGGCCGGTAAAAATCTTGAGCAACAGGTCCAGGCATTGGGGCTGGGCCTCAGTCACGACTATGCAGACCTGCTGACCCAATGTCGCATCCTGCCACCGTTGGATCACCCGGACCCGGCGCACATGCTGGTCAGCGGTACCGGCCTGACCCACCTGGGCAGCGCCTCGGCTCGCGACAAGATGCACCAGCAGATCGGCGACGAAACCGCGATGACCGACACCATGCGCATCTTCAAATGGGGCGTGGAGGGCGGCAAACCGGCAGCAGGGCAGGCGGGTGTACAGCCTGAATGGTTTTACAAGGGTGACGGCAGCATCGTTGTACGCCCTGGCCATCCGTTTCCACTGCCGCCGTTCGCTGAAGATGCCGGGGAAGAGCCGGAGCTCAGTGGTTTGTACGTCATCGGTCCCGACGCCAGGCCCTATCGCCTCGGTTATGCGGTGGGCAACGAGTTTTCCGACCACGTCATGGAACGCAAGAACTACCTCTATCTGGCGCATTCAAAACTGCGCAGCTGCAGTTACGGCCCGGAGCTTCGGCTGGGCGAACTGCCGCAACACCTGGCGGGCACCAGCCGCATTCTGCGCGACGGCGAAGTGCTGTGGCAGAACGAGTTTCTCAGCGGCGAGGCCAACATGTGCCACAGCCTGGAAAACCTTGAGTACCACCATTTCAAATACAGCCAGTTCCTGCGGCCGGGGGATGTGCACATTCACTTCTTCGGCACCGCCACCCTGTCCTTTGCCGAGGGCATTCGCACCCGACCCGGTGATCTGTTCGAGATCAGCCAGGCCGAATTCGGCGCGCCGCTGATTAACGGCATCACACCCGTGGAAGCAGCGTTTGAACCTGGCACCGTCGGCACACTTTAAGGAGACATGCATGTCCCGCATTCTTGGTCATAACTACATAGGCGGGCAGCGCAGCGCTGCCGGCACCCTCACACTCCAGAGCGTCGACGCCGTTACCGGCGAGGCGTTGCCCCATGACTTCTATCAGGCAACACCGGCAGAAGTTGATGCCGCGGCCGAGGCGGCGGCTGCCGCGTACCCGGCCTATCGGCGTCTGAGTGCCGAACGCCGCGCGCAATTCCTCGATGGGATTGCCGATGAACTGGACGCCCTGGGCGATGATTTCGTCGTCCTGGTCTGCCGCGAAACCGCGTTGCCCGCGCCACGCATTCAAGGTGAGCGTGGCCGTACCAGCGGGCAAATGCGCCTGTTCGCCAACGTGCTGCGTCGCGGCGACTTTTATGGCGCCCGTATCGATCAGGCATTACCGAATCGTACGCCGCTGCCCCGTCCCGATTTTCGCCAGTACCGTATCGGCCTCGGTCCAGTGGCGGTGTTCGGCGCGAGCAATTTCCCGTTGGCATTTTCCACTGCCGGCGGCGACACGGCGTCTGCATTGGCCGCCGGTTGCCCGGTGGTGTTCAAGGCGCACAGCGGTCACATGGCCACCGCCGAGTCCGTTGCTGATGCGATCATTCGCGCGGCGGAAAAAACCGGCATGCCGGCGGGCGTCTTCAACATGATTTACGGCGGCGGGGTCGGTGAAGCGCTGGTCAAACATCCGGCGATTCAGGCTGTCGGTTTTACCGGTTCATTGAAGGGTGGCCGAGCCTTGTGCGACATGGCCGCAGCCCGTGCACAACCTATCCCGGTGTTCGCCGAGATGTCGAGCATCAACCCGGTGATCATCTTGCCGCAGGCGCTGCAAGCGCGGGCCGACACTATCGCCCGCGACCTCACCGCTTCGGTGGTTCAAGGCTGTGGTCAATTCTGTACCAACCCCGGTTTGGTGATCGGCATTCGTTCGCCGCAGTTCAGCGCGTTCGTGCAACAGGTAGCGGGGCTGATCAATGACCAACCGGCGCAAACCATGCTCAATGCCGGCACGCTCAGCAGTTATGGCAAAGGGTTGCAGAAGCTGCTCGCGCACCCGTCAATCGAGCACCTGGCCGGCCAGTCGCAACAGGGCAATCAGGCACAGCCGCAACTCTTCAAGGCGGATGCAGATTTGTTGATCCACGGCGATGAGGTGTTGCAGGAAGAGGTGTTCGGTCCGACCACGGTGTTCGTCGAAGTCGCGGATCAGGCGCAGCTTAGCGCTGCACTTAATGGCCTGCACGGGCAACTGACAGCAACCCTCATTGGCGAGCCGGAAGACTTCGAGCAGTTCGCCGAGTTGACACCGCTGCTGGAGCAGAAGGTGGGGCGCATCCTGCTCAATGGTTATCCGACCGGTGTGGAGGTCTGCGATTCGATGGTCCATGGCGGGCCGTATCCGGCAACGTCCGATGCCCGTGGTACATCGGTGGGCACCTTGGCGATCGACCGTTTCCTGCGTCCGGTGTGTTTCCAGAACTACCCTGACAGTTTGCTGCCGGATGCGTTGAAGAACGGCAATCCGCTGCGCATTCAGCGCCTTGTGGATGGCAAACCGTCCACTGATGCCCTCTAACGACGAAACGCACGTCCTGTAGGAGGGAGCCTTTGTGGCGAGGGGATTGATCCCCGTTCGAATGCGAAGCAGTCGCAGAACTTTTAGGGCCGCTTCGCAGCCCAGCGGGGATGAATCCCCTCGCCACAAAAGTTCGCTCTCACAGGGGGCGCATCGATATCTATAACGTGGCACGCGCAGACCCACCCCCACATTGAGCTATCATGGCGTCTTTCCCCTTTCAAAGATTGACTGCCATGACTGCCGCAAACGACACCTTGCTCAACACCCTCGAACACTGCGACATGGTTGAAATCGACGGCCTGCACGCCTTTGAATTCTCGCTGGACGAGGATGACAACCTGCACATCGAGTGCATGGACGGCCGTGCGGCCAAACACTGGGAATTCACCCCGGCGCAGATTCAGGCCGCCACGTTCGACCCCACCTTGCAGAGCTGGGTGATCACGGGTGACTCCGGCGAGCATCGACTGGTCTGCCTGACAGCGTTCGGCGGTGGTGACGACGAGGACGAAGGGAATGAGGATGCGTAATTTCTGGCCACTGTTGATCGCCGGCAGCGTCGGCGCGATGTGTGTTCAGGCAGCGCCGGCCGATGACTTCCAATTGCTGGTCGGGTCCTACACCGCCGGCCAGAGCCAGGGCATCTATCGGCTGAATTTCGACAGCGCTACCGGGCAGATCGACGCTAAACCCCTGCAAGTGATCAAAACCGAAAACCCTTCCTGGCTCACCTTGTCCAAGGATCAGCAACGTCTGTTCGTGGTCAACGAAAACGGTCCGGGACAGGCTGATCCGGTAGGCCGCGTCAGCAGCTATTCGATCGATCCCAAGTCCTACCAATTGAGCCTGATCAACCAGGTTCAGAGCCTGGGCAACGAGCCCACGCATTCGAGCCTGAGTGCTGACGCCAGTCACCTGTTCGTCAGCAACTACTCAGTCGTGGAAGACCCGGGTGGCACCCTGGCGGTCGTGCCCGTCAGCGTCGATGGCACGCTCAAACCGGTGGTGCAGATGAGCAGCCATCCGTCCAGTCGGGTCAATCCTGAGCGGCAGATGTCGGCGCATGTGCATTCGACGATCTCGTCGCCGGACGGCCGCTATGTGTTTTCCAATGACCTGGGGGCGGACAAGGTGTTTGTCTATCGCTTCGATCCCAAGGCCGATCCGCAACTGCCCTTGACCGCCGCCGCCCCGCCGTCGGTTCAGCTGCCACCGGGCAGTGGACCGCGACATTTGCTGTTCAGCGCGGATGGCAAGCATGCCTGGCTGACCATGGAAATGAGCGCGCAGGTCGCCGTGTTCGATTACCAGGACGGCAAGCTTGAGCAGACGCAAATGGTCGATCTGGCGGCGGGTCAGCCGGTCTCGGACAAGGCCGCTGCGGCGTTGCATGCTTCCTCGGATGGCAAGTTCCTGTACGTCAGTAACCGCGGGACTGCCAATCAACTGTTGGTGTTTGCCATCGATCCGGCGACCGGCCACCTCAAGGAGTTGCAGCGTCGCTCGGTAGAAGGTGATCACCCGCGTGAGTTCAGCCTCGACCCGAGTGGCAGGTTTTTGCTGATTGCCAACCAGAAGAGCAACCAGATTGTCGTCGTCGAGCGCGATGCCAAAAGCGGTTTGTTGGGTAAAACCGTGCAGAAGCTAGCCATGGACGCGCCCAGCGATCTCAAATTCCTGGTGCGTCAATAGGCCGCAGGCCCCGGTTGATGGGGCCTGCATCCTTCTATCAATGACACTGATATGTGGAAGTGCTACAAAGCATTTCAAGGCGATCACCTTCGACGGTTAAGTTTGCTTCACGGCCCCACCGGGCAAGCAAGCCAACTGACTTCGAGGAATACCGCCATGAACTTCAATCTTTTCTCCATCATTGCCGCTTCCGCTATCTCTGCCACCGTAGCGCTGCCAACCAGTGCCAGCGTCGAGATCAGCAGCAAAAAATCCCACACCCAAAGCTACACCCCGAAATACCTGCAACAGAGCGCCAACTTCCACGCAGCCCTGGATCACAAAACCCAAGCCTGAAATTCTGGCCCTGCACTTTTTATGCAGGAGCGAAGTCACTTTTGACAGCTCGATAGCCGTTGCGTCGAGAAGCCATGAGTGATGTCGCTCCTGCATAACGCGTTTGCGGGCCTTTTAAATACTGGTTTCCCATGGCGCATGCCCCTGCGCAGTTCCAGGAATTCACGATCAACGAAACTGATAGTTACTATAGATAAGCCTTGTTGGTCGCCGCGGTGGTTTTCAACGATTCTGTGGGCTCTGAAACATGCCCACGGAGAACACCATGGCCAGCGCAATCCTCACCTCAGCCAAACACGGCGCCTACCTGGCCATCGCTCTCCTGTGGCGAGGGGATTTATCCCCGTTCCAGTGCGAAGCGCTGGCAGACAATCCTGGGGTCGCGCGCGACCCAACGGGGCGGTGCGACGTTTCGCTAAATCCCCTCGCCACGGTCGATCAGGCTGAGCGTTTGGGAGTTGCTGGCGCATGAAAGGGCACAAATTCTGGGTGCTCGCCATTTTGGCGTTCATGACTAACGGCGCTTCGTTGTTGGGGTTCGGGCAAGGTTCGGCAGGGGCGGTGGCGCGGTCCATCGAAGCCAATCACAACATGGCGCACAACATTCAGACGGCTAAAGCGTTGGGCATGCTGGCTGGCAATCCACCGATCAAACGCCAGGGTGATTTTTTCGGACCGTTCCAGGTGGATTGCTCGGCGTTGCAGATGTGTGAGGTGTTGGCGTAAACACCAATCCTGAGCGCCTTATGCCTTATGCCCCATGCCCTGAGGCCTATGCCCTGTGGCGAGGGGATTTAGCGAAACGTCGCACCGCCCCGTTGGGTTGCGCAGCGAGCCCAAGATTTGTTGCCAGTGCTACGCACTGGAACGGGGATAAATCCCCTCGCCACAGTTAACCTGGCCAGCACAGTCCATACAGGGAGCGCAGCCGAACGCAGGCTTCGCCAGCTGCTACATGTAATTCGGCGTACCTACTTTTGCATCACACCAGTAAACAACGCCGACTCCAGAAACCGCTGCAACCACATCTGCAATCGCGCATAAGACGTCTGCGCAAACCACTCGCGATCCACATGGGCGAACTGCCGCACGAACGGCATCAGTGCCACGTCCGCCAGGCTAGGGTGCCCGGCCAGCAAGTAATCCCGTCCTGCCAGCAACCCATCGAGCTTGCGCAGGAACACCTCGCCTTCGGCGCGATACACCTCCATCGGCTGTTCAGGGTAGCGCTCGGCGTACTTGTAGCGATTGAGGTGCACCTTGAACACCTGATCATTCTCTTCAATCAACGTGTCGATCTGCGCCTGGCCCGCCGAATCATCCTTGAGCAGCCAATCCTGCGGATCGTTCTGCGCCAGCGCCCAGCGCATGATCGACAGGCTTTCATCGATCACCTCGCCGTCAGCGTTGAGCACCGGCACCGTGCCTTTGCTCGACAGCGCGAGCATCTCGGCGGGTTTGGCCCTCAAGCTCACTTCGACAATGTCCACGGCAACCCCCGAGTAACTCAGGGCCATTCGAGCGCGCATGGCGTAAGGGCAGCGGCGGAAGGAATACAGCGTATTCATTTCACCTCCAGCGTACTCAAGCCATTGCCCTGGCGGTGGACCTGGATCTGTACGGGAATCCGTTCATGCATTTCCTGAACGTGAGAAATCACCGCGACCTTGCGACCCTGGGCCTGCAAGCCATCGAGGGCGTCCATGGCCAGTTGCAGGGATTCGGGGTCAAGGCTGCCGAAGCCTTCGTCGATGAACAACGACTCGATCTTCAACGTGCTCGACGCCATCGATGCCAGCCCCAAGGCCAGGGCCAGCGACACCAGGAACGTCTCGCCACCGGACAGTGAATGCACCGAGCGCAATTCGTCGCCCATCTCGGTATCCATCACCAGCAAACCGAGCATGCTGCCGCCGCGTTTCAGGCGATAGCGTCGGACCAATTGGCGCAACTGCACGTTGGCGTGGTGCACCAGCAAATCGAGGTTGTAGGCCTGGGCAATCTTGCGGAAGGTGTCGCCCGTGGCCGAGCCGATCAAGGCACTCAACCGCGCCCAGCGCTGGAACTCGGTGTAGGCCGCGTCAATCTGTTGGGCCAGTGCCTGATTGGCGTTTTGCCGACGCTGGTCTTCGGCCTGTTCTGCGCGCAACTCCGCACATCGATGCTCGCTGGCGGTGAACTGGGTTTGCAGGTCCGCCAGCGCACTGGCCAACTGTTCGGCGTCGAGATTGCCGTTGTGCTGCGCCTGATGATTCAGCAGACGCTGATCCCGCTCCAGCAGCAACACCTTGGCTTGCTCAATGGCTTTTTCGCTTTGCTGCAACCGTTGCCGCAACTCACTGACGTGCTGATCGTCGACGCTTAGCAACGTCTCCAGTCCGCCGTCGTCGAGCTCCGGATGCAGCGCTCGCCAATCGGCAATCTTGCTGCCCAGTTCGCGGTCCTCGGTTTCCAGGGCCGAGAGGCGTTCCTGGTGGGCCTTGAGCTCTGCGACCAATTGGACCAGCTGCGTGCGCACGGTTTGCAGTTCCTGATGGGCCGTCGTTTCGGCGTTGCGTGCCTGTTCGACGGCAAGATCGAGTTGCTGCTGCCACTGTTCGGCGCTGGTGCGATCGCCCAGTAACTGCGTCAGTTTCTGCTGGCAAGCCTGCTGCTGTTCAGCAAGGGCATTGAACTGCGCCAGCGCGGTTTCCTGCTGCTGAAGGCGGGTGAGCTGGCGATCCTGTTCTTTCTCCAGCACTTGCTGGCGTTGCTGCTGGTCGCTGATTTCATCCCGTTGCTGATCGAGCTGTTCCAGGCGCTGCGCGATCTGCTGGTCCAATTGCATGAACGTTGCGGCCGGTTCATTGCGCAAGGCCTCCAGCGTTTCAGCGGGTAGCAGCGTACTGAAGGCTGTCAGTTCTTCATCCAGGCGCTGGCGATCACTGCTGAGTTCGCGCTGCTGGTTACTCAGGTGTTGAGCGGCTTGCAGGCTCGCCGTTTCGGCGGTGCGCAACTGCTGCGCCAGACGCGCGGCGTCCTGCTGCAGGGTGAGCAGGGCGGTTTGCCGTTGCTCATCCTGGGAGATGCTCTGATTCAACTGAGCGTTTTGCTGTGCCAGCCAGGTGTCGCGCTGATTGGCGTCTCTAGCCAGCAACTGTGTCGACAGCGAGTGCGCTTCGAGGGCCGGCGCCAGGCTCTGACGCTGAGTCTCAAGGTGTTCCTGCTGCTGCAGCAGTTCTTTTTGCTGAGCAATCAGGCCGCCCACCTCCGCACGCAAATCCGTGAGCTTTTCCTTGAGCAGGTCGACGGCTTTCTGGGCGTTGGCCTGCTCGCTTTCATCATGCCGACCCAGACTCTGCAGCAGTGCTTCAGGCTGATGATAGGGATGATCCGGGCTGCCACAGACCGGACAGGGCTGGTCGTCCTGCAGCTGTTCGCGCAGTTCTTCAACACTGGCACTGCGGGCCAGCCGCTGACGCTCCAGCAGCTCGCGGGTGACGGTCAGTGTCTGTTCGGCGATGACCAATTCGTGTTTGGTTTTTACCCCGTCCTGGGTCAGCCGATCCCGCTCTTGCTGCACGACAGACTGGCGCTGCTGAAGGTCGGTACCGCGTTTGTCCAGATCCTGCTGACTGGCCCACAGGCGTGTCAGCTCTTCAAAGGCACGCAGTTGCTTGCGGTTGTCCTGCAGCAGATTGCCCAGCAACTGGATCTGTTCGGCAACGGCTTCGGGCTCGGCACCGGCTTCTTTGTAAAGCACTTCCAGGCTCTGCTTTTGCGTGGCGAATTCATCCGCTGCACGGACAGCGCTTTGCTCCAGGGCAGCCAGTTCTGCCTGCCCCTTGTTCAAGCGATTGCCGATCAACATCAGCTGCTGCAGGCGATCCCGGTAAGCGTTCCAGGCATCGCTCAAGGGTGCCAGATGGACGCTTTGTTCGAGTTGTGCGGCAATGCTTTGCAGGCGAGCGGCCACCCGCTCTTGTTGCTCGACCAAACCTTGAATCGTGCTCTGGCCTTGCGCACAGGCTTGGTCCACCTGTTGCTTGAGATCGGCACTGAGGCTCGCGTCTTTAATCAACCGGGCCAGAGCACTCTGCTCCTCGAAGGCCTGGCGCAGTAGCGGCGCGTTGCTGGCATGTTGGTTTTGCGCTTCGGCGCGTGCGGTTTGCGCGGCGCTCAAGGTCTGTTCGAGTTGCCCCTGGCGCGCGGTCAGTTCCGTCTGCTGTTGCAGGTGCTGGCGGATCTGCGCAATCAGTGGGGTGAGCTGCGTGGTGAGTTCGGATTTGCGGGCGAACTGGTGCCGTTGCGGGGCCAGTTGTTCCAGGCGCGTGAGCATCAGGCGCTGGCCTGCCAGGCTTTCCCACTGTTGCTGCGCGCTGTGCAATTGCTCGGCGGCACTTTGCTGCGCGTCTTGCACCAGCCGCAGTTCTTTGAGCCACGCGTGTTGCAACTCCAGTTGCTTGAGTTGCGCCTGCTGGAGTTTGAGTTGCTGCTGAGCCTCGTTGAAGCGCTCATCGAGTTCGGCTCTGGCTTCAGGTGGCAGCGGCGTGACGCCGGTGGCCTGGTCCTGCAGCAGCTTGTGGGCTTCGCGTGCTTCTTTGCTCTTGTCGAACGCGCGGCGGCCGAGACGGGTGTAGAGCGCCGTGTCAGTGAGCTTTTCCAGCAGTTCGCTGCGCTCGTTATCGTTGGCCTTGAGGAACGCGCTGAACTCGCTTTGGGCGAGCAAAACGGCCCGGGTGAACTGCTCGAAGTTCAGGCCGAGAACGGCTTCGAGCTGGGTTTTGAAGTCGACTTTCTGACTGGCCAGCAGTTGGTCCTGATCGATATCGCGCAAGCTCTGGCGGCTGGCTTGCAGCTTGCCACCGGCTTTCTCCCGCGCGCGGTTGGCTTCCCACCGAGCGCGGTAGCGACGGCCATCGATGCCCACGAAATCCACTTCGGCATAGCCTTCACCGGTGCCACGACGCAACAGTGTGCGCGGGTCGCCGGTGCTGATTTCGCCGTCAGCGTCTGGCGCTTTGGCGGACATCTGGGCATTGCTCAGTCGAGGCACGGCGCCAAACAACGCCAGGCACAAGGCGTCCAGCAAGGTGCTTTTTCCCGCGCCTGTTGGCCCGGTAATCGCAAACAAACCGGCGCTCGCCAGGGGTTCGGCGGTGAAGTCAATTTCAAACGGACCGGCCAGGGAGGCCAGGTTTTTCAGGCGGATCGCGAGGATCTTCATGGCTGTTCGCTCTCCATCTGCACGTCCTGCAACAGCTCGGCAAAGTCTTTCAGCGTTTGCTCATCGACCTCGCTGCCGTAATTGTCCTGCCAGGCGCGGCTGAACAGTTCCTGAGGCGTGAGCTGATCCAGTTCGATCAACGTGGCGCCATCCTCAAGGCCGTCGCGGCTGCCGCTGCCCGCGTATTCCGCAGCGATACGCACCAGTCGCACGGCTTTGCCTTGCAGCGCGGTTTCGACTTGATAGCGCAGGTCGGGCTGCGGCTCATCAAGCCGTACTCGCACTTCCAGCCAGGGCTGGCGCTGGATGTCGGCCAGCAGGTCGATGTTCGGCAGGTCAGCCAGTTGCAGCAGGATGTCCGCCAAGGGGGCAGGGCCGATGCGTTGCAGGTTGACCGCGCGTGGGATGAGTTTGGGTTCGACGCTCACCAGCGTTTCACCCTCGAACACGACGTCGAGAATCTGATGCTGATAGCCGATTTCGGAAAACGACAAGGGAATCGGCGAGCCGCTGTAGCGGATGCGATCTTCGCCGTTGACCTTCTGCGGCTTGTGCAAATGGCCGAGGGCGACATAGCTGATGCTGGGGCCGAACAGGCTGGCGGGCAGCGCTTCGGCATTGCCAATGATCAGGCTGCGTTCCGAGTCTTCGGAAACCGACCCGCCAGCCATGTGCGCATGACTGATCGCGATCAGTGCCTGACCGGGCTTGCGCTTGGCATTGGCCGCCTCGATCAGCCATTCATGCACCTGGCCGATACCGCGTAAATAGTTGTCGCCCAAGTGGGCTCCGGTCACTTCGGCAGGCCGCAGGAATGGCAGCGCGAGGCACCAGGCCACGACCTTTCCTTTCGCGTTCGGCAGCGGCAGCAGCAGGCGTTCGGCATCAAGTTGCCCGTCATCCAGCCACAGCACCCGACCCAGCGCATGAGTGCGCAGACGACGCATCAACGGCGCGGGCAATTCGATACGCGAGCCGGAGTCGTGGTTGCCGGCGATCATGACGATGGTCAGCTTCGGTTGTTGCTCATGGGCGCTGACGATGAAGTCGTACAGGCGTTCCTGGGCTTTGACCGGCGGGTTGACGGTGTCGAAGATATCGCCGGCAATCAACAGCACATCAGGCTGTTCGAGCTTCAGCTGGCGCAGTAGCCACTCGAGAAAACAGCCGTGTTCGAAGTCGCGATCCTGGCCGTGCAGGTTCTGCCCAAGGTGCCAGTCGGAGGTGTGAAACAGACGCAAGGCAAACTCCGTAGGAAATAAGGTAATGGCCGCGAGGAAAATGGAAGCGGCGAAAAGGCAGAGAGTTTACTGGCAAACGGATGGGATGTGGTCGGGCACCCCGGCTTTCAGCCACGACAGCCGCCACATCAGGACGCAGCAGGCCTATTTCGGATACAGCGGCGGCAATCCACTGTCACCCACGGGATCGTGAACCCGTTCCGCAATGGGGATCGCCCGAATCGCCCGCCACAAATCGTCACCTTGCCAGTGCTGCCCGGTCTCGCTATACAGCGCGCCATTCAACCCGTCGAGGGCATCGGACAACGGCACGAAGCGCGCGGCCATATCGGCCAGGGTTTCCGGTTGTTGCCGGGCCCAGGCATCGAGTGCCTGGCGAGTGGCGTGAGAGTCGTTGGCCTGGCAGGCGCGCTTGAGGTCGTCAAGTACGGTGCGCGGGCTGGGGCCGGTTTGCGCAGCGCGCAGGATGGCGGGTTGCCAGCGGGCACGCCACCACAGGCCAAAGCCGAGCAGGGTGGTGCAGGCCAGGATCAGGGTGCTGAGTTTCCACCACCAGAGGGTTTCGCTGTCGCCGGCCATGACTTGTGGGGTGCTGGCGGGGGTATCGACCACCAGGCTTGGATTGTTCGCTACCTGAAGTGTCTGCGCCGGCAGGCTGGTGTGTTCCAGATGGTCTTCGAAGGTGTTCCACCAGACCACGTCCACCGCCGGCAAGTCGATTTCACCGCTACGAGTTGGCACCAGGGCTTCGCGCTCCTCACGGCTGCCGACCAGGCCACGCTCGGTATTTTCGTTACCGAGCACCGCCTGATCCGGATAGCGACGCAAACCATTGACGTCGGTGGCCGGTAGCGGCGGCAGTTGCGAACTGGCCAGGCCTTCGACTTTCAAGGTCAGGCTGCGGGTCAGGGAGTCGCCCACCTGGGCATGCTCCGGGTCCGGGTTCCAGTTTTCACTCAGGCTGATACTGCGCGCCGGCAGCCAGGCTGCATCGGTTGGGTAGCTCGCAGGTTTGGCCTTGACGTTGAGCATGATCTCGGCGGAAGCGACGCGCATCATCTTGCCGGATTTCGGTGCCTGGCCATCTGCCTCTTGCGCGGGTTGTGCGTCAACCAGCGTGGCGCTGAAAACCTGCGCCGGGATGGTCAATTCGCCGCTGTGTTGCGGGTAGATCGCGTAGCGCATTTCGATCACACCGTGGCGCAACCCATTGATGTCTTTCTCGTAGGTTCGCGAATCGCCCAGGGCTTCGATTCGCGCGTCGGGAATCTGCAAGGGCGTCAGGCTGCTGTCGTCGTAGAGCGACACCGAGTGGTAGATACGCAGGGTCAGGATCGCCTGGGCCTGGACGTACACGCTGGGTTGATCGAGGCTGGCTTCGAGGAAGACCGGGCTCAGCTTCTTCGGGCTGTCCTGGTTTTCGCTTTCGAGCACTTGCACGGTGAGCGGCTGGCTCTGCACATCGCCCAGTTGCAGCGGCGGAATCTCCACGCTGCCGTTTTGGCGAGGCAGCAGGGTGATGATCCAGCGAGTGGTGGCCTGATTACCATCGTTCAACGTGGTCAACTGGTTGACCTGGCGGGTGCCACGGACTTCGAAGGCAGGTTCCAGTGGGGTCAGGTCAGGCTTGCCAAACTGCGTCACATCGCTGGATTCCAAAGTCAGTTCCACCGTTTCGCCGGTGTTCAGGCGACTGCGGTCAACACTGGCCACCAGTTCCGCAGCCTGGACCTGAACGGTGCCGATCAGCAGGGCGGGCAACAGTGCGAGCATGAAGACGGTGAAGCGGGTCATCGAGTTTTTCCCTGATCCTGATGTTGTTGCTGTTCGTACCAGAATTTGCGTCTGAGCAATTCACCCGGGTCATCCGGAATTTTGCGCAGCCATTGCTCAAGTGCCTGACGCTGCTCACCATCGATCGTGTCGCTGGCGGGACGCAACGGTGGCGTGGTGTGTTGTTCGTCCCCCAGTTCGCTGCCCGGGATTTCATTGGCGCCGGGCTTCGGCGGCGTCGTGGACGGTTCTTCTGCCTCTGACGTGGCCTGCTGCGCCTCGGTTTTGGAATCGCCTTCGGTCGCTGGTTGAGTGGCTGCGCCGGGCGGTGGTTCCTGCTCCGCGGGCTGAGTTGGCTCATCCGGCTTTTTTTCCGGTTCCTCGGGCGGTGGCGTGTTTTTCTGCTTGAGCAGACTTTCCACCAGCGCCTTGTTGGTCAAGGCCGGGCGCAAATCCGGTTGTCGCTCCAGTGCCTGGTCATAGGCATCCAGCGCGGCTTCCAACTCACCACTTTTTGCCAAGGCGTTGCCACGATTGTAGTGGGCGTGAGCGTCGCTGCCTTGGGCAAACCGCTGGGCGGCGCCACTGTAGTCGCCGGCTTCGTAAAGCGCCACACCTTGCCATTGTGGGTCTTCAAAATGCTGCGCCGCGTCAGCCGGTCGTTTTTGCTTGAACAGGTGCAGGCCCTGCTGATCGGGGCGCAACCACAGGTCCTCGAAGTCGAAGGCGTAGCTCGGTTGGGGCATCAGGAACAGTAGCGGCAGGCAGAACAACCAGCCGCGCCGTCCAGCACAGGCCGCCAGAAAAAGGAGCGGTAACAGCAGCCAGTAGCCCTGATCGGCCCAGGTGTCGAGGCGCAAGGTCTGGCCGTCGTCACGCAGCATCCGAGGCCCATCGAACAAGCCGAGGGCACGCAGGTCTGCATCGTCCAGACGGGCGTGACGATAGTACCCATCCACGGTGTCGGCGAAGGCTTTCAGGCTCGGCTCGTCCAGACGCGGCACCAGAATCGCGCCTTGTTCGTCCTTGAGGAAACTACCGTCCTCCTGGGTGATCGGCGAACCGTCGGCGGTACCAATGCCGAGCATCAGGAACTGCGTGGACTTGCCATTGAGTGCCTGCCGAATGCCTTGACGTTCCTGTTCGGTCAGCGAAGCGCCGATCAACAGGATTCGCCCGTCACCCAGCGCGCCCTGATTCAGCAGCGCGAGGGCCTTGATCACCGCCAGATCGGCGCGATGACCAGGCTCGGGCATCAATGAAGGCTTGAGCGCATCCAGCAGGTTGCGGCTGGTGGCCAAGTCGTCCGACAGCGGCACCAGTGTGTGCGCACTGCCGGCGTAAACGACAATTGCGGTCTGCGCATCGCTGCGGTGTTGCAGCAGGTCGAACACCTTGCGCCGCGCTTGTTCGAGGCGGTTTGGCGTCACGTCGGTGGCGAGCATTTCCGGGGTCAATTCCAGCAGCACCACCATCGGGTCGGCCGGTTTCTGGCTGGTTTGTTCGACACGCTCCCAGCTCGGCCCCAGCAGCGCCAGCAGTGTCAGCATCCACGCCACGCCCAGGGCGACCCACGGCAGTTTGCTGTCGCGTCCATTACCGCCGCTGAGCAACGCCGCGTGGAAGGCGGGTGGCAGAATCATCTGCCAACGCCCGGCACGCTTTTGCCGGTGCCAGAGTTGCCACAGCAGCCAGCCGAGCAGCGGCAACAGCAGCAGCCACGCCGGGCGGAACCAGAAAGGCCAGAGCGCGCTCATCGACGTCTCCGCAGACGCAGTCGTTTCAGGCGCTGGCGCCAGTCAGGGAGTTGCGTTTGCAAAAACAGGTCCTTGGTAAACAGTCGCTGCAGCGGATTGTTCGGCCAGCGCTCACGGGCCACCAGCAGCATGCTCAACAGTAAAGCCAGGGCAAGCGGCCAGTGGTAGAGCGATTGCGCGGGACGTGCCTGGGTCGGTTGTTGTGTCACCGGTTCCAGTGTATCGAGGGTGTCCTTGATCGCCTGCAGTTCTTTGCCGTCATGTGCGCGAAAGTATTGCCCTCCGGTGACCTCGGCGATGGCCTTCAAGGCGGGCTCGTCGAGGTCCAGGCTCGGGTTGACCCCGAGGAAGCCCAAGGTGCCGCTTTCCTCCGGGTCTGCGCCAATGCCGATCGGGTAAATTTTCACCCCTTCGTTGGCCGCCAGGCGCGCCGCTGTCAGCGGGTCGATTTCTCCGCCATTGTTGGCACCGTCGGTGACCAGGATCAGCACGCGGCTCTGGGCCGGACGCAGGCGCAGGCGTTTAAGGGCCAGGCCGATCGCATCGCCAATGGCCGTGTTCTTGCCGGCAATACCTATTCTCGCTTCGTCGAGCCACACCCGCACCGTGCGGCGGTCAAACGTCAGGGGCGCTTGCAGGTAGGCCTGACTGCCGAACAGGATCAGGCCGACGCGGTCGCCTTCGCGACCTTCAAGAAAGTCACCCAACAAGTGCTGGACCAGGGAGAGACGGCTGACGTCCTCGTCCTTCCAGCGCATGTCGGGGAAGTCCATGGAGCCGGACACGTCCACGGCTACCAGCAGATCCCGGCCACTGGCGGCAATTGGCAGCGGCTCCCCAAGCCATTGCGGGCGCGCCGTGGCGATCAGCAGCAACAGCCACAGCAGAATGAACGGTGCTTGCTGGCGCCAGGCCGGTAGATTGGCCCGGGCACGGCGTCGCGCCAGGCCTTCGAGGTCGCTGAGAAAGCTGACTTTGAGTGCCGGCTCGCCACTGTCAGCAACGGGCAGCACGACCCGCATCAACCACGGCAGCGGCAGCAGGGCGAAGATCCACGGCCAGGCGAACTCAAACATGCTTGCGAATCCAGGTGTCGACCGCTTGAGTGAGGCCGGCGATGGCCTTGTCGTCGAGTTTGCATTCGGGTTTGTAGGCGCCTTCCACCAGCACCATCCAGCGCGTCAGCCCGGCGGCGGGGCAGCGGTTGTCGAGAAAAGCCAGCCATTTACGCCCATTGAGGGTGTGACTCTGGCTGTAGGGGTAATGGTTGCGGCACAGGCGTTTGAGCAAGCCATTGAGCTGTTGCAACCAGGCACCGGCAGGCGCGCCGTCATACGGTTTGGGCATCAGCGCCAGTTCAGCCAGGGCGGCGAGGCGCACCGGGTCCAGCGGTTGTTCGGCGCGAACGATCGGACGCTTGTCCGGAATCAACCGGCGCAGTTGCCACAGGCCGAAGCCCATCAGGGGTATCAGGAGCAACAACAGCCACCAGCCCGGTGCCGGTGGCCAAAAGCTGATCGGGGGCGGTGTGATCAGCGGTTGCAGTTGATCGAGGCTGCTCATCGACCTTTCCCCGGTTTCTGCGGGTTGAGGTACTCGCGCAGTTGCTCGACCATCTCGCTCTGGGTGCTCAGCGGCATGAGCAATACCCGCAGCTTCTGCGCCAGCAGTTCCCAGCGAGCAATGCGCGCTTCAGCCTGGGCCCGGTAGCTCTGGCGCAGGTCGAAATTCAGCGTGTCGAGCTCCAGTTGCGCGCCGCGTTCGGCGAAACGCAGCAAGCCGGCAGCGGGGAGGGCGTGATCGAGCGGGTCCGACAACGGCAGCAGTAACAGGTCGCAATGCCGTGACAGCAGGCTCAACTGCTGCTCGGAACCCTCGGTCAATGCGCGTTCGTCGCAGATGACGATGACCAGGCTGCCGGGACGCAGTACTTCACGGGCACGGCGCAGGGCCAGGTTCAGCGCATCGCGGTTGGTTTCGCCTTCGGTGTGCAGGGATTGATTCACGCGCACCAGACGGTTGAGCAATTGCAGCAGGCTCTGTTTGCTGCGCCGCGGCTTGATCTCGTAATGCTCGTTGTCGCCGAACACCAGTCCACCCACTCGATCATTGTGTCCGAGGGCGGCCCAGCCAATCAGGCTCGCCGCTTGAGCGGCCAGTACCGATTTGAACATCAGGCCGGAACCGAAAAACAGCCGGCGGCTCTGTTCGACCATGATGAAAATCGGGCGCTCGCGTTCTTCATGGAACAGCTTGGTGTGCGGTTCCTGGGTGCGGGCGGTGACTCGCCAGTCGATGGTGCGCACATCGTCGCCAGCCTGATAAACCCGCACCTGATCGAAATCCACGCCCCGGCCGCGCAGCTTGGAGTGATGCAGGCCGATCAACGGGCTGCGCTGGCTCGGCGTGGAAAACAGCTGCACTTCACGCACGCGGTGACGCATCTCGATCAGTTCGGCAAGGCTGACACGGATGCCCGGCTCGGGCGGCAGGAGGGCGTTCATCGGGGTCAAGCGACGGCTACGACGTCGAGAATCCGCTGGACCACCCGGTCCTGGTCGATGCCGGCGGCTTCTGCTTCAAAAGAAAGAATGATGCGGTGGCGCAACACATCGAACAGCACCGCCTGAATGTCTTCGGGGCTGACGAAGTCGCGACCGGCCAGCCAGGCGTGGGCCCGGGCACAGCGGTCCAGGGCAATCGAACCGCGCGGGCTGGCACCGTAAGCGATCCACTCGGCCATCTCCGGATCGAACTTGGCCGGGGTGCGGGTGGCCATGACCAGTTGCACCAGGTATTCCTCCACGGCATCAGCCATGTACAACCCAAGGATTTCCTTGCGCGCCGCGAAGATGGCTTGCTGGCTGACGCGGCGCTCAGGCTTGGTTTCGCCATTGAGGGCTTCACCACGCGCCTGTTGCAGGATACGGCGCTCAACGGCCGCGTCCGGGAAACCGATTTTCACGTGCATCAGGAAACGGTCGAGCTGGGCTTCGGGCAGTGGGTAGGTGCCTTCCTGCTCGATGGGGTTCTGCGTCGCCATCACCAGAAACAGCGGCGACAGTTCATACGTGCTGCGCCCGACACTGACCTGGCGCTCGGCCATGGCTTCCAGCAGCGCCGACTGAACCTTGGCCGGCGCACGGTTGATTTCGTCCGCCAACACCAGATTGTGGAAGATCGGCCCTTGCTGAAACACGAAACTGCCGGTTTCCGGACGATAGATTTCCGTGCCGGTGATGTCGGCCGGCAACAGGTCAGGCGTGAATTGAATGCGGTGGAATTGTGCTTCGATGCCTTCGGCGAGTTCTTTAATGGCCTTGGTCTTGGCCAGGCCAGGGGCGCCTTCGACCAACATGTGGCCGTCTGCGAGCAGGGCGATGAGCAAGCGCTCGATGAGTTTTTCCTGGCCGAGAGTCTGCGTTGAAAGAAAGGTTCGCAGCGCGAGCAGCGCTTCACGATGTTCCATCGATGACTGTTCCTGGAAAGGGTGACCGAAGACGTTCTGATAACGCCAGGGCTGGGGGCGTTACTTTAATGCATGGCGGGGGGTGGCGACTAACGGCTTTTTGCTTGAAATGCGGGGATTTGAGCTCTGTCCCGCGTCTGCGCTGGAAAATCAACAAAACCGCGCCCGCGTTACTTCTCCGTTTGAAGGTCGCTGAGCAGGTGCTTGATCGCTGATCGCTGGACGAGTTCACACCAGGGCCCGTCCCCAACGATCACTCCATTCTGCATCACGATGACTCGATCAAAACGGTCAAGGCTTGAGACATCATGGGTTACACAAATCAGACCGCGCCGATCAAACGTATCGAATAGGAGGTCCCATACGACGTTGGCCAGTTGCGGTTCAATCGAAGCGCTTGGCTCGTCGAACAGATTGAATTGCCCTGGCTTGTTGATCAAGCGCAGCAATGACAGGCGTTTGGCTTCGCCGCCGGAAATGTTGGAGGCGTTTTCGCTAATGTTGCGATGGGACGCGATTTCCTCAATGCACAGTCGTGATATCGCTTGCATCAGATTAGGTGATGCTTCCGTTCCGAATAAAACTGACTCCCTAAAGGAGCCCTCCAAAAACCGGGGCTGTTGAGGGCAGTATCTCAATGCATTCAGATGGGTTTTCGGGTTCAGAGTGGAAATCGGTACTCCGTCAATGGTTAGCTGATTTCTAATCGAACTATCCAGCCCGGCGAGAGCTTCCAGCAAGGTGGATTTTCCCGCACCACTGGGGCCGGTAATTGCTACAGACTGAGTTTGTTTGAATGACAGTGTTTTCCTGATGGACAACCGAACCTCAGCACCTTCAGTCACCGCGCACGGATGCAGCTGCAGTGATGAAGCCTCCTTGAACGTGACATTCATCAGTCGTTCACGATGATCAAAATCGGGTAGCGTCAACAATTCATGAAGTCGACGCTGGTCTGCAAGGAATTGATCCAGAACCCTGTAACCTTCCGTCAATGCAGCAATATTGAGTAAAAAACTGCCTGCAATCGAAAAAATGGCAACCAGTTGCCCGACGCTAATGCTTGGCTGCCCCGACAGTTGATCAACGACACCCCATGCCAGCAACCCGCCCGTTGAGAGGCTGATGAACAGAATTCTGGCTGCGCTCAAAAGTCCACTCGAGGTCGTAGCCGTCACCGCTGCCTGCGAATAGCGCTCAAAGGCCCGGTTCAATGGTTGCATTGCCATAGATTCTGCATTTTCAAGTTTTATAGCTTTGCCAGCGCCAAGGGTGTTGAACAAAAGAGCGCTGAGTTCATCTTCTTGCTCATTAACCGCATCAATATGTTTTCTTCGCCATCTGATAATTTTGTGGGTGAATACTAGATAAACGACACCGAGTCCGGCCATGGCGAGGAATACTTCTGCGCCTCCCATATATAAGAATGCACTGCCAACGATCAGGAACTCGATGAAAATTGGAACGCCTGTGGTGACGAAGAAGGTGAGTAATTGTTCGTGAGCCGTTATTCCTCGCTCCACTGATTTTATGAAGAGCCCAATTCGCCACGAACTAAATTGCACAAACTCTTTGCGCATCAATTCTGCCAACCACTTGATAGAGGCGTTCAGTACAATGTTTTGGACCAGCCTTGAAAGAAAAAACGTTTGCAAAGGACTAACGATGGCGTGGATGAAGCCAGCGAGAACAAGGCCTGCGGTGAAAGCTAGTAACGTGTAGTGGGTTGCACCGATGCCGCTGTAGAGAGCATCAACTATTTTTCCTAGTAGCAGGGGAGGGGCGAGAACTATCAGTTTTAGTATTATTAGTGTGGTAATGGTCGAAACAAGTAATGCAGTATTTTTTTGGCAGGCGGATTTAATTAGAGTGAGCATGGGGTGCATGGCGGCTGTCCATTATTTTACGTGCGTCAAGTTAATTACCCCGCAGGATATGTTGGGGTGCAACGAGCAGCCCATTTCTGATAATGTTAAAGCGCTCAAGGCCAGGAATAAATGTTTGGGAGGCTATGTTTTGGCAATTAGCAGGCGCCTCACTTGCGAAGTTTTTTCGCAAGTGACTAATTAATAGCAGGATGGTTGTTGGTGGGCTAGATCAGACCTTCCGATACTGATGTAGGTGAACTCTTGTCATCAGGTAGGAGGAAACGGGGGGATTTTGCGTTTTCGCTTGTTTCTGGATATTTGTTGGTTAAATACAATGTCTTGCAGTGTTTAAGATGTTCGCGAGGGTATAGGTGCTTTGCTCGATTTCGAGCGTTATCTATCGGCTCTCGCAGAGATATTGATAGGCGAGACAGAGTAAAGACCAAAAATCGTCGTCCATTTCTGCCATTGCGGCCTCAAGTGATTCTGTTTTCACGACGGGTTACTTGGCGCTGGGGCGCGCAGCCACTTCAAATTAACCCGCCGTAAATGGTCGCAAACCATCAGCGGTCGCTACCACAGAAATAGGTAGGCGCCCGCTGCCATCACAAACGTTAGTTCTTGAAGCTGGAGTGCTTGCGCCCTTGGTCAAACAACGCAAAAACCACTACCAGCACCCCCGAAATCAGCAGAATCACCGCCACACCATCGGTGGAATGGGTCGCCGAATTCGCCACCAGCGCCAGACCGCCCAGAGGCGCCAGACCACCGGCGATCGCCGTACCCACTTCACGACCGGTACCAAACCCCGAAGAGCGGGTCTGGGTCGGAAACTGGCGGCTAAGGAACGAGCCTTGGGGGGCAAACATCATGGGGGCGAGAATCCCGGTGCCGATGGCGATGGCCAGATAGATCATCAGCGGCTCGCCGGTGTTGAGCAGGGTCAGGAACGGATAGGCGAACAGCGCTGAGCACACACCGCCGAGCATCAGTACCTTCTTGCTGCTCCACTTGTCGCAGAGCCAGCCGAAGCACGGCACGGCAACGATTGCCACCAGGCTGGCGATGGTGACCGACAACGCGGTGACGTGGGCTTCGACACCTTTGAATTGGGTCAGGTAGGCCAGGGAAAAGGTTTTGAAGATATAGCTCAGGGCGTTGTAGCCAATCGCCACGAACAGCACCACCACCAGCCCCTTCATGTCATTCCTGAACAGCAGTTTAAGCGGCGATACCTGTTCTTTGGCGGCGGTCGTGTCGAGTTCCTTGAATTGCGGGGTTTCCGGAATGCTGCGACGAACCCACAGGCCAACACCCACCAGCACGATGCTGCAGATGAACGGAATGCGCCATCCGCCGGACAACAGAAACTCGTTGCCATTCATGGTCAGCACGTAGACGGTCAGCGACGACAGCAGCAAGCCCAGGTTCAGGCCCAAGGCAGGCCAGGCGCCCTGGCTGCCGCGCTTGCCTTCGCTGGCATGCTCGTAGGACGTGACGGCTGCGCCGGAGAGTTCGGCACCCGCGCCCAGACCCTGGATGATCCGCACCAGCACCAGGATGATCGGTGCCCAGATGCCAATCGAGGCATAGCTGGGGATCAGTCCGATCAGGGTGGTGCACACGCCCATCATGCAGAAGGTGATGACCAGCACTTGCTTGCGGCCGAAACGGTCGCCCAGGTAGCCGAACAGGATGCCGCCAAACGGGCGGGCGATGAAACCGATGGCAAAGGTCGAGAAGGCCAGCAGTGATGCGACCGCCGGATTGCTCGGATCAAAGAAGATCTTCGAGAAGACAATCGCCGCCATGGTGGCGTACAGATAGAAGTCATACCACTCCAGCATTGAGCCGAAGATTGTTGCGGCAGCCACCTTGCGCAGGCGTTTCTGCTTTTGGAGCGGAGTTTCCGGGGCGGTCGGGGCCGCTTGATGTACAGACATCGATGATTTCCTTTGGTCTTTGTAGTTATTTTTAAGGGTGATGGCACCCGTGCAGCGGGGTTCAGCGACTGGTAAGAATTTTCTCGGCGATCATCTGGCCGATTGGAATGGCCGAGGTCGCGGCCGGTGAGGGGGCATTGCACACGTGCACCATGCGTGGCGTCTCGGCGAACAAAAAGTCGTGCACCAGGGTGCCGTCGCGCATCACCGCCTGGGCACGGATCCCGGCTTCGTAGGGCAGCAGATCATCGACCTCCAGCGATGGGCAGTACTTGCGGCACTGCTCCAGGTAGCCGCGTTTGAACAACGAGTTCTTCATTTCCGTGGTGCCGGAGCCGAGGTTGTTCCAGATGGTTTTCCAGAAGCCCGGAAAGCCCGCGTACTCGGCGACGTCGCGCCAGTTGATCGAAAACTTGCGGTAGTTCTCCCGACCCAGGCCGAGTACGGCATTGGGGCCGACCGTGACGCTGCCATCGATCATCCGTGTCAGGTGCACCCCGAGGAACGGCAGCTCCGGGTCGGGAATCGGGTAGATCAGGTGGTTGACGATCTCGTTTCTGGACGCTGGCAGGCGGTAGTACTCGCCACGAAACGGAATGATCTGATGGTCGATCTTGACCCCAGCCATTTTCGCCAGCCGGTCGGACTGCAAACCGGCGCACGCCACCAGTTGCCGGGCCTGCCAGACCTGGTCGAGGCTGCTGACGGTGACGCTGTCGGCGCTCTCGCGGATCGCAGTGACGCTGGTCTGCAGGTGGATTTCGCCGCCCGCGGCCTCGATTACCCGGGCCATGGCCTGGCACACCTGGCGATAGTCGACAATCCCGGTGGCATCGAGAAACAAGCCGCCGAGACCGACGATGTTCGGTTCGCGGCGGCGCAGTTCGGTGGCATCCAGTTGCTCGACTTTCAAACCGTTCTGTTTCGAGCGCTCATACAGGGCATGCATGCGGCTGACTTCCAGCGGTGTCGAGGCCACCAGCAACTTGCCGCAGACGTCGAATTTGATCTGGTGCTCGGTGCAGAACGCCTTGGTCGCTTCCGCGCCGCGCTTGCACAGGTCGGCCTTGAGGCTGCCAGGGGCGTAGTAGATGCCGGCGTGGATCACGCCGCTGTTATGCCCGGTCTGGTGTTGCGCCAGCATCGGTTCCTTTTCCAGGATCACTAAGGAGGCGCCGGGCTGGCGTTTGAGCAGCGCCATGGCGGTGGCGAGGCCGACGATGCCGCCGCCGATGATGCAATAGTCATAGATCATGCAGGTGTCACCTTGAATTGCTGGCAGAGAGTCTGCTTATCAGGTTGTCAGACAAAGTAATTGGTAAAAAAGACGCTCAATCGCAGCGTCCTCGGTGCAGCCGAAAATCAGTCGATGCTGGGAAGGTCAATCTTCAGGCGTTTGGCAGCTGCGCGCAGGTGCGCTTCAGCACAGGCGGCCGCTTGGTGACGGTCTCCTGCCGCAATGGCGTCGTACAGCGCCTGGTGCTCGCGTCCAGCATCGGCGGAGCCGCCCACTGAGTGCGCTGCGGAGTTTTCCCAGGCGGTACGTCGGGCTTCGGCCAGTTGGCCGCGCAGGAAATCGTGGAACGCGACGAAATAGTCATTCTTGCTGGCGTCGGCAATCGCTCGGTGGAACTCGACGTCGGCCAGGGCCGCTGCGGCGAAGTCGCTGCGCTTGTCATGCATTTCCTGCAAGGCGGTGCGCATGCGCAGCAGGTCCGCTTCGTCACGGCGCTGCGCGGCGATGGACGCGGCCTGGGTTTCGGTCCACAGGCGCATTTCGAACAACTGCACCAGGTCTGGCTTGCGGCCTTTCTGGCTGGGAAACCGAAACACCGTGCCGCTGGGATTCTGGGAAATGAAAGAGCCCAGACCCCGGCGGCTGACCAGGATGCCATCAGCCTTGAGCTGAGCCACGGCCTCACGCACCACCGAGCGGCTGACATTCAACTGTTCGGTCAATTGTTGTTCGGTGGGCAGGCGCGATTCGGCAGTCAGCCGGCCGGATTCGATTTCTTCGCGGATGGCATTGACCACTCGTTCAACCAGGGAGTCGGGGCGCTGTAGCTGAAGCATGAGAAGTGTGACTCGCAGATCAGGTTGTCAGACAATGCCAGTGGGCTTATTTGTTGTCAAGAAACTGCAGGCTTCCGGGAATCGGCTCAGCGGACGATCATTCTTGGAGCTGTCAGACCAGCTCGCTGATATAAGTCCCCGTCCCCTTGAGAATGTTCTGCAAGGTTTCTTCCACTTCCGCCAGATCGCCGGCATCCGTGCTGTGAGTAATTTCCAGCGAATCATCGCCATTCAACGCATCCGCATCCGCCGCGGCAATCTCGATCAGCAGGCGGGTAGGGCTGAGAGTGACTTTTACGCCGTCGAGGGTGGACGGTTCGTCGTCGAGGGTGATCTCCAGTTCGTCCTCGTCCGGGTAGCGGGTCATCAGGAACATATCGCCCTGATCGCTGTGGCAGGCGAGCATGGCCATGTTGTCTTCTTCGTCATCGCATGGGTTGACGATCAAGAGGGAGGTGGTCATTTGCATGTGAGAGGTCCTGGCGCTGGGCGCGGTGTTGGCAGGAAAAGCGCGATTTTGCCAGCATCAGGATTTTTTTGCTGAAACGTGTGGAACCTAACAGTTCTGTTAGTTGCCGAGTTTGGCAAAACGCTCGACAGTGACGTACGTTCTGGATAATGGTTTTTCGGAGTGCCCATGTCGCGCCGGCAGCAATTCCCGCTTACCCGCTATCGATACGATGCGCTTGATCGTTTATCGAGCCATCGTCAATTGGACAATGCCGAATGCCAGCGCTTCTACTGTGCGAATCATCTGGTCACCGAGGTTAATGGCGATGAGCATATTTCGATCGTCCAAAATGGCGATCAATTGCTCGCGCAGCAACGGCGTTATCGCGGCGGGCTCGACAGCGACTTGATTGCCACGGACCAGCAGCGTTCTGTGCTTAATACGCTACGAGCGCAGAGCACACGAGCCATTGCGTACTCTCCCTACGGTCATCCGGTTTTTGAGAGCGGGCTGAGCAGCTTGTTGGGCTTCAATGGCCAGCGGCCGGAACCGGAAACGGGGCACTATTTGTTGGGCAACGGATATCGGAAGTTCAATCCAGTATTGATGCGATTTAACCGTCCAGATAATCGGAGTCCTTTTCGAGAGGGAGGGCTGAATGCCTACGCGTACTGCCAGGGAGACCCTATTAATAGGAGTGATCCGACGGGACATAGATTTGTGCCAAATCTTCGCTCTTTTTCCGCCAGACGAGCGAACACCTTTTTCACAAGAAATGGCTACATCATTAAGCCTGTAAAAAATGTAGTCAAAAGATCGGAGAACTTATTTACCTATTCGGATCGATATAAAGGAGGAGACAGGCTAAATATTTATTCTCATGGTGGTCCTGGTGTTGTGAGTTGGGATCGGATAAAAAAGTTAGATCCCAGTGCATTACACTCTAACCTCCAGCGTGCCGGTGTTAATTTTGAAGAATACGACAGCGTTCGCTTGTTGTTTTGTCACTCTGCCAGTAAGCCGCTTGGTGTAGCAGACGTAGCGGGTGCATCGTTTGGTGATGCTTTTGCAAACCTCGTCGGCCTGCCAGTGAAAGCATATGACGGGGCCATCGAGGTGTTCGCATCCTGGCAGCAAGGTAATGGCCGAACATTAAAGATTGGCAGCACGACTAAAGGGTTTCACTACGTTGGCGTTGTAAAGTCGGATGATTTGCTTCGGCGTTCTAGATGGGGCGAATACGCTCCTTATCGCCCGGTCACCTACCAACCCTCACTTGAAAACGATATTCGGGTGGAAACGACCAGTCGGGTGATCAGAATGAACTAATTCTTAGAGGCTTCGGCAGAGAAGTTCTGTTGCCCTTTACGCCATTGAATCGCTGCCTGAGAGGAATCGCGCAGGTTCATTTAACCGGGTCGAAGATATTTCAAGGATTCGCTCAAAGCTGCGTTTTTTTCCTTTGACTGCTAGTGTTATCCGATGCTCCGCCACCAACCTGCATACCGATGACCGAATATGTCGCAGCACCGCAAGCACGGGCCTTGCCGCACTGGGTAAGCTGCGCATCGAATGGATACCCGTAAAAACCTTGCGCAATCGATCGCCCAGGCGTTTTTGCAGATGCCCATTCATGGAAGGTGAATGTGACCTGAGTGTCTCGTCCAGCTTCACCCACCTGTCTCCCTGTTTCCTCTGCCCGAGAATCAGGAACAGGGTGACGGATCGCCCCGAAAGGGGTGTTACACGCGACGCTTCCATCAATAACAAGCCCAAGCGGAGTACCACAGATGGCGTTCTTCACCGCAGCCAGCAAAGCCGACTTCCAGCACCAACTGCAAGCGGCACTGGCGCAGCACATCAGTGAACAGGCACTGCCACAAGTGGCGCTGTTCGCTGAACAATTCTTCGGCATCATTTCCCTTGACGAGCTGACGCAGCGTCGGTTGTCCGACCTTGCTGGCTGTACCCTTTCTGCGTGGCGCCTGCTTGAGCGCTTCGATCACGCGCAACCGCAGGTGCGCGTCTACAACCCTGATTACGAACGCCACGGCTGGCAGTCGACCCACACGGCGGTCGAAGTGCTGCACCACGACCTGCCGTTCCTGGTCGACTCGGTGCGTACCGAGCTGAACCGTCGCGGCTATAGCATTCATACCCTGCAAACCACCGTGCTGAGCGTGCGTCGCGGCAGCAAGGGCGAGTTGCTGGAAATCCTGCCAAAAGGCACTCAGGGCGAAGGGATCCTGCAAGAATCCCTGATGTACCTGGAAATCGACCGTTGTGCCAACGCGGCCGAGCTGAATGTCCTGAGCAAGGAACTGGAACAGGTTCTCGGTGAAGTCCGCGTCGCGGTGGCCGATTTCGAACCGATGAAAGACAAGGTCCTGGAAATCCTGACCGGTCTGGACAATAGCCAGTTCAAGGTCGACCCAGAAGAAAAAGCCGAAATCAAAAGCTTTCTGGAATGGCTGGTGGGCAACCACTTCACTTTCCTCGGCTATGAAGAATTCGTGGTGCGCGATGAAGCCGACGGCGGCCACATCGTCTACGACCAGGATTCGTTCCTCGGTCTGACCAAATTGCTGCGCACCGGCCTGACCTACGATGACCTGCGCATCGAAGATTACGCCGTGAACTACCTGCGCGAACCGACCTTGCTGTCGTTCGCCAAGGCCGCTCACCCAAGCCGTGTACACCGCCCGGCTTACCCCGACTACGTGTCGATTCGCGAAATCGATGCCGACGGCAAAGTCATCAAGGAATGCCGTTTCATGGGCCTGTACACCTCATCGGTGTATGGCGAGAGCGTGCGTGTCATCCCGTACATCCGCCGCAAGGTCGAGGAAATCGAACGCCGTTCCGGCTTCCAGGCCAAGGCTCACCTGGGCAAGGAACTGGCACAGGTGGTCGAAGTGCTGCCGCGTGACGACCTGTTCCAGACCCCGGTCGACGAACTGTTCACCACCGTGATGTCGATTGTGCAGATCCAGGAACGCAACAAGATTCGCGTGTTCCTGCGCAAAGACCCGTACGGTCGTTTCTGCTACTGCCTGGCCTACGTGCCGCGCGACATCTACTCCACCGAAGTGCGCCAGAAGATCCAGCAAGTGCTGATGGATCGCCTGAAAGCCTCGGACTGCGAGTTCTGGACTTTCTTCTCCGAATCCGTGCTGGCTCGCGTGCAGTTGATCCTGCGTGTCGATCCGAAGAATCGCCTGGATATCGACCCCGTACTGCTGGAAAAAGAAGTGGTGCAGGCCTGCCGCAGCTGGCAGGACGACTACGCGAGCCTGGTTGTCGAAAGCTTCGGTGAAGCCCACGGCACCAACGTGCTGGCTGACTTCCCGAAAGGCTTCCCGGCCGGCTACCGCGAGCGGTTCGCCGCGCATTCGGCTGTGGTCGACATGCAGCACCTGCTGAGCCTGAACGAAAAAAATCCACTGGTGATGAGCTTCTATCAGCCATTGGGTCAGGTGTCCGGCAAGCGCGAACTGCACTGCAAGCTGTACCACGCCGATACCCCGCTGGCCTTGTCCGATGTGTTGCCGATCCTGGAAAACCTCGGCCTGCGCGTGCTGGGTGAGTTCCCGTATCGCCTGCGTCACAACAATGGTCGCGAGTTCTGGATTCACGATTTCGCGTTCACCGCCGCTGAAGGCCTGGAACTCGACATCCAGCAGCTCAACGACACCTTGCAGGACGCCTTCGTCCACATCGTGCGTGGCGATGCCGAGAACGATGCGTTCAACCGGCTGGTGCTGACTGCCGGCCTGCCATGGCGCGATGTGGCGTTGCTGCGTGCCTACGCGCGCTACATGAAGCAGATTCGTCTTGGCTTCGACCTGGGCTACATTGCCAGCACCCTGAACAACCACACCGACATCGCTCGCGAGCTGACCCGGTTGTTCAAGACCCGTTTCTACCTGGCGCGCAAGCTCACCAGCGATGATCTGGAAGACAAGCAACAACGTCTGGAGCAAGCGATCGTCACCGCACTGGACGACGTCCAGGTGTTGAACGAAGACCGCATCCTGCGTCGCTACCTGGACCTGATCAAGGCCACGCTGCGGACCAACTTCTACCAGACCGATGCCAACGGTCAGAACAAGTCCTACTTCAGCTTCAAGTTCAATCCGCACCAGATTCCAGAGCTGCCGAAGCCGGTTCCGAAGTTCGAAATCTTCGTCTACTCGCCACGCGTCGAAGGCGTGCACCTGCGCTTCGGCAACGTTGCGCGTGGCGGCCTGCGCTGGTCCGACCGTGAAGAAGACTTCCGTACCGAAGTCCTGGGCCTGGTAAAAGCCCAGCAAGTGAAGAACTCGGTCATCGTGCCGGTCGGCGCGAAGGGCGGCTTCCTGCCGCGTCGACTGCCACTGGGCGGCAGCCGGGACGAGATCGCGGCCGAAGGCATCGCCTGCTACCGCATCTTTATTTCGGGCCTGTTGGACATTACCGACAACCTGAAGGACGGCGCACTGGTTCCACCGTTGAATGTGGTTCGCCACGACGACGATGACCCGTACCTGGTAGTGGCCGCGGACAAAGGCACTGCGACCTTCTCCGACATCGCCAACGGCATTGCCATCGACTACGGTTTCTGGCTGGGCGACGCGTTCGCGTCCGGTGGTTCCGCCGGTTACGACCACAAGAAAATGGGCATCACCGCCAAGGGCGCGTGGGTTGGCGTACAACGTCACTTCCGTGAACGTGGCATCAATGTTCAGAAAGACAGCATCACGGTGGTCGGCGTCGGTGACATGGCCGGTGACGTGTTCGGTAACGGCTTGTTGATGTCGGAAACTCTGCAACTGGTCGCTGCATTCAACCACCTGCACATCTTCATCGACCCGAATCCGCAGCCGGCGAACAGCTTCGCCGAACGTCAGCGCCTGTTCGACCTGCCGCGTTCGGCGTGGTCGGATTACGACACCAGCATCATGTCCGAAGGCGGCGGTATCTTCTCGCGCAGCGCGAAAAGCATCGCGATTTCCCCGCAGATGAAAGAACGCTTCGACATCCAGGCTGACAAGCTGACCCCGACCGAACTGCTGAATGCCTTGCTCAAGGCACCGGTGGACCTGTTGTGGAACGGCGGCATCGGTACGTACGTCAAGGCCAGCACCGAAAGCCACGCTGATGTCGGCGACAAGGCCAACGATGCACTGCGCGTCAACGGCAACGAACTGCGCTGCAAAGTCGTGGGCGAGGGCGGTAACCTCGGTATGACCCAGCTGGGTCGTGTCGAATTCGGCCTCAATGGCGGCGGCTCCAACACCGACTTCATCGACAACGCCGGTGGTGTGGACTGCTCCGACCACGAAGTGAACATCAAGATCCTGCTGAACGAAGTGGTTCAGGCCGGTGACATGACCGACAAGCAACGTAACCAGTTGCTGGCGAGCATGACCGACGAAGTGGGCAATCTGGTGCTCGGCAACAACTACAAGCAGACCCAGGCGCTGTCCCTGGCGGCTCGTCGCGCCTTGCCGCGTATTGCCGAATACAAGCGTCTGATGAACGATCTGGAAAGCCGCGGCAAGCTCGATCGCGCCATTGAGTTCCTGCCGGCTGAAGAGGCTATCAACGAACGCGTCGCGGAAGGTCACGGCCTGACCCGTGCCGAGTTGTCGGTACTGATCTCCTACAGCAAGATCGACCTCAAGGAACAGCTGCTCAACTCCCTGGTGCCGGACGACGACTACCTGACGCGCGACATGGAAACCGCTTTCCCGCCAAGTCTGGTGAGCAAGTTCTCCGAAGCCATGCGCCGTCACCGTCTGAAGCGCGAGATCGTCAGCACCCAGATCGCCAACGACCTGGTCAACCACATGGGCATCACGTTCGTTCAGCGTCTCAAAGAGTCGACCGGCATGAGCCCGGCGAACGTAGCTGGCGCTTACGTGATCGTGCGTGACATCTTCCACCTTCCGCACTGGTTCCGTCAGATCGAAGCCCTGGATTACCAGGTGTCGGCCGACGTTCAACTGGAGCTGATGGACGAGTTGATGCGCCTGGGTCGCCGTGCAACGCGCTGGTTCCTGCGCAGCCGTCGCAACGAGCAGAATGCTGCCCGTGACGTCGCGCATTTCGGTCCACATCTCGCAGCGCTGGGCCTCAAGCTCGACGAACTGCTGGAAGGCCCGACTCGCGAAGGCTGGCAAACCCGCTACCAGGCTTACGTTGCCGCTGGCGTACCTGAGTTGCTGGCGCGCATGGTTGCAGGCACCACTCACCTGTACACCTTGCTGCCAATCATCGAGGCCGCCGATGTGACCGGCCAGAACGCAGCCGACGTGGCGAAGGCTTACTTCGCTGTGGGCAGCGCGCTGGACATCACCTGGTACCTGCAACAGATCAGTGCCCTGCCGGTTGAAAACAACTGGCAAGCCCTGGCCCGTGAAGCGTTCCGCGATGACGTCGACTGGCAGCAACGTGCGATCACCATCTCGGTCCTGCAACAGGGCGACGGCACCCAGGACGTGGAAACCCGTCTGGCGCTATGGATGGAGCAGCACGACGGCATGATCGAACGCTGGCGTGCCATGCTGGTGGAAATCCGTGCCGCCAGCGGCACTGATTACGCCATGTACGCGGTAGCCAACCGTGAGTTGCTGGACCTGGCATTGAGCGGGCAAGCGGTAGTGCCTGCCATTGCCACTGTCCCGGCCGAGCTGGAACCAGCGGCCTGATAGGCGCTGAATGAAAAAGCCCCCGTGTCGAGAGATGCGGGGGCTTTTTTTTTGCCTCAGGGGTTTATTGTGTCTGGGCAGGCCTCTTCGCGGGCAAGCCTTGCTCCTACAAAATTGACGGGTGATCACGTTATTTGCGAACAACACTAACCCCTGTAGGAGCAAGGCTTGCCCGCGAAGAGGCCATCCGCCTCAATACAACTTCTGATCCGTTTGATTATCAACCATCGATACATTACTTGTCGGCCTGGTCAATAAATTACTGAGCGACTGGTCAAAGTTTTGCAGTGCGCGAACTTGCACATTCTGTTGTTCGTTAATGTCAGCGACGATCTCTTCGCTGCGTTTAAAATCTGCCCACACTGGACTTAGCTCTTTGGCGTCATGACCTTTTGCGGTGCCAATGTAATTGAAGTTGGCGTCATAGAAATCTGCACTCACATCGGCACTGATGTCCGAACTGCGCGAAGTGATTAACTGGCTGCGGCTGTCCACAATGGCGACCACATCAGGTTTCGCGGCTTTGAGGCTTTCCATGTCCGGGTACACCGTCACTGAGCCGAACTGACGCTGCAACGAAGCCTTGACCCAGTCCACTGCCAGATCCGGCTTGGAGGTGGCCACGTAGGCGTCGTGGATGGGCTGCACCAGCAGGCTCTGGCCGAAACCGGTGCCGGCGTTGGCCTGGTAATCCTGCAGGTAGGCGCGATTAGTCTGGGTGTTTCGGCTATAGACGATACCCAGAGACACCTTCGCACCGCTGGCAACCTGTGTCGCGCTGCTGCGGCCAACCGGTTGAGTGAAAATGCCATCGAGCGACGACACCGCTGTGGGCGCAGTGGGAATTGAGCAGCCGGTTAAAGCAATGGTTATTGCAAAGGTACTGGCAAGTGCACGTTTCATGGTGTTACTCCAGTGAAACAACCTGAGTCGGCAAGTTAAGAGCGCCGGTAGTGGCCGGCATCAGGTTTTAGACTAAACCTGTCGTTCCCTAATGAAACAGGCACTCGCGGCTTATATCGAGAAATGAATAGTTTTGTTTGGCTTAACCCGCACTGATTAATAGCGTTGAGAAATAAAAAGGCCCGAAGTTGTCATTCGGGCATTTTTATTTATACATCGGTGCTCAGCTATCAGTTTTTCAAGGGGATCAGCACTTTCTCATCCGGCGACAACACCATGAACACCAGCAACTTCGCAGGCTGGGTGGCACTGGCATTTTTCGAGACCAGATGCTCCGAGCCCGCCGGCTCATACCAGTATTCACCGGCCTTGTAGGTGATCGCTTTTTCGCCCTTCACTTGTGAGGTTATTTCTCCGGAAAGGACATACGCCATCGCGGTGCCTTGGTGTTTGTGGGCAATGGACGATTGGCCGGGCTCGTAGTCGACCTCGATCATCATTGCTTTCTTGCCGGGAACGTTTTTCAGCAGTTGGTCCTGCAACACGGTGACTTTTTCCGAAGGGTCGCCTTCGTGGGCGAAAGCCGCAGCAGAAACAGTCAGGGCCAGGGCAGCGAGGGAAGCGGTACAGAAACGCAAAGCTTTCATTGTTTATCACCTGCGCAGAGTAGTTGTCGTAAACCACATTAGTCCGCAAGCGATGGCAAACAAACGGCCAATTTTCTGGAAGGTCAGGTGACCAATCCATCAAGAAGATCAAAAGATCGCAGCGTGCCGCAGCTCCTACGGGGGAACATATTCCACGTA
>NZ_JBYVMF010000031.1:0-25615 GCF_058145095.1 Pseudomonas sp. MDV22-iso1
TTCAACGGCAAGGCACCAAAGACGCTACCCGCGGAGACCCGCTGGAGGCCATTGACGCGAATATCAGAGATAGTGAAGGACTCGGCGTGAACTTCGGCGATCATCAATACGGTGAGAACCGCAGTTAGCAGCAGACGTTTCATGAAGTCCTTTCTTATTCCAACTGGCAATAAACAAACTGCCGCAAAATGCGGCAGATTCGCAATTCAGCGAAGTGTTACAGACGACCCAAATCATTGACCAGAGCGAGCAACATCACCCCGACCACCAAACTGATGCCGATCTGTATCCCCCAACCCTGCACCCGATCCGAAAGGGGGCGACCACGCGCCCACTCGATCAGATAAAACAACAAATGCCCCCCATCCAGTACCGGAATGGGCAACAAATTCAGAACACCCAGGCTAATACTCAGATAAGCAAGGAAATTCAGGAAATCAGCGACGCCCGACTGGGCAGAAGCGCCCGCCACTTTAGCAATGGTTATCGGTCCACTCAAGTTTTTTACCGAGAGCTCACCGAACAACATTTTCTTTAGCGAATCGAGGGTCAGTACGCTCATGGTCCAGGTGCGTCGAGCTCCCTCCCCAATCGCGGCCAGAGGACCGAAACTGACTTCACGGATCATCTCTGGTGGCCAATCGACAGCCTTCACCCCCGCCCCGAGGTAGCCGCTCGGCGCCTTGCTCTCGCCGCGAGCCGCGAGAGTAACAGGGACGTCGATTTGAGCACCGTCGCGCTCGACGCGCAGCAGGATTTTGGCATCAGGACGCAAGCGAACGGTATCAACCACTTGCTGCCAGTCATCGAACGATTTGCCGTCAAGGGCCAGCAATCGATCGCCAGTCTTCAGGCCAGCGGCCTGTGCCGGGCCTTTCGGGTCGATTTCTGCCAGTACCGGCGGCAACGCTGGACGCCACGGACGAATACCCAACGAGCGAATCGGATCAGGCTCATCGGCACCCTTCAGCCACTTATCCAGCACGAGTTCACGAGGCGAATCAGCCGTGGAGCCCTGGTCGCGGACCAGTAGCTGCAGCGAACCACTTTCCCCCAGTCGGCGCACCAATTGCAGATTGACCGCGGCCCAACCGGAAGTCGGCTCGCCATCAATGGCAACAATTTCCTGACCTGCGGCCAGGCCCGCCTTGGCGGCGATGCTCCCCGACTCGACGCCACCAATGACAGGGCGCACCTGGTCGCTGCCCAGCATGGCAAGCACCCAGAAAAAAAACATCGCCAACAAGAAGTTGGCTATCGGGCCCGCCGAGACAATAGCGATGCGCTGGCGTACGGTTTTGCGATTGAAGGATTGATCGAGCTGATCGGCTGGCACTTCGCCTTCGCGCTCATCCAGCATCTTGTCGTAGCCACCCAGGGGAATGGCGGCAACCACAAATTCCGTACCCTGCTTATCGTGCCAGCGCAGCAGCGGCATACCGAAGCCTACGGAGAAACGCAGCACTTTTACGCCACAACGACGCGCGACCCAGAAATGGCCGAACTCGTGGAAGGTGACCAGCACACCCAACGCTACCAGGGTGCCGACAATCATATAGAGCGCGCTCATTTACTTTCTCCGCATTCCTGTTCAGTGCTGCATGGACCCGCGTAAAGCAACACTTGTTACCGCCCGTGACGACTCAACCATTGCTCTGACAGCACACGCGCCTTGGCGTCTGCCGTGAACACTGCCTCGAGATCATTCACCGCAACGACAGGTTCCAGATTCAAGACTTCTTCGATGATACTCGCGATTTCCAGGTAACGAACCCGCCCATCGAGAAACGCCGCGACAGCCACTTCATTCGCCGCGTTCAGCATGGCTGGCGCACTATCGCCCGCCTCTGCCGCCTGACGCGCAAGGCGCAGGCACGGGAAACGCTCTTCATCGGGCGCCTGAAAATCCAGGCGTCCAATGGCAAACAGATCCAGCGGCGCCACGCCCGAGTCAATGCGCTCCGGCCAGGCCAGCGCGTTGGCGATCGGCGTGCGCATATCAGGATTGCCCAACTGCGCCAGTACCGAACCATCGATGTAATCGACCAACGAATGAATCACGCTCTGCGAGTGAATCACCACTTCTACCTGGGACGGCTTGGCGTCGAACAACCAGCAGGCTTCGATCAGCTCGAGCCCCTTGTTCATCATGCTGGCCGAATCCACAGAAATCTTGCGACCCATGGACCAGTTAGGATGGGCGCAGGCTTGTTCCGGCGTGACGTGGACCAATTCGGCGAGCGGCGTCTGGCGGAACGGTCCGCCCGACGCTGTCAGCAAGATCCGACGAACACCTACCTGCCCCAGGCCACGAGCGAAATCCCGCGGCATGCACTGGAAGATCGCATTGTGCTCGCTGTCGATCGGCAACAGCACCGACCCGCTCTTGCGCACAGCCTGCATGAACAGAGCACCGGACATCACCAGTGCTTCTTTATTGGCCAGCAGGATTTTCTTGCCAGCCTCGACTGCAGCCAGGGTCGGACGCAAACCCGCGGCACCGACAATTGCAGCCATGACCGCGTCCACTTCTGGATCGGAGGCCACCTGACACAAGCCTTCCTCGCCGACCAGCACGCGTGTCGATAGGCCAGCAGCACGAAGATCATCCTGCAGAGTGCGAGCTGCAGCGACCTCAGGCACCACGGCAAACCGAGGTGAATGCTTGATACACAGCGCCAGCAGCTCACTCAAACGAGTGAACCCGCTCAAGGCAAACACCTGGAATCGATCAGGATGACGGGCAATGACGTCGAGCGTGCTCAGACCAATCGAACCCGTCGCGCCCAGGACAGTAATCAGTTGTGGGCGGCTCACGGTGCCGCCATCCACAACAACACCGCAAACACTGGAATAGCCGCAGTCAGGCTGTCGATGCGATCCAGCACCCCACCGTGACCGGGCAGCAGGTTACTGCTGTCCTTGATCCCGGACTGGCGCTTGAACATGCTCTCGGTCAGGTCGCCCACGACAGAGATAAATACGATCACAGCAGCACCCAGCAAGCCTTTGAGCAGCTCCGCCACCGTCCAGTCGCGAACAAGACCGACGATGGCGGTAATCACCAGGCTTAACGCCAGGCCGCCGTAGACACCTTCCCAACTCTTGCCAGGGCTGACCTGTGGCGCCAGCTTGCGCTTACCAAAGGCACGCCCGGAGAAATAGGCACCGATATCAGCACCCCAGACCAGCACCATGACCGCCATGATCAGCCAGTTCCCCAAAGGCTCCTGCTTGATCAGGATCAAGCCTTGCCAAGCCGGCAGCAGCACCAGCAAGCCGATCACCAGCTTGCTGGCCGCACTGGCCCAATGGCCGCTGGAACGTGGATACGTCAGCACCAGGTAGGTCGCAACCCCCCACCACAGCACCGAAGCGCCCAACACCCATGGCGCCAGCCCGGGCAATATGTGCATAAAGAACAGCATCACCGCGACGACCGCCGCATAGGCAACGCGAATCGGCTGCTCCTCGAAGCCCGCCAGGCGAGCCCATTCCCACGCGCCCAAAGTCACGACCAGGCCGATAAACAGCGCAAAACCGGAACCTTCAAGGAGGAAGAAGCCGCAAAGGGCAATAGGAAGCAGGATCAGTGCTGTGATGATTCGTTGTTTAAGCATTAAGCCCGGGCTCCAGCTTCAACCTGCTCGCTCGTTTTACCGAAGCGGCGCTGGCGCGAAGCGAAATCGGCCAGCGCTTTGCGCATGGCGTCGTGTTTGAAGTCCGGCCAGAACAGGTCGGAGAAGTACAGCTCGGCGTACGCCAGCTGCCACAGCAGGAAGTTACTGATGCGATGTTCGCCACCCGTACGAATGCACAAGTCAGGCATCGGCTGATCGCCTGTAGCCAAACAGGTCTGCAGCAGATCCGGCGTAATGTCCTCCGGACGCAGATGACCTGCCTGAACTTCACGCGCCAGACGCTGCGCCGCTTGGGCGATATCCCACTGGCCACCGTAGTTGGCAGCGATTTGCAGAACGAGCCGGTTGCCGCCCACCGTCATCGCTTCAGCCTCGCGCATGGCGGCCTGAAGCTCTGGATGGAAGCGCGAGCGGTCACCAATGATGCGCAAACTGATGTTGTTATCGTTGAGGCGCTTGGCCTCGCGACGCAACGCCTTGAAGAATAACTCCATCAAGGCGCTGACCTCATCTGCAGGGCGCTGCCAGTTCTCGCTGGAGAAGGCGAACAGGGTCAGAACCTCGACCTTCGCCTCGGCACACACCTCAATCACCGCACGAACCGCGTCAACACCCGCTTTATGCCCGGCGACACCGGGCAAAAAGCGTTTTTTCGCCCAGCGGTTATTACCATCCATGATAATCGCGACATGGCGCGGCACCGCGAAGGGTGCAGTCTGCTTAGTCTTTTCCATGAAAACGTGACCCTTATACGGCCATCAGGTCCGCTTCTTTCTGCTTGGTCGCCGCGTCGATATCAGCCTCAGCCTTATCGGTGAGCTTCTGGATATCGGCAGCAGCACGACGTTCTTCGTCTTCGCTGATTTCCTTGTCCTTGACCAGTTTCTTGAGATCGCCAAGCGCATCGCGACGAATGTTGCGCACAGCAACACGAGCATCTTCTGCGGCGCTGCGGGCCTGCTTGGTGAAGCCCTTACGGGTTTCTTCAGTCAGGGCAGGCATGGAGATCAACAGCAACTCACCCAGGTTGGTCGGATTGAGGTTCAAACCGGCGCTCTGGATTGCCTTGTCGACCGCCGCGAGCATGTTGCGCTCAAACGCCACGACCTGAAGGGTCCGGGAGTCTTTGACCGTGATGTTGGCTACTTGGGTGATGGAAGTGTCTGCACCGTAGTACGGGACCATCACGCTGCCCAGAATGCTTGGGTGAGCCTTGCCGGTACGAATCTGACCAAATGCATGGTTCAGAGAGTCCAGGGATTTCTGCATGCGCTCTTGAGCGTCTTTCTTGATTTCGTTGATCATTGTTGGCCTTCCTCGATCAGGGTCCCTTCAGCTCCGCCATGCACGATGTTCAGCAGGGCGCCGGGCTTGTTCATATTAAATACGCGCAGCGGCATCTTGTGGTCGCGGCACAGGCAAATCGCTGTCAAATCCATCACGCCCAGCTTGCGATCCAGCACTTCATCGTAGGTCAGATGATCGAACTTCTCGGCATGCGGATCTTTGAATGGGTCAGCGGTGTAGACGCCATCGACCTTGGTCGCCTTGAGCACGACATCGGCATCGATTTCGATAGCACGCAAGCACGCTGCCGAATCCGTGGTGAAGAACGGATTACCGGTACCTGCCGCAAAAATGACGACTTCTTTGGCGTTCAGATGGCGCATGGCTTTGCGACGATCGTAGTGATCGGTCACGCCTACCATGGAGATGGCCGACATTACGATGGCCGAGATATTGGCACGTTCCAGCGCGTCGCGCATGGCCAGGGCGTTCATCACAGTGGCCAGCATGCCCATGTGGTCGCCGGTGACCCGATCCATGCCGGCCGCGCTCAGCGCTGCACCGCGGAACAGGTTGCCGCCGCCAATTACCAGACCGACCTGGACGCCGATGCCGACCAGCTGGCCAACTTCCAGCGCCATGCGGTCCAGCACCTTGGGATCAATCCCGAACTCTTCCGAGCCCATCAAGGCCTCGCCGCTAAGCTTGAGTAGAATGCGTTTATAGCGAGCCTGATAACCACTGCCCTGCTGAGCCATTGCGAATCTCTCCTGCGGCGTATTTTAAAAAAATTCTTTGCGAGCTGTTTTCAGCTGGCGTTCACTCTAGCGTGGCGCTGCTTCAGCGCCATCGGAACATGGCTTTGTAAGCCAGTTCCAAAGGGAAACCAATAAAAAATTGGTGCCCCATCTGAAAAGAGGCTGCGCGCGTGAGCGGGCAGCCTCTTCAGGGCGACAGTTGAAAACTGTCTTATTGCTTGGCGGCAGCCAGCTGGGCAGCAACTTCTTCAGCGAAGTTGTCGACCGGCTTCTCGATGCCGTCGCCTACTTTGAAGTAGGTGAAGGAAACGATTTCGGCACCGGCTTTCTTGGCCAGTTCGCCAACCTTGATTTCAGGGTTCTTGACGAACGCCTGCTCAACCAGGCTCGCTTCAGCCAGGAACTTGCTGATACGACCTTTAACCATGTTTTCAACGATGTTTTCCGGCTTGCCGGCGATCTTGTCAGCGTTGAGGGTCAGGAACACGCCCTTCTCACGCTCGACCGCTTCAGCGGAAACTTCCGATGGCAGCAGGAATTCAGGGTTGGTCGCCGCTACGTGCATGGCGATGTCTTTGGCCAGCTCGACGCTGCCGCCTTTAAGGGCAACCACAACACCGATCTTGTTGCCGTGCAGGTAACCACCGACAACGTCACCTTCGACGCGTGCCAGACGACGGATGTTGACGTTCTCGCCAACCTTGCCGACCAGAACCAGACGATCGGCTTCTTGAGCGGCGATCAGTGGAGCGACGTCAGTCAGCTTGTCAGCGAACGCTTTTTCAACGCTGGAAGCAACGAATGCCTTGAAGTCGTCCTGCAAAGCCAGGAAGTCGGTCTGCGAGTTCACTTCCAGCAGAACGGCCGATTTACCGTCTTCTTTCAGCGCGATAGCGCCTTCAGCGGCAACGTTGCCAGCTTTCTTGGCAGCTTTGATGGCGCCCGAAGCACGCATGTCATCAATGGCTTTCTCGATGTCGCCGCCAGCCTTGGTCAAGGCCTTTTTGCAATCCATCATGCCTTCGCCGGTACGCTCGCGCAGTTCTTTGACCAACGCTGCAGTAATCTCTGCCATTTCAAAATTCCTCTTGGATAGGTTTTCAACCATTCCACCCGATCGAACGGGCGTTCAATTCTTCTCGAACCACCTTGTTAGCTGCTGCACGTTACAAATGCTGTAGCTGCGCCGCTGACAGATGGTTTTCGAGGTGGCAAAAAGGGGGCCAAGCCCCCTTTTTGCTTACTGAGTCAACGCCAAGGCGTCAATTACTCAGCTGCAGCTACCGGAGCTTCTTCAACGAACTGCTCGGTGCCGCCAGCAACGTGGTTGCGACCACGGATGACAGCGTCAGCCATCGAACCCATGTACAGCTGGATAGCGCGGATTGCGTCATCGTTGCCTGGGATGATGTAGTCAACGCCTTCCGGGCTGCTGTTGGTATCGACTACGCCGATAACCGGGATGCCCAGCTTGTTGGCTTCGGTGATCGCGATGCGCTCGTGATCAACGTCGATAACGAACAGTGCGTCTGGCAGACCGCCCATGTCCTTGATACCACCCAGGGAACGATCGAGCTTCTCAAGATCGCGAGTGCGCATCAGCGCTTCTTTCTTGGTCAGCTTGGCGAAAGTACCGTCTTCGGCTTGCACTTCAAGGTCACGCAGACGCTTGATGGAAGCACGGATGGTTTTGAAGTTGGTCAGCATGCCGCCCAACCAGCGGTGATCGACGTACGGCGAACCGCAACGTGCTGCTTCTTCAGCAACGATCTTGCCAGCGGAACGCTTGGTGCCGACGAACAGAATCTTGTTTTTGCCCTGGGCCAGACGCTCTACGAAAGTCAGAGCTTCGTTGAACATTGGCAGGGTTTTTTCAAGGTTGATGATGTGGATCTTGTTACGCGCGCCGAAAATGTATTTACCCATTTTCGGGTTCCAGTAACGGGTTTGGTGACCGAAGTGCACACCGGCCTTCAGCATATCGCGCATGTTGACTTGGGACATGATAGTTCCTTAATAAGTCGGGTTTGGCCTCCACGTATCCCAATGACCAACCAGCAGCATCAGCTGAAGGCACCCAGGTCATCGTGTCGACACGTGTGTGGATTTAAGCTCTTCGGGGTATCCCCGGAAAGCGGCGCATTTTATATCATAAGGTTGCAAAAAACGGAACCCGGATTCTTAAATCCTGACGCACGCCTTTATTCGCCCCTTGGAATCGCTCAAGAATGCGCCCATCTATAGACAGATGCGATGCACAGAGGCTCAGATATGCGCTGGTCGTCTGTTAGAATCGCGTTTTTAAGGGCTGCGAAGATTGATCGCGCACCGCCCATTCCGAATTAGTTAAGCGCCGTCGAGCGCAGAGAGAGCCTGTATGACCGTCACCCTCAAGACCCCAGAGGACATCGCAAAGATGCGTGTCGCCGGCAAACTGGCCGCCGACGTGCTCGAAATGATTGCCGAACATGTCAAGCCGGGGGTCACGACCGAAGAGCTGGACCGCATCTGCCACGACTACATCGTCAATGTGCAGCAAGCCATCCCTGCCCCGCTCAACTATAAAGGCTATCCGAAGTCTATCTGCACCTCGATCAATCACGTGGTCTGCCACGGGATCCCGAACGAGAAACCGCTCAAGGATGGCGACACGCTGAACATCGACGTCACCGTGATCAAGGACGGCTACCACGGCGACACCAGCCGCATGTTCCACGTCGGCACGGTCCCCCTCTGGGCCGAGCGCCTGTCGCAGATCACCCAGGAGTGCATGTACAAGGCCATTGAAATCGTCAAGCCTGGCTGCCGTCTCGGGGATATCGGCGAAGTGATACAGAAGCATGCCGAGAAGAATGGCTTTTCGGTGGTCCGCGAGTTCTGCGGTCACGGCATCGGCAAGGTGTTCCACGAAGAACCGCAGATTCTGCACTACGGCCGAGCGGGCACCGGCATGGAGCTGAAAGCCGGCATGACCTTCACCATCGAACCGATGATCAACCAGGGCAAGGCCGACACCAAAGTGTTGGGCGACGGCTGGACCGCGATCACCAAGGACCGCAAGCTTTCGGCCCAGTGGGAACACACCCTGGCGGTGACCGAAACCGGTTACGAGATTTTCACCCTGCGCGCCGACGACACCATCCCGCGCGTTTCGGCTTAATAAGGGCCGCATCGCGCTCAGCCTTAGCGCTTAGTCTTACAAACAGGAAAGCCAATCAATGCCGCAGGTGGATCCAGAACTCTTCGACCGCGGCCAGTTCCAGGCTGAACTGGCCCTGAAGGCAAGCCCTATCGCCGCCTTCAAGAAGGCGATCCGCCAAGCCCGCGAGGTACTCGACGGGCGCTTTCGCAGCGGCCGGGACATTCGCCGGCTGATCGAGGATCGCGCCTGGTTCGTCGATAACATCCTGCAAAAGGCCTGGGAACAGTTCAACTGGAGCGAAGACGCCGACATCGCGCTAATTGCGGTCGGCGGCTACGGCCGGGGAGAGCTTCACCCCTATTCCGACATCGACCTGCTGATCCTGCTCGACAGCGCCGACCACGAAGTTTTCCGTGACTCCATCGAGCGATTCCTGACGCTGCTGTGGGACATCGGCCTGGAAGTCGGCCAGAGCGTTCGATCAGTCGACGAGTGCGCCGTCGAGGCCCGCGCCGACCTGACGGTGGTCACCAACCTGATGGAAAGCCGCACCATCTGCGGTCCCGAGCGATTGCGCCAGCGCATGCTGGAAGTCACCAGCACCGCGCACATGTGGCCGAGCAAGGACTTTTTCCTGGCCAAACGCGCCGAGCAAAAAGCCCGCCACCACAAGTACAACGATACCGAATACAACCTGGAACCCAACGTCAAAGGCTCCCCCGGCGGCTTGCGCGATATTCAGACGATTCTCTGGGTCGCCCGCCGCGAATACGGCACCTTGAACCTGCGCGCACTGGCAGGCGAAGGTTTTCTGGTTGAAAGCGAAAACGCCTTGCTGGCTTCTTCCCAGGAGTTCTTGTGGAAAGTCCGTTACGCCCTGCACATGCTCGCGGGTCGCTCCGAGGACCGCCTGCTGTTCGATCACCAGCGCTCCATTGCCGGGTTGCTGGGTTTCGAGGGCGATGACGCCAAGCAAGCCATTGAAAACTTCATGCAGCAGTATTATCGGGTGGTGATGAGCATTGCCCAACTCAGCGACCTGATCATCCAGCACTTCGAGGAAGTCATCCTCGCACCGGAAGACGAAGCGCCTCCGCAGCCGATCAACTCGCGGTTCCAACTGCACGACGGCTACATCGAGGCCCGCAACGACAACGTTTTCCGCCGCACCCCCTTCGCGATGCTGGAAATCTTCGTGCTGATGGCCCAGCAGCCGGAAATCAAAGGCGTGCGTGCAGACACCATTCGTCTGCTGCGTGAACACCGCCACCTGATCGATGACGATTTCCGTAACGACATCCGCAACACCAGCCTGTTTATCGAGCTGTTCAAATGCAAGATCGGCATTCATCGCAACCTGCGCCGGATGAACCGTTACGGCATCCTCGGGCGTTATCTACCAGAGTTCGGCTTCATTGTCGGGCAGATGCAGCACGACCTGTTTCACATCTATACGGTCGACGCCCACACCCTGAATCTCATCAAACACCTGCGCAAATTGCAGTACACGCAGGTGTCGGAAAAATTCCCGCTGGCCAGCAAACTCATGGGCAAGCTGCCAAAACCAGAGCTGATCTACCTGGCCGGGCTGTACCACGATATTGGCAAAGGCCGGCATGGCGACCACTCCGAAATCGGCGCGGTGGATGCCGAGGCCTTTTGCCAGCGCCACCAGTTGCCGTTGTGGGACAGCCGGCTGATCGTCTGGCTGGTGCAGAACCACCTGGTGATGTCGACAACCGCCCAGCGCAAGGACTTGTCCGACCCGCAAGTGATCCACGACTTCGCCCAGATCATCGGTGATGAAACCCACCTGGATTACCTGTACGTGTTGACCGTTGCGGACATCAACGCCACTAACCCGACGCTGTGGAACTCCTGGCGCGCGAGCCTGTTGCGCCAGCTCTATACCGAAACCAAACGCGCCTTGCGCCGTGGCCTGGAAAACCCGGTGGATCGCGAAGAGCAGATCCGCCAGACCCAAAGCGCCGCCCTGGATATTCTGGTCCGCGGCGGCACCGATCCGGACGACGTCGAACAGCTGTGGGCACAATTGGGTGACGACTATTTTCTGCGCCACACTGCCGGCGATGTTGCCTGGCACAGTGACGCGATTCTCCAGCAGCCGGCTGATGGCGGGCCGCTCGTTCTGATCAAGGAAACCACCCAGCGCGAATTCGAGGGCGGCACGCAGATCTTCATTTATGCACCGGACCAGCACGACTTCTTCGCCGTGACCGTGGCAGCGATGGATCAGCTCAACCTGAACATTCATGACGCCCGAGTCATTACCTCCAGCAGCCAGTTCACCCTCGACACCTACATCGTGCTTGACACTGATGGCGACTCGATCGGCGACAATCCTGCACGGGTCAAACAGATTCGCGAAGGCCTGACCGAAGCCCTGCGCAACCCGGACGACTACCCGACCATCATCCAGCGACGGGTGCCGCGACAACTGAAGCACTTTGCGTTTGCGCCTCAAGTGACGATTCATAACGATGCCCAGCGTCCGGTGACGGTGCTGGAACTCAGCGCGCCGGACCGTCCTGGCCTGTTGGCAAGGATCGGTACGATCTTTCTGGAATTCGACCTGTCCCTGCAGAACGCCAAGATCGCCACCCTGGGGGAGCGCGTGGAAGACGTGTTCTTTATCACGGACGCGAACAACCAGCCGTTGTCGGATCCGTTGCTGTGCAGCCGCTTGCAGGATGCAATCGTCGAACAACTGACCGTCAATCAGGAATCCGATATCAAACTGTCGCGCATCAGCATCTGAAACTACCTATTCCCCCTGTGGGAGTGCCCCCTGTGGCGAGGGGATTTATCCCCGTGCGGCTGCGAAGCAGTCGTAAAGTTTTCAGGGCCGCTTCGCAGCCCAGCGGGGATAAATCCCCTCGCCACAGGGGTCACTTCCGGATTGAACGAGACCAGCATGAACAACGCACTGAACCAGCTCCAGCCTTACCCTTTCGAAAAGCTCCGCGCCCTGCTCGGCAGCGTTACGCCAAACCCGGACAAGCGCGCCATCGCCCTGTCCATTGGCGAGCCCAAGCACCGTTCTCCGAGCTTCGTCGCCGAGGCTTTGGCAAGCAATCTGGATCAGATGGCCGTATACCCGACGACCCTCGGCATACCGGCTTTGCGTGAAGCCATCACGGCCTGGTGCGAGCGTCGCTTCAACGTGCCGACGGGCTGGCTCGACCCGGCACGCAACGTGTTGCCGGTCAACGGTACCCGGGAGGCGCTGTTTGCCTTCACGCAAACCGTCGTCAACCGTGGCGAAGACGCCCTGGTCGTCAGTCCGAACCCGTTCTATCAGATCTACGAAGGCGCGGCGTTTCTCGCCGGAGCCAAGCCACACTACCTGCCTTGCCTTGACGAAAACGGTTTCAACCCGGATTTCGAGGCGGTATCCCCGGACATCTGGAAACGCTGCCAGATCCTGTTCCTGTGCTCCCCAGGCAATCCGACAGGAGCGTTGATTCCAGTCGACACCCTGAAAAAACTCATCGCCCTGGCTGACGAATACGATTTCATAATTGCCGCGGACGAGTGCTACAGCGAACTGTACTTCGACGAGCAAACCCCACCGGCTGGCCTGCTCAGTGCGTGTGTGGAACTGGGTCGCAAGGACTTCAAACGCTGCGTGGTGTTCCACAGCCTGTCCAAGCGCTCCAACCTGCCGGGCCTGCGTTCGGGCTTCGTGGCCGGTGATGCGGACATTCTCAAAGGCTTCCTGTTGTATCGCACCTACCACGGCTGCGCGATGCCGGTTCAGACCCAACTTGCCAGTATTGCCGCGTGGAATGACGAAGCGCATGTACGCGCCAACCGTGACCTCTATCGCGAGAAGTACGACGCTGTGCTGGAAATTCTGAGCCCGGTCATGGACGTGCAGCGCCCCGATGGTGGTTTTTACCTGTGGCCAAATGTTGAAGGTGATGACGAAGCGTTTTGCCGCGACCTGTTCCGCGAAGAGCATGTGACCGTGGTGCCCGGGTCTTATCTGTCCCGCGAGGTAGACGGTTTCAATCCAGGTGCAGGCCGAGTGCGCCTGGCACTTGTAGCGCCGCTGGCAGAATGTGTCGAGGCAGCAGTGCGCATTCGTGCATTCATTACCGGACAACAATAAATAACACGTCCCGTGCTGTGCAATGCAGGCACGGGACTTTTCTTCAATATCAGCTTACAACACCACCCACCCCTCTACCCGCATCAATACTATCCTGAACTTTGACTTCATAAGATCATGCCTTCTGGAACGAGGCAGACTGTTTTAATTGACAAGGATGTAACTTATGCACAGCGAACAGTTCGTTAAATTAATACAACCGCTTAGTACACTAGCGTCATATGACATGGCGATAAAAGAAACGCCCAACAATGCCGAACCCACGTCACCCGGCAAGCGAAGCAAACGCGCTGTCGGCACCTACAGCAAGTTTTGGGACAATGGCCGAACCCTGACCGTTTCCTTCATGGAAACGCTACCTGACGAACTGGAGTATCGAGTAGAAAGAATCATCAGACAGTGGGACCCACACCACAGCCTCGCGCTCGATTTTGTAAAGAATCGCCCAGCCGACATCCGGCTTTACCTGGGTGGAAAGCACAATGAATCCTACCTGGGTACTGATGCCTTGATAGCACCTCCCGATCAACCCACTCTGCTCGTCGCATCGAAACCGGACCATTGGTCTTTTGAGCGCACATTACTGCATGAGTTTGGTCACGTACTGGGTTTGGAGCACGAACATCTGCACCCCCATGCCAGAATTCCCTGGAACAAGGAAAAGGTCTATGACTTCTACCGCGACACTCAGGGCTGGAGCAAAACAGACGTTGATATCAATCTATTCAACGTCAGCAAAGACCCGCGCACTCACACAGGAACCTACGATAAACAATCGATCATGCACTACAGCATTCCGAACGAACTCACTTACGGAGACTGGCAAGTAGGTCACAATCTGGTAATCAGCGAACAAGACAAGATCAATATAAGAACGATATATCCCCGCCTCTAACCAGCTCATTATTTAATTTGCCCCAAGTTTGCTTCACTCAGGTCCAGTTCCCCAAGCACCTCACGCAATACATCATCACCAATCTGGTGGTGACGGCTGAGTTTGTACAACTCCAGGCGCTGCGCTCGCAGCGCCTTCAATCTCATGCGTCGCTCCAGCAAATCCATCTGGAATGCTAGTGCCTGAGCTTCTGCCGAATCGTTGAACACGTCCAATTGATGCCGGTACTCGGACATGATCCGCGCCCTCAATTCAGCCGCCAACGCTGTTTCGGCAGCATCCTGGGGATTGACCTCCTCTGACTCGAGCGCCTGAATCGCGGCTTCAGCCGTTTTGCGCCACGCGTCACGCACTTCACTGCGCCGTTTGTCGTCAGGGCTGGCTTCAATGCCGCGCAGCAAAAGCGGCAACGCGATGCAGGCGGCAACCAACGACAGCAAAATCACCCCGGCAGCGATGAAAATCAGCAAATCACGCTCAGGAAAAGCCTCTCCCCCCATCAACATTGGCACCGACAGCACACCCGCCAGTGTCACCGCCCCTCTTACTCCGCCAACGGTCAGCAACCAGCAGGATCGGGCGGTAGGCACTTGGGTCATTTCATCCTTACCGCGCCAGCGACGCAGCAGTCCGGAAAAGCGCCACGTGCTCTGCACCCAGACAAACCGCAACACCAGCAGCACCAGAAATATCGCCACGACGTCCAGGCAGCGATAAAGCAGGGTTGGCCACAACGATGTCTCATGGCTGGCCACCGCCTTGATGATGTCTGGCAACTGCAAGCCCAACAGCAAAAAGATCAAGCCGTTGAAGGCGAACTCCAGTAATGACCAGACACTACGATTAAGCAGCCGAGTGCTGGTCTGCCGAGGCAACAGGTCGAGCCAGCTCTGCATCATCCCTGCCGCGACGGCCGACAGGATGCCCGACGCCCCCAGTCGTTCAGCAAGTACGTAAGCCGCAAACGGCAGCAACAACATGAACACCACATGCGTTGCCGGGTCGTCCCAGCCGCGAGCAATCATCCAGGACCGCAAACGCCCCACCAGCCAACTTAGCGCCACGCCGACGGCCAGCCCACCGATCGCCACCAGAACAAACGTCAGGCTTGCATTGGCCAACGAGAAAACGCCGGTCACTGCTGCGACCAGGGCAAACTTGAACGTCACCAGACCCGAGGCGTCGTTCATCAGCGCTTCACCCTGCAGCATGTGCATCAACGGCGTTGGCAGGCGATTACGGGAAATCGCCGACACCGCCACGGCATCTGTCGGTGACAGCACCGCCGCCAATGCGAATGCCACCGGCAGCGGAATGCTCGGCAACAGCCAATGAATGAAATATCCGGCGCCCACGACGGTAAACAGCACCAGTCCCACGGCCAGCATCAGAATCGGCCCGCGCAGCCGCCACAGTTCACGCTTGGGCATGCGCCAGCCGTCCGAGAACAGCAGCGGCGGCAAAAACAAAAATAGAAACAATTCAGGATCCAGCGCCACATGCAAACCCAGTGTCGGCCAGGCCAGTAGGGCTCCAGCGCCAATTTGCACCAGCGGTAGCGGCAGCGGGATGACTCGCCCCACCAGGCGTGAAACGCTCACCAGCATCAGCAGAATCAGGACGGTATAGGCGGTTTGCATAAAACGGGTTTCCCGGACATTCGACAGCATTGAAGTGCCATATTAGCCGCTTAGACTGGCGGCTGGCCGTTGTACCAATGTCGCATCGCGAGTATCAGCCTGTCTGATATCCCTGTACGAGCGAGCTTGCTCGCGATCGCGATGGGTCAGTCAATATCGATGTTGGACGGTTACATCGCCACCGCGAGCAAGCTCACTCCCACAGGGTTTTGGGTATTAACTGAAGGGTCATGGCATAATCCTTCACCTTATTTTTCCAGCACCTGTAAAGGGGGCAATTCCTTGACCGTTTCAAGTAAAACGTTGCACCTTTTCGGCATCAAAGCCTGCGACACCATGAAAAAGGCGCGCACCTGGCTCGATGAACACGCTGTCAGCTATGACTTCCATGATTACAAAACGGCCGGTATCGACCGTGAACACCTGACCCAGTGGTGTGATGAGCACGGCTGGCAAGTGGTGTTGAACCGTGCAGGCACGACCTTTCGCAAACTCGACGACGAACGCAAAGCCGATCTCGACCAGGCGAAAGCCATCGAACTGATGCTCGCACAACCTTCGATGATCAAGCGCCCGGTGCTCGATCTCGGTGACCGTACCCTGATTGGCTTCAAGCCAGATATCTACGCGGCAGCGCTCAAGTAAGCCAGCCCGTTCAATTTTGTTAGAGGTATTCACATGTCCACTACCCTGTTCAGCCTGGCCTTTGGTGTCGGCACTCAAAACCGTCAAGGCGCATGGCTGGAAGTGTTTTACGCGCAGCCACTGCTCAATCCGTCCGCCGAACTGGTTGCCGCCATTGCGCCTATTCTGGGCTACACCGCAGGCAACCAGGCCATCACGTTCACCACCGCCCAGGCCTCTCAACTGGCTGAAGCCGCCAAAGGCGTCGACGCGACCCAGGCCGCACTGCTGACCCGCCTGGCCGAAAGCCACAAACCGCTGGTTGCCACCCTGCTGGCCGACGATGCGCAACTGACCTCGACGCCTGAGGCTTACCTCAAACTCCACCTGCTGTCCCATCGCCTGGTCAAGCCACACGGCCTGAACCTGGCCGGCGTGTTCCCGTTGCTGCCGAACGTGGCCTGGACCAGCCAAGGTGCGATCGACCTGAGCGAACTGGCCGAGCACCAACTTGAAGCGCGTCTGCGCGGCGAACTGCTCGAAGTGTTCTCGGTGGATAAATTCCCGAAAATGACCGATTACGTGGTTCCGGCCGGCGTGCGTATCGCTGATGCCGCCCGTATTCGTCTGGGCGCTTATGTCGGTGAAGGCACGACCGTGATGCACGAAGGTTTCGTCAACTTCAACGCAGGCACCGAAGGCCCGGGCATGATCGAAGGCCGCGTGTCGGCTGGCGTTTTCGTCGGCAAGGGTTCGGACCTGGGTGGCGGTTGCTCGACCATGGGTACCTTGTCGGGCGGCGGCAACATTGTGATCAAGGTCGGCGAAGGCTGCCTGATCGGCGCCAACGCCGGTATCGGTATCCCGCTGGGCGACCGCAACACCGTTGAATCGGGCCTGTACGTCACCGCTGGCACCAAAGTCGCGCTGCTGGACGAGAACAACCAGTTGGTCAAAGTCGTCAAGGCCCGCGAATTGGCTGGTCAGCCGGACCTGCTGTTCCGCCGCAATTCGGAAACCGGTGCCGTGGAGTGCAAAACCCACAAATCGGCGATCGAACTGAACGAAGCGTTGCACGCTCACAACTAAGCGTCGCACTCCCACCCGTGTAGGAGCGAGCTTGCTCGCGAAAAACGTAACGGCAACGCGGTCATCCAGATAGCACGCGTTATCGTTTACGCCCATCGCGAGCAAGCTCGCTCCTACAAGGGTTCGGCGTACACCCACCAGGGCCCGCTAACATGATGATTCCCTCTCCCTGGCGCGCCGACTTTCCGGCCATCGCTGCGCTGCAACGGCAAGACCAGACCTATCTGGACAACGCCGCCACCACCCAAAAACCTCAAGCACTGCTGGATGCTCTGGCACATTACTACGCCAATGGCGCGGCCAACGTGCATCGGGCGCAACACCTGCCCGGCGCCCACGCCACCCAGGCGTTCGAGGACAGCCGTAGCAAAGTCGCCCAATGGCTGAACGTCGGCGAATGCGGACAAATCATCTTCACCCACGGCGCCACGTCTGCGCTGAACCTCCTGGCCTATGGCCTCGAACATTTATTCCGACCGGGCGATGAGATTGTCATCAGCGCCCTGGAGCATCACGCCAATCTGCTGCCGTGGCAGCAACTGGCCCTGCGTCGTGAACTGAAACTGGTGGTCTTGCCGCTGGGTGCCGACGGTTTGATTGACCTTGCAGCCGCCGCACAGCTGATCAACCCACGCACCCGCTTGCTGGCAGTCAGTCAGCTGTCCAATGTGCTCGGCGCCTGGCAACCGTTGACCTCGTTGCTGGCCATGGCCAAGGCGCACAATGCGCTGACCGTGGTCGACGGTGCCCAAGGCGTGGTGCATGGTCGCCATGACGTGCAGGCGCTGGGCTGCGATTTCTATGTGTTTTCCAGCCACAAGCTCTACGGACCCGATGGCCTGGGTGTGCTGTTCGGGCGCACTGAAGCCCTTGAACAGCTGCGGCCCTGGCAGTTCGGCGGTGAAATGGTGCTGGACGCCAATTACCACGACGCCCGCTTCCGCTCGGCGCCGCTGGGTTTTGAAGCGGGCACACCACCGATTGCCAGCGTGATTGGCCTGGGCGCGACGCTGGATTATCTTGCCGGGCTCGATCAAGACGCGGTATCCGCCCACGAAGCGGCGCTGCATGAGTATCTGCTCAAGGGCCTTGAGGCACGCAACGGCATTCGCCTGTTGGGTAAACCGCAGCTGGCACTGGTCAGTTTTGTCGTCGAAGGCGTGCATAACTCCGATGTGGCCCATCTGCTGACAGAGCAAGGCATCGCCGTACGCGCAGGCCATCACTGCGCCATGCCTTTGCTGAAAAGCTTTGAGCTGGCCGGAGCGATCAGGGTGTCGTTGGCGCTGTACAACGATTCCGAAGACCTGGAACGCTTCTTTGAGGCGCTGGATCAGGCGCTGGAGATGCTGCGATGAGTTTGCCTGCTGATGCGGTTACTGCGCTGGACACTTTTCAGAATGCGGCTGGCTGGGAACAACGCGCGCGACTGCTGATGCAATGGGGCGACCGCCTGCCCGCACTGAGCGATGCAGACACGGTTGACGCTAATCGGGTGCATGGCTGTGAAAGCCAGGTGTGGCTGGTAGCTACGCTCGTCGACGGGCACTGGCAGTTTGCGGCGAGCAGCGATGCGCGATTGATTCGCGGGTTGGTGGCGTTGTTGCTGGCTCGGGTCAATGGTTTGTCGGCGGCAGAGCTGCAGCAGGTGGATTTACCGGAGTGGTTCAATCAGCTGGGGTTGAGCCGGCAACTCTCCCCGTCTCGAAGTAACGGCCTCAATGCCGTACTGCAGCGAATGAATGAACTTGCTGCAACCCTGTAGGCCCGATCGCTGCCAGGTATGTAGCAGCTGCCGAGGCACGAGGCTGCGTTGGGCTGCGCAGCGGCCCCGAGGGCAGTCCTGCGGACACGCAACGCAGCCTCGTGCCTCGACAGCTGCTACACGGCTGAGCGTATAGAACTCGATGTCAGGCTTGAGGCTTAACCCGATCCGCCGGCCGCCGCACCCCTGCCACAATCTTGTCCACAGCCTTGGTCGCCGCGACCATGCCGAACGTCGCCGTCACCATCATCACCGCGCCAAACCCGCCCGCGCAGTCCAGCTTCACGCCATCCCCGACGAAACTCTTCTGCAGGCAAATGCTGCCATCCGGTTTCGGGTAGCGCAGTTGCTCGGTCGAGAACACGCACGGCACGCTGTAGTGGCGGGTCACGGTGCGGGAGAAGTTGTAATCGCGGCGTAGCGTTGAACGCACTTTCGAAGCCAGCGGGTCATTGAATGTGCGGTTCAAGTCGCAGACTTGAATCAGCGTCGGATCAATTTGCCCACCCGCTCCACCGGTCGTGATGATCTGGATCTTGCGACGCTTGCACCAGGCGATCAACGCCGCCTTGGCATTCACGCTGTCGATGCAGTCGATCACGCAATCGATGTTCGGCGTGATGTATTCGGCCATGGTTTCCCGGGTCACGAAGTCCGCCACCGCATGCACGGTGCACTCGGGGTTGATCCCGCGCAGACGCTCAGCCATGACCTCGACCTTGGGTTTGCCCACGGTGCTGTCCAGCGCATGCAGCTGCCGGTTGGCGTTGCTGACACAGACATCGTCCAGGTCAAAAAGGGAAATCTCGCCCACACCACACCGCGCGATGGCTTCCGCCGCCCAGGAACCGACGCCGCCGACGCCGACGATCGCCACATGCGCCGCGCGCAGGCGTGCGAGACCTTCGATGCCATACAACCGGGCGATGCCTGCAAAACGCGGATCTTCTGTACTCATGACCATTACCCCAAAAACCGGCGCGCATTATAGGGCTTCGCAGCGACAAGTTTTAAGCTTAAGGCTACAAGTGTAAGAACTTATGTGAAAGTGCAGTGCCAAAAGTCAGGCATTTCCCTGTTCGCTGTACGGTCAGTGAACGCCCGGTGTAGGATGCGCGCCCCTGCTCTTAGGCAGCCCCGTCACCGCCAAAACCTTCGTTCCACAGCCTTTTTGGAACCTGAAATAGCCATGTCATCGCGTAAATTTGGACTCAACCTGGTCGTGGTGCTCGCCATCGCAGCCTTGTTTACCGGCTTCTGGGCACTGATCAATCGCCCGGTCACTGCCCCTAACTGGCCTGAACAGATCTCCGGCTTTTCCTACTCGCCGTTTCAGCAAGGCCAGTACCCACAAAAAGACCAGTACCCGACCGACGAGGAAATGCGTCGCGATCTGGAGATCATGAGCAAGCTGACGGACAACATCCGGACTTACTCGGTAGACGGCACATTGGGTGATATCCCCAAGCTGGCGGAAGAGTTCGGCCTGCGCGTGACGCTAGGGATCTGGATCAGCCCGGACCAGGAACGCAATGAACGAGAAATCCTGCGTGCCATCGAAATCGCCAACACCTCCCGCAGTGTGGTTCGTGTGGTTGTAGGCAACGAGGCGATCTTCCGTAAGGAAATTACCGCCGCGGAACTGAGCGTGATTCTGGACCGCGTCCGCGCGGCCGTAAAAGTCCCGGTGACTACCTCCGAGCAATGGCACGTCTGGGAAGAACACCCTGAACTGGCCAAGCACGTTGACCTGATTGCTGCCCACGTCCTGCCGTACTGGGAGTTCATCCCGGTGGACAAGGCCGGCCAGTTCGTCCTCGATCGCGCTCGCGACCTGAAGAAGATGTTCCCGAAAAAACCGCTGCTGCTATCGGAGGTTGGCTGGCCGAGCAACGGCCGCATGCGCGGCGGCACCGACGCCAGCCCGGCAGATCAGGCGATTTACCTGCGCACCCTGGTTAACAAACTCAACCGCCAAGGCTTCAACTACTTCGTGATCGAAGCCTTCGACCAGCCGTGGAAAGCCAGTGACGAAGGTTCGGTAGGCGCGTACTGGGGCGTGTTCAACGCCGCACGCCAACAGAAATTCAACTTCGAAGGCCCGGTGGTAGCGATCCCGCAATGGCGTGTGCTGGCGATCGGTTCTGCAGTCCTGGCCTTGCTCTCGCTGACCTTGTTGATGATCGACGGTTCGGCCCTGCGCCAACGGGGCCGCACCTTCCTGACCTTCATTGCGTTCCTGTGCGGTTCGGTGCTGGTATGGATCGGTTACGACTACAGCCAGCAATACAGCACCTGGTTCAGCCTGACGGTGGGGTTCCTGCTCGCCCTCGGTGCGCTCGGTGTGTTTATCGTGCTGCTGACCGAGGCCCACGAACTGGCCGAAGCGGTCTGGACGCACAAGCGTCGAAGAGAATTCCTGCCCGTAGTGGGGGATTCGGATTACAGACCCAAAGTCTCGATTCACGTGCCTTGCTACAACGAGCCGCCGGAGATGGTCAAACAGACCCTCAACGCCCTGGCCAATCTCGACTATCCGGATTTCGAAGTCCTGATCATCGACAACAACACCAAGGATCCGGCGGTCTGGGAACCGGTGCAGGCCTACTGCGAAACCCTCGGCCCGCGCTTCAAGTTCTTCCACGTCGCCCCGCTGGCCGGTTTCAAGGGTGGCGCGCTGAATTACCTGATCCCGCATACCGCCAAAGATGCTGAAGTGATTGCGGTGATCGACTCGGACTACTGCGTAGACCCGAACTGGCTCAAGCACATGGTGCCGCACTTCGCCGACCCGAAAATCGCCGTGGTGCAATCGCCACAGGATTATCGCGACCAGAACGAAAGCACGTTCAAAAAGCTCTGCTACGCGGAATATAAAGGCTTCTTCCATATCGGCATGGTCACCCGTAACGACCGTGACGCGATCATCCAGCATGGGACCATGACCATGACCCGGCGCTCGGTGCTGGAGGAATTGGGCTGGGCCGATTGGTGCATCTGTGAAGACGCCGAGCTCGGTCTGCGGGTGTTCGAGAAAGGCCTGTCAGCGGCGTATTACCACACCAGCTACGGCAAGGGGCTGATGCCCGATACCTTTATCGACTTCAAGAAACAGCGTTTCCGCTGGGCCTATGGCGCGATTCAGATCATCAAGCGTCACACCGCCAGTCTGTTGCGCGGCAAGGACACCGAACTGACCCGCGGCCAGCGTTATCACTTCCTGGCGGGCTGGTTGCCGTGGGTCGCCGACGGCATGAACATCTTCTTCACCGTGGGCGCCCTTTTGTGGTCCGCGGCGATGATTATCGTGCCGCAGCGTGTCGATCCACCGTTGTTGATTTTCGCGATCCCGCCCTTGGCGTTGTTCGTGTTCAAGGTTGGCAAGATCATCTTCCTGTACCGTCGCGCGGTCGGGGTCAACCTCAAGGACGCGTTCTGTGCAGCCCTGGCTGGGCTGGCGTTGTCGCACACCATCGCCAAAGCGGTGCTGTACGGTTTCTTCACCAGCAGCATTCCGTTCTTCCGCACACCGAAAAACGCCGACAATCATGGCTTTTGGGTCGCGATTTCCGAGGCGCGTGAAGAAGTGTTCATCATGATGCTGCTGTGGGGCGCTGCGCTGGGAATCTTCCTGGTGAACGGCTTGCCGAGCAACGACATGCGCTTCTGGGTGACCATGTTGCTGGTGCAGTCGCTGCCGTATCTGGCGGCGCTGATCATGGCGTTCCTGTCTTCGCTGCCGAAACCGGCGGCGGAAGTCGAAACCGCACCGGCTGTCTAAATCGCTACAGATGCACTAAACGGCGGCCAATGGTCGCCGTTTTGCTTTAAGATAACCGCCATTTTGCAGGCCCAGCCCCAATTCCTGTAGGAGCAAACCTGTGGCGAGGGGACTTGTCCCCGTTGGGTGGCGAAGTCGCCCCGAAAATTCAGTCATCGCGGTGACTCAAGCAAATTGCGTGTACTGGTTTTACGACTGCTTCGCAGCCGAACGGGGCAAGTCCCCTCGCCACACAGGCTTGCTCCTACATTTACAGCTTCCGGAGTTTTTCATGACGGCCCACGCCGACCTTTCGCCGACCCTTCAACTCGCCATCGACCTGATCCGTCGTCCGTCCGTGACGCCGGTCGACGCCGATTGCCAGAAGCAGATGATGCAGCGCCTGGGCGACGCCGGTTTCAAGCTGGAACCGATGCGCATCGAGGATGTGGATAACTTCTGGGCGACTCACGGTAAACATGACGGCCCGGTGCTGTGCTTCGCCGGTCACACCGACGTCGTGCCGACCGGCCCGGTGCAGGCCTGGCAGATCGACCCGTTTAACGCACTGATCGACGAGCACGGCATGCTCTGTGGCCGAGGCGCGGCGGACATGAAAGGCAGCCTTGCGGCCATGACCGTGGCGGCCGAGCGTTTCGTCACCGACTACCCGGACCATAAAGGGTCCGTGGCTTTCCTCATCACCAGCGACGAAGAAGGCCCGGCGCACCACGGCACCAAAGCCGTGGTCGAACGCCTCGCTGCGCGCAACGAGCGTCTGGACTGGTGCATCGTCGGCGAACCGTCGAGCACCACGCTGGTCGGTGATGTGGTCAAGAACGGTCGTCGCGGCTCCCTCGGTGCCAAATTGACCGTACGCGGTGTGCAAGGTCACGTGGCCTACCCGCACCTGGCGAAAAATCCGATTCACCTCGCCGCCCCGGCCCTGGCTGAACTGGCCGCCGAGCATTGGGACCACGGCAACGATTTCTTCCCGCCGACCAGCTTCCAGATTTCCAACGTGAATTCCGGCACGGGCGCCACCAACGTGATTCCGGGTGATCTGGTGGCGGTGTTCAACTTCCGTTTCTCGACCGAGTCGACCGTTGAAGGCCTGCAGAAACGCGTCGCCGACATCCTCGACAAGCACGGCCTGGACTGGCACGTCGATTGGGCGCTCTCCGGTCTGCCGTTCCTGACCGAGCCGGGTGCGCTGTTGGATGCCGTGGCGTCGAGCATCAAGGACGTCACCGGTCGCGAGACCAAAGCGTCCACCAGCGGCGGTACGTCTGACGGTCGTTTCATTGCGACCATGGGCACGCAAGTCGTCGAACTGGGTCCGGTCAACGCCACGATTCACCAGGTCAACGAGCGCGTACTTGCCGCCGATCTCGACGTATTGACCGAAATCTACTACCAGACCCTGATCAAGTTGCTCGCCTGATGCTGGCCTGCCCGATCTGCAGCGAACCGCTGAATGCGGTGGACAACGGCGTGGCGTGCCCCGCCGGCCATCGTTTCGACCGCGCGCGGCAGGGTTACCTGAACCTGCTGCCGGTGCAGCACAAAAACAGCCGCGACCCTGGGGATAACCTGGCGATGGTCGAAGCCCGGCGCGATTTCCTCAACGCCGGCCATTACGCGCCGGTCGCCAAGCGTCTGGCGGAGTTGGCGGCGCAGTACGCGCCGCAGCGCTGGCTGGACATTGGTTGTGGCGAGGGTTACTACACCGCGCAAATCGCCCAGGCCTTGCCGAATGCTGACGGCTACGCGCTGGATATTTCCCGTGAAGCGGTCAAACGCGCCTGCAAACGTAACCCGCAGTTGACCTGGTTGATCGCCAGCATGGCCCGCGTACCGTTGGCTTCAGGCAGTTGCCAGTTTCTCGCCAGCGTTTTCAGTCCTCTGGACTGGGAAGAAGCCAAGCGTTTACTGAGCCAGGGTGGCGGGTTGATGAAAGTCGGACCGACCAGCGGGCATCTGATGGAATTACGCGAGCGGCTGTACGACGAAGTCCGTGAATACACCGACGACAAGCACCTCGCCCTGGTGCCGGAAGGCATGGCGCTGCAGCACAGTGAAACCCTGGAATTCAAACTGACCCTGGAAAAGAGTCAGGACCGGGCGAACCTGTTGGCGATGACACCTCACGGCTGGCGCGCCAGCGCTGAGCGTCGAGCGGCCGTCATCGATCAGGTCGAGCCGTTCGAAGTCACTGTTTCCATGCGCTACGATTATTTCGTGCTGCAATAACCTTTAATTTTTGGTCTTGAGCAATGGCTTGAGGCCGGCTAAATCCGCGAATGGATTTTTCAGACCCGCAGTGAGGACATCCATGCGCCAACCCGATATCGAGATTTACCTGAAAGACGCTGACGTCGACTACAAGGCCATCGCAGCCTGGCTCGGCGCCGCGCTGGGCCCGTGCACCGACTGGGTACAGAAAGGCCAGACCTACAAGTGCAAGGCAGGCAATGTGCCCGTCACCTGGCTGCCGAAAGCCGTCGGAAAATGGAACAGTCTGTACCTGGAAAGTGACCAGACCCCGTGGGAAGACGACATCGCCTGCGCCCGCGCTGCGTTCGCCGCGCTGAACGTCGAAGTACGTTGCGCTCCGGGTACCTGGGTCGAGGAAGAAGGCGAGGAAACCGCAGATCGCTGGATGCGCATCAGTGCCGATGGTGAAGAAGAGATCACCTGGAAAACTGTTTAAAAGCGAAAAGATCGCAGCCTGCGGCAGCTCCTACAGGGTCATGTGTACACCCGTAGGAGCTGCCGCAGGCTGCGATCTTTTGATCTTTAGGTTACAACCCAACAACATCCTCAGCCTGCAACCCCTTCTCCCCCGTCACCACCGCATATTCAACCTGCTGACCTTC